>JBBARJ010000225.1:0-5995 GCA_040399825.1 Gemmatimonas sp.
GACAACTCCACTCAGCGCTCCCAGGCGCTGGCGCTGCTCAAGCGGCGGGGGTTGACGCGACTCGCGGAGTTCAGCGAGGCGGGCATCACTGCCACCACGGTCGGCCGCATGGAGCGCGCCGGCGAAGTCGTGCGCCTCGCCCGAGGGCTTTACCAGCTTCCCAATGCCGCGCTCGATACGCAGCAGTCGCTGGCCGAAGCGGCTCGGATGGTGCCCAAAGGCGTCATCTGCCTGACCTCGGCGCTAGCGTTCCACGGTCTCACTGACCAGATGCCGCCGACGGTCTGGATCGCCATCGGACGCAAGGACTGGCGCCCTCGACTTACCTACCCGCCGATGCGCATCGCCCGGTTCTCGGACGAGCTTCTGCGACGCAGCGTCGAGCGCAAGAAGATCGCCGGAACGTCCGTGCCAGTGTTCGGCGTGGCCAAGACGGTCGCCGACCTGTTCCGCTACCGTCGAACGGTGGGCGATGCGCTGGCCATCGAGGGCCTGCGCCAGGCGCTGCGCCAGCGCAAGGCCACGCCTGCGGAGATCGCTCGCGAGGCCGAAACCGGAGGCGTGTGGGCCACGATGGAACCCTACGTCATGGCGTTGACCAGCGATGCCTGATCGACCGCGCAACGTCTGCGCCCAAAACCGACTGGACTGTCCGGCAACCTATCTGAGCCCTAATGACTACCAACGAAGATGACTTCAGCCCGCTCACCGTTGCAGCCTACGCGGAACAGGCACTCACGACGGACCAGCGTAGCGACGGGGCATCGCTCTCGTTCCCGCTCTTGGGGCTGTTTGGCGAGACCGGCAGCCTGCTCAGCGAGGTCAAGAAGAAGCAACGCGACCGTGCGTCGTACATTGGCTATGCAGAGGCCGTCGTCGAAGAGCTGGGAGATGTCCTTTGGTATGTCACCGCTGTAGCAGCGCGCGGTGGCCTCGCCCTTGAAGAGATCATGGCTGCCGCAGTTTCGAACAGCGGAGTGAACGGGCACGAGACGCTGTCGATTGCTTCACTTCAGCCTGCCATCATGCAACGGCAGTCTGGACCAAGTTCGGCCTTCGAGAACACCCTGCTGCGACTCGCGGGCGAAGTGGGACTGCTTATGACTGACCAGCTTGCAGCCAGCTTGAGCAATCGCGCCGTACTCAGCGACCGCCTGATCGCCATCACACGCACTTTGATTCAAGCAGCCAACGAAGCTGGAGTTACCTTGGAAGCGGCCGCGGTGAAGAACCTGGCAAAGATCTTCGACCGCTGGCCCCGCTTGCGAGTACACCCCGAGCCGCTGGACGCCGGTGCGGTCGCAGACGAGCAGCTTCCAAGGGAACTTGAGATCGACATCTTCGAGCGCCAAGTTCGCGGCCAGACATATGTCTTTCAGCGCTGCAACGGTGTGAACATTGGCGACCGCCTGACCGATAACGCCATAGAAGCCGACGACTACCGGTTCCATGACGTCTTTCATTTCGCCCACGTGGCGGTGCTCACTTGGTCGCCAGTAGTCCGTTCACTCCTTCGCCTCAAGCGAAAGAGCGACCCCATGGTCGATGAAGTGCAAGATGGTGCTCGTGCGATCCTCATTGAAGAGGGAATAACCACCTGGATCTTCAGCCGGGCAAGCAAGTTGGACTTATTCGATCGGATTCAACCCGGTCAGCTCTCCTTTGACCTGCTCAAGCACGTTCGTCAATTCGTTGGTGGGTACGAGGTAGACCAGTGCCCTCTCTGGACATGGGAAGAAGCGATCCTGCAGGGCTATGAGGCGTTCCGCTTTCTACGCAAGCATAGACAAGGCCGGTTGCGCATCGACATGAACAATCGCCGTCTATCGATTGGAGCCTTGTCGTGACGCCGCGCGCCTTCATCGACGCTCTGGCTGAAGTTAATCTGCCCGGCGTTTTCAATCCCTATCGCGACAACTGTCCTCTTCACGACCGGCCCAACGCGGCCACCGTACGTCGCAAAAATCTGCGCCGCTGCCTCGAGGCATCACTTGACCGTGGCGTAGACACTATTTGGGTCGCCCGCGACCTAGGCTACCGCGGTGGGCGCCGAACGGGCGTCGCACTTACCGACGAAGTCCATCTCGCTTCCGCGGCAGCAATGATGGGAGGAATCAGTCTCGAACGGGCGACCAACGGCCCTGTGGTTGCGGAACGAACCGCCGCCGTGGTGTGGCGGGTGCTATCCCACCTGAAACAGCCCGTCTTCCTGTGGAATGTCTTTCCGCTGCACCCCCACGACACGAACGACCCGTTGTCCAATCGGTGTCACACACGAAGCGAACGCGATCGAACTTGGCCGCTGCTCTTGGCCCTGGTCGACATGATCCGGCCCGAACGGATCGTGGCAATAGGACGCGACGCGGGACAAGCTTTGTCAGCGCTGGAACTTCCGGTGCACGTCGTGCGACACCCGAGTTACGGCGGACAGTCTGAGTTCGTTGGTGCTCTGTGCGCGCTGTATGGCATCGATTCAGTGCCTGCATCGGCCACTCAGGGCGTACTGCCGTTCGCACATGATCAAGCGGCGATTTGCGAACCGATCTGATCAAAGCGTTGGAGCATCGCTGAAAGGTCCGACCGACGCCTGGGCTTCGGCAAATCGATCTGAGCGTGCGTAGAGATCACCGTCAGCGCACCGACACGCACGCCGGTTTCCCGGCCGACGAACGCCATCAGCCGACCGAGTCCGATCAGATTCCCGAGCATCTTCTCGACATAGAAGTGGTTCCGGTACATCGCGGTCAGCGCCAGCGTCCGTTCCTCCCCGGGAATGAGCTTGAAGCTCAGGAAGCTGAGGCACTGCCCTCCATAGGGAGAGTTGTCGACATCACGAATTGGGTCGAAGAGCGACAGCTCGAATTTGTTGAGCGCGCGAACCTGGGGATCCCGGATCCGCTCGACGATCGCCCAAAGTTGATTCGCCGGTTCTCCATGCGGAACGGGGAAATCGATCATGCGCTCGAAGTAATAGCCGGACCAACGTCCGTTCCGCCGCACTTTTTTCAGTACCTTGTCGTGAAACACACCGAACAGCGCTGGTGCGCCGTGCACCGCGTAGAGGCCGATCGGAAAGATCGTGTTCGCCACGGTCTCGATGGACTTGCCGCAGCCGCCCAGAAACTCGTCGACGACGGCGACCCGGGCATCTTGACGGTTTGCTCCAGCAGTTGGGTCTGTGATGTCGATGATGACGTTGTAGGCCTCATGATCTGGCCTGCCGTCAACGAGTCGAACCGCTTCGCGCCAGGCGCTTGCGCAGTCAGGCTGCGATGGAACTGGCAAGTACATCAACTTCCTCCGTCAGTTTCGCCGCAGCGTACAAGCGTGGTCCAAGGAATGCCTCGGTGAGCCAGGCGTAACCTCCAGCCGCCCAACGATCACCCCAACTGTTACGAACCAGAATTGATCGCTGCCCGCCGACTGTCCCATGGCCAACTGCAATGACTGCGTGGCGGCGCTCCGGTTCAGGAACCTCCCCATGCGCAGGGTCGACTACACCGTTGATGCTAGGACGGAAGAACGCGGCGGACAGCTGCAGCAAGAGGATCACGGGTCGCCCGCCACTAAGCTCCTGTATTGCGGCATCGACCGTCGCTGAGATCGTCAATCCGTCGCGTGTGAACGTTTCGCCGATGTTCGCTGGCGGTACCCAAGTTGTGAAATCTACGGGTAGCTTTCCCAGGTACGGCCAGGCAACTTCCTCGGGCTGTCCATCCTCGCACAGTGCCTCCAAAGTTGCGGACAGCAGCGCGCCCTGATTTGGCAGCCGGCCAGCTCTTCGCTGCGCGTGATAGAAGGCAAATTCGCACGATAGCGGGGCCCACCACAGACGCAGACCTGCATGCGCGTCACTGGCCGCAAACGCCAGGCAAGTGGGCCGTGAGCCTTGATTCCGGACAGCACCGAACATCGACCGCAGGTCGACGGTGACGGTGATCTTGCTCACGCCGCTTCTAGAAGGCTACGGCGCTCGGCGCGGGACAGCCCTTCCTCTTCTGGTCCCGTCATGTCTACGTCAAACTCGATCGAGCTGATGGGCTCGTCGGGCTCCCACGGGCGACGCTCGTCAAACGAAATCCTGCCGCGGTACGGCTCGGTGGTCATTGCGGTTACCTTGCGCACCACGTTGCCACCAACACCCTGAGCGTCAGTCGCTTCCACCTCGTCGCGAACGATCCCGAAGCCGCTCGCTTTGAGCTGGTCGAAATCCCACAAGTAGCCACCGCCACTGTGTTCTTCGAGATTCAGCACAAAAAGATCGTTTCGACTTCCGTTGATTTGCGTGGCCGCGTCGCGTTCGGTCAGCAACCAAACATCGCCGCGGTAGTCGTTGGGTCGATACGGGGTCAACAAAGCGGTCTTGATCTCCCTTGGCTGGACGCTCAATAGCTGGCGGGCGACGGGGCGCGAGATCAATCCGTGCCTAACCAGCGTCCAGCATGTCGCTTCGTAGCTCGCGCCGACCCGGAGGGCGAGTTGGTAGACGCACCCTGGTTGCCGGAAGTGGTTCGACGTCCACCCGTGCTTGGCCGCGTGCCAGTGGATCAACCATCTAGGCATCATGAACTCGACCGCGAATGCGTCAGCCTCGATCTCTTGCGCCCCATCTGACCCTGCGGCGGCGGCTAGAGGAGGATCTTCCCCGGGTGCTGCGGGCAGGCCCGCGTATGGCATGCGACGCAAAATATTTTCGTCGTCCAGACTTGGCCGGTGATGCATCGCAAAGTGACCGAGCTCGTGCGCTGCGGTAAAGCGTTGAACGCTCATGGGCCGCAGCGTGGTAACAAGCACTCCCGGTGATGGCTCGCTCAGATAGGCCCCGAGAAGTCCTTTCAGCGGACGCAGCAGAAGCGGGAGTTCGATCTCATGGATTGCTCCGAAGACGTCCACGCTCCCGCCTTGCGCCTCGATGACTTCGCGCCAACCGTGCTTCTGATGCAGGCGAGCGGCGGCCATGGTGCCCTGTCGCACGGCCGCCGCATGTCCGGTCGTCGCCATGAATCAGCTTTGACCAGCGAGTGAGCGAGCGCGCAGGTACTCTGCAAACCTTCCGAGCTCGTCCCGATCTTGCTGGGAGAGTTCAGCAGCCTTGCGCGCAAGGTGGGCGACGTCGATAGGAAGACCCGATGACGCGTCGTCCTCACCTGTGAAGAAGGAAACCGGCTGCCTGTACAGCTTCGCAAGACGTGCAAGCTCGATCACCTCAACACGCCGCTGGCCGCTTTCGATGTCCGTCAAGGCCGTCCGCGGAATCTTGAGATAGGTCGCGACCTCTTCCTGCTTTAGCCCAATGTACTTGCGGGCCTCTCGCAGCCGGTCGCCCAACTGCCGCCGCTCCTGTTGGTCATTGTCTGTATGCGCTGCGACTTGTGTCATAACTAGCTTCCAATCTTCGCGGCCCACTGGGCCTCGATACGGGGCATGAGGTGATCAATAGCGGCCTGCACTGAGGGGTACCCGCCGGTTCGGACGACCTGCTCTGAGAGCTCGACTCCCAGGATCGGCTCCACCGCACACAGGATCGACACCACAACTAACGAATCGACCTCAAAGGGCGCCTTGGCGATGTCTAGCGGAGCGGTCGGAAGTGGAATTCCCTTGACAGCGGCCGTAGCCTTTACCGCCTCGGTCAACTCCTGCGCCAAGCAGGCCGCAACTGCCGCTGATGGAAAGACGACTGCGTGGCGGGTACTTGGCCCAACAGCGGCTAGAGCGGTGGCGACAGCAGGCATAGAAGTGTCTTTTCGGTACCGGGACTACACTGTAACGTCCCTTTTTCAGACACGCAAGGACTCCACAGAAACTTCTCGGATCGAGACCTGGCCTCGCCCGGCGCGCCCCCCATCCCAGGGGCGTTTTCGGTCGATCAGCGCGACGCCATCAACGCCAGGCGCGTGGCGCAGTGGTCGCAGGCCATCGCCCCGCAGTGGGCAAGCCGCAGCACCTGATGCTGCTGATCGCCGAGGTGAAGGAGATCGTGCCGGCGCGCTAC
>JBBARJ010000226.1:0-5994 GCA_040399825.1 Gemmatimonas sp.
GACGAAGCAAATCAAACCCACTCAAAACGGTGGACTGCAGCGGCTGAACTCTGACCACTATAAGCAGTCTGATGCCAGCATTCTGACCACTGTCTACTGAATCAGTCCCATCCCTCTAGTACCCGATCGGCCCTAACCGAAACAGGCTCCACGGCCATACCGGCGCTCCGGGCTCCGTACCCGCCATGAACCACTCCACATAGCGTCGCTCCGTCGGCGTCTTCGCATCCGACGGCTGACCAGTGGCCCGATCGAGTTCCACCGGCACCACGCCCGGCGGCGGCGTCCACACGCCACTCGCGCGATTCCCATACGCCGCCGCGATGATCTGTCCCGCGATCGGTGCCGCCAGCGTGCCGCCCACCGCGCCCGGCGAGATCATCGCCGGCTTGTCGAAGCCGAGCCACACGCCGGTCACCAGTTCCGGGGTCATGCCCACGAACCACACATCGGTGTTGTCGTTCGTGGTGCCCGTCTTGCCGGCCACCGGGATGCGCGCCGGCACGATCTTGCGCAGCGCCGTCGCCGTGCCGCGCGTGACCACATCCTGCAGCATGTCGCGCATAATGAACGCCACGCGCGGATCCATCGCCGGCCGCGCCGGCGCCACCTGCGGCGTGAACACCGTGCGGCCGGTGCGATCCTCGATGCGCTGCACGAAGCGCGGCTCGACGGCCACGCCACCGTTGTCGAAGCTCGCATACGCCGCCACGAAATCGAGGGGCTGCACCACACTCGCGCCCAGTGCACTCGAGGGATACGGCGAGATGGGCGAGCGTAAACCCGCGCGACGCGCCAGCGCGATCACCGAGTCCATACTCACCGCGAGCGCGAGCTGCACCGACACCGGATTGCGCGACTTCGTCAGCGCCTCACGCAACGTGAGCGCGCCAAGGAACGCGTTGTCGGCGTTGTCGGGGCTGTACGTCTGTCCGTTGTCGAGCCGGATGCGCAGCGCGGTATCCGCCACCATGGCGTTGGCGGCGAGACCCTGCGCGATGCTCTGCGCATACACGAAGGCCTTGAAGCTCGACCCGGGCTGCCGGTTGCCGTCGACGGCGCGATTGAACGAGCTCCGCGCGTAATCACGCCCGCCCACCAGCGCCCGAACGTCGCCGGTGGTCGGATCAAGTACCACCGCCGCGCCTTCCAGACACGCGTCCACCTTCACCGTCTTCGCAACGGCGGCCGTCGTATCACCGGCCAAACGGGCACACCGCTGACCACGAAAACCCGGGCGCGTCTCGATCTCATCAAGCCCACTGCTCAGCGCCTGCTGCGTCGCGCGCTGCAGCGCCGCGTCGATCGTGGTGTGAATGCGATACCCCCCCTGCATGACCGCGATGCCCGCCCGCTCGGCCTGCACGCGCACCACGTCGACCACCCACGGCGCCGTGCCACGTGTGGTCGTCACGGTACGCACCGGCTCGCGCTGCGCCGCTGCCGACTGCGCGGCCGTGATGTACCCCTGCTCCGCCATCAGCGCGAGCACCGTGTTGCGCCGCGTGCGATTTCGATCGGGATAGCGGGCCGGATCGTACTGCACGGGACTCTTGGGCATCGACGCCAGCGACGCGGCCTCCGCCAAGGTGAGCTCGGCCGCACCTTTCCCGAAGAACTGACGCGCCGCCATCTCGATGCCGAACGCGCCGCGTCCGAACGAGATCTGATTGAGGAACGCCTCGAGGATCTGCTCCTTGGTGTAGTGGCGTTCCATTTCGCGCGCCGCCTGCTGCTCACGCAGCTTGCGTCCGGGCGACAGATCCCGACGGTCGATCAGGTCCGGGTGCATGTTGCCGACCAGCAACTGCGTGATCGTGCTGGCACCGCGCAGGTTGCCCTTGGTAACGGCGTCCTTGATGGCACCAGCCACCCCGACCAAGTCGACACCGTCGTGCTGATAGAAGCGCTTGTCTTCCACGGCCACGAACGCATTCCCGACGTACTTGGGAAGCGAGCGCAACGCGACATTGATCCGCCGTTCGCGTCCCAGCTCGCCGATCAGCGAGCCATCGCGCCCGAGCACCAACGTGGCCTGCGCCGGCGTGATGATTTGCCACGCTTCGCCAGTGGAGGCCGGCGCCGCCTGCGCGGCCATGCCAGTCGGGAGGAGAGCAAACACAATGGGCAGACACACCATGGACGCGACTGTCACGCGAGAACGACCGTGTCGGGATTGCAGAGAGCGCATGGGGTAATTGTACACGCGCAACGGCAAGCCGGTTCATCCCTGATCGGCCGCCGAAACGCGCGCCGGACCGTAGGCGATCCGAGGCGATCCTCCTACTTTGCATGCATGACTGGTGAACCGATTCGTCCGCTGACGCTGGCTCTTTGCCAGTTCGCCCCCCGCAAGGGCGACGTAGCCGCCAACCTCGCCCGTATCGGGCGGCTGTGCGCGCAAGCCTCCACTCTCGACCCGCGCCCGCAGGTCGTGCAGTTCCCCGAGACGGCCCTGTCGGGCTACTTCGTGGAAGGGGGCGTCCGCGAGGTCGCCTGTACAGCCGGTGCGCTGGCGTACGATCTCGACGACGCCTACCGCACCGCCTGCGCGGCGGCCGGGATCGACTGCGTGGCGATGGACCTCGTAATCGGCTTCTACGAGCGCTGGCGCGACACGCTGCACAACAGCGCGGCCTACCTCACCATCGGCCTCGACGACGGCCCGCCGGTCATCCGGCACGTGCACCGCAAGAACTACCTGCCCACCTACGGGCTATTCGACGAAGAGCGCTTCGTGGAACGCGGCACGGACATCCGCGCGTTCGAGACCCCGTGGGGTCGGGCGGCCATTCTGGTGTGCGAAGACGCTTGGCACTCCATCAGTGGCACTATCGCCGCCCTCGACGGCGCCCAGGTGGTATTCGTGTCGTCGGCGGCCCCTGCCCGCGGCATCTGGCCGCGCGACGACGGCATCGCCGGTCCGTACAGCGCGGCCCGCTGGGAACGGCTCGTTCGCGATATCGCCGAAGAACAGGGCGTCTACACCAGCTTCGTCAACCTGGTCGGCTCCGAGGGCGGCAAGCGCTTTTTCGGCACGTCGCACTTGGTCGGTCCCGGCGGTGACGTGCGTGGCCGCGCCCCGGTGTGGGAGGAGTCGTTCCTGTCCCTCACCATCGATCTCGATGACCTCGTCCGCGCCCGCGCCGACGGGCCGCTGCTGAGCGCCATGCGCGTGGCGCTGCCCCACGTGCTCGACAACATCCGGCGGGTCCACGACGGCGCGCCAGTGTCATTGTCGTACGACGGACCAGAACCCGCCGCCGCCGATCTGCTACGAGGGGCCAGAGGCTTCAGCACCGGGGAATTCGCGGTGCCCACCGAGGCCCTGCAGCGTGCCAACTCGATTGTGCGCGCCATTCCCGAATCACTCCCCGTTATCCGGCACGAACTACGTGACCACGGTGGACCGCCGCCGCTGGCCATCGACGCCGAGATGACAGAGGAGTGGCTGACCGGCTTCCTGCGCGCAGAACTCACGCGCCGTGGCTTCGGGAAAGTCGTGATCGGCATCTCCGGCGGCGTCGACTCCGCCGTCACCGCATTTCTGGCCGCGCGCGCCGTCGGTCCCGAGAACGTGATCGGGGTGCGCCTCCCGTATCGCACCTCGAGCGCCGAGTCACTCGATCACGCCCAGCTCGTGATTGACGCACTCGGCATCGAGTCGCGCACGGTCGATATCAGCCCTGCCGTGGACGGCTATCTCACCGCCGAACCTGACGCCGACGCCTCGCGTCGCGGCAACATCATGGCGCGCACCCGCATGATTGCGCTGTTCGACCTCTCGGCCCGCTATCGCGCCCTGCCCTTGGGCACCGGGAACAAGACGGAGCGGCTGTTCGGCTACTTCACGTGGCACGCCGACGACTCCCCGCCGATCAACCCGATCGGGGATCTCTACAAAACGCAGGTGTGGGCACTCGCCCGACATCTGGGCGTCCCCGACATCATCATCACCAAGCCGGCCACGGCCGATCTCATCGCCGGCCAGACCGACGAAGGCGATCTCGGGATCAGCTACGCGCGCGCCGACGAAATCCTGAACGGCATGCTGCACGGTTTCTCGCACGAGGCCATGCGGTCGCGGGGCTTCCAGAGCGATGAACTCACGCTCGTGTCGAAGCGCCTGAATGGCACACACTGGAAGCGTCGGCCGCCCGCCACCGCGCTGGTGAGCCAGTCCGGCATCGGCGAATCGTATCTACGACCGGTGGACTATTGAACGCGCCAGCGTAGCGCATGCTCGACGAGTTTCGCCTCTACCTCGAACTCGGCTTTCGGCATATCGCCGATCTGGCCGGGTACGATCACATCCTGTTCGTCACGGCGCTCGCCATTCCCTTCGGGATCCGTGACTGGCGCCGTCTGGCCATCCTCGTCACGGCGTTCACCGTGGGGCACAGCATCACGCTGGCCCTCGCCACGCTGCGGCTGGTGTCAGTGTCGTCGCAGCTCGTGGAAACGTTGATCCCCGCCACGATTCTGGCGACGGCGCTCGGCGCCTACACCGCCGCCCCCCCGCAGCGCCCGGAGAACCCGGTCACGCTCTCGCGCTACGGCATGGCGCTGTGCTTCGGCCTCATTCACGGATTGGGCTTCTCGACGTACCTCCGGGCACTGCTCGGCGACGAAGAGAGCATCGCCGGTCCGCTGCTCGCCTTCAACATCGGACTCGAGCTCGGGCAGCTCGTCATTCTGTGTGTCGTAGTCACCATAGGCGCCGCGCTCGTTCCGGCGGTACTTCAGCGTCGCCGGTGGGTACAAATTCTGGTGAGCGTGACCGGTGGTCTCGCGGTCATGCTGCTGGTCCAGCGCCTCGGCGCGTGGTCATGACCACCCCCTTCACAGTCCCTCGCATGCGAATCTCTCTCCGCGCGATTGCGGTAGCATTGCTGATCGTTCCGGCCATACGGCCGACCGCCTTGCCCGCGCAGCAGTGGCTCAACGCCGAGCCGAACAGCAAGGTCAACAAGTCGTCGTTCCGCGCGCTCGATGAATGGCCGTCGCCTAACGATTTCCGTGATGCGTCCGGCTCACCGGGCGCGCGCTACTGGCAGCAGCGGGTGGACTACGTGATCCGCACCACGCTCGACACCACGGCGCACTCGGTGAAGGGCTCGGAGCGCATCACATATCACAACAACTCGCCGCAGCCACTCGGCTACCTGTGGTTCCAGCTCGACCAGAACATCGAAGCCAAGACGAGCCGCGCCAACATGACGAAGTCGGCGCTGCCGGCCACGATGTCCCCGCAGGCCCGTCGCTTTTTGCTGCCCGAGGAAGAACCCCTGGGCGGCTACGACATCACGCGCGTCGCACTGGTCTCGGTGAACGGACAGACGGCGAAGCCAGCGCGTTACATCATCAACGGCACCCAGATGCGGGTGAACCTCGACACGCCGATCCCCACCGGCGGCAAGGCCGTGGTGGACATCGACTGGTCGTTCGTGGTGCCCGAGGGCGGCAACAACAGCCGCGGCGTGCGCGAGCCGGTGAAGGACGGGTGGATTTACGAAGTGGCGCAGTGGTTTCCGCGCGCCGCCGTGTACGACGACGTGACCGGCTGGCAGAACGACCCGTTCCTGGGCCAGGGTGAGTTCTATCTCAACTTCGGCAATTACGATGTGAGTATCACGGTGCCGCACGACCACATCGTGCGCTCCACCGGTACGCTGCGAAACCCGTTACAGACGCTTACGCCCACGCAGCGCGCGCGCCTGGCCACGGCGATGGCCGGCGACACGTCGGTGTTCATCGTGCGCCCCAACGAAGTGGCGACTGCCGGCGCGCGTCCGGCCGGAACGGCCCCGATCACGTGGCGCTTCACGGCCGAGAACGTGCGCGACTTTGCGTGGGCCAGCAGCAAGACGTTCGTGTGGGATGCCGCCGGGTTCCGCTATGCGCCGGCCGGCCGCACCATCGAACTACACTCGGTGTATCCGCGCGATGCCATGCCGTTGTGGAGCGATATTTCCACGAAGGCCATCGCCCAGA
>JBBARJ010000227.1:0-2101 GCA_040399825.1 Gemmatimonas sp.
TTTCGGCGATGCCTTCTTCCGCCTGGCGCATCCGCTTGCGTCCTTCGAACAGGAATGGCCGCGTGACGATCCCGACCGTCAGTGCGCCGGCTTCGCGAGCGAGTTCACAGATGACGGGCGCCGCACCGGTGCCGGTCCCGCCGCCCATGCCGCAGGTGACGAAGACGAGATCGGCGTTGCCAAGCACGCGCTTGGTGTCCTCGCGATTCTCGTCGATGGCCTGCCGTCCGATTTCGGGGCGAGCGCCGGCACCGAGTCCGCGTGTGAGCTTCTTGCCGATCTGAATCTTGACATCGGCCTTGGAGTTCATGAGCGCCTGCGCGTCGGTGTTCACCGAGATGAATTCGACGCCCTCGAGGTGCTCCTCGATCATTCGGTTGACGGCATTGCCGCCACCGCCACCGACACCCACCACCTTCATGCGGGCGTTCTGGGGAGCGCTTTCTTCGAACTCGAAGGTCATGCGGGGGAGCTCCATACGGGGCTTTACGGGCTCAGGGTGGTCGCACAGCAACCCGGCGACAGGCTGGGGTGCCGCGAGTCCTTTGCAGCGAGCTCCGCCGACGTCGGCGGTCCGCGCACGGACTCTCAGGGATGTGGAATATCATGCCGCATGATGCGAACGCTTCCCTAGAATACACATTCGAGAGTACAGCGCAACCCACGCAATCCGTTGAAGTTGGACGAATGTGTCACGATGTCGGGCGGCGCGAAACGGGGTCCATTTTATCCACAATCCACCTCACGGCGACGGCTTGTGACATTCGTGAATGGAGTATTTCGAACTGATCAAGAGAAAAGGAGAAAAAGAGGCCTGGCCGCCTAGCCTGGTCGCCTCCTGTTCTCCTTTTCTCTTTCGCTCTGCGTGATCAGTTCCTACGGGACGGCGCCAAGCGCGACGTTATCGTCCCGCCGGTGCCGTGGCGGCCGCCGGCTTCTTCTCCGCCGCACCGCCGGCGTCGTTCCAATTGATGATGCTGTTGAACACCATGTTGAACTCTCCGTGGTTCTGCCACCGGTAGATCGGGTTGTTCGCGAACATGAGGACGCGGCCGTTGCCCTTCACCGCGCCGGGGACGTCAACGGCGAAGGGACGTGACTTGAGCGAGTCCGCGCCGGTCATCAGGCCGGACAGTACGGCCTTGTCACCACCGACGTAGCGCGCGAGCACGTTGCCCTCGTCGGCGATACCGACTTTGAACGGCGTGCCGCCCACGTACTTCACCGGAATCACGGTCTTGCCGAATCCGTAGAACACCGGGTGCTCGGGACGCGTGATGGTGGCTTCCACCAGGGGACGCTGCGCCGTGAGTCCCGGCACGGTGGTCTTGTCGACCGTCCGCGCCCACCCGAACTCGATCGGCAGGCGCGCAGACTCGCCGATCGAAATCAGCGTACCACCCGACGCGAGGAACGCGGCGACCGCATCGACGCCGGGCTGACCGAAGCCACCGGTGAGATCCTTGGTCTCGCCGTACATGCCGAGGAACTTGTACTTGTCGTTCTTGAGATACGGCTGCGGACGCGCCGCCGGTGCCTGCATCACAGTCTGCCGGCTCATGTTCTGCTCGGCCATCAGGATCACGTCATAGTCGCGGCGCAGATTGCCCTGCACCACGCGCTCCTTGTAGATCAAGTCGAACGGGATCTTGAACTCGTCGAACGTGAGACGATACCAGCCCAGATTCTGCGTGCCACTCCACTGCGAATAGATCGCGACCCGCGGGACATCGGCCTCATGCATCGCAACCGCCGGGGCACTGCTCAGCATCGCGGCGGTGAGCCCGAGCGAATCCACCAGCGTGCGCACGCGCGCGGCGTACTTGCCGTCGACGACGAACGAACCGGCCGGGAACGTGGTGTCGCCGGCGGCGAAGCGCTGCTCGGCCACCTTCATCGGCACCGTCCGCAGCAGGTAGCGCAGCGTGACCATGTGGTTCGAGCCGGTGTGCGCCACGGCGATCGCCGCGTTACCACTGCCGCGCGTATTGCCCTTCAGCACGACCTTGTCCACCGGCGATACGGCCGCCTTGAGGATGCTCGCGTCGGCGATCTCGACGACGTCGACGTCCATCGCGAGCCCCATCGACCAGCCGCTGTC
>JBBARJ010000227.1:2201-3646 GCA_040399825.1 Gemmatimonas sp.
ACCTTGCCCTCTTCAATGCTGTTGCGCGTCTTGATGTAGAAGTTCTCGAGCACGGTCGCCGGGAACATCGACGCCAGCTGCAGCGCCGAGAGCACGCCGGTCTGCATGTAGTTCGTATTCGAGCGACGCGTGAAGGTGGCAATGTCGTTGAAGCCGATGGGATTGCCGCGATACCACTCGCGATCCTGCGCGCCACCACGACCCGTCGGCACGGCACCGGCGCGTCCCCCAAGACCGCCGCCGGGTGCGGGCGCACCGCTGGCGATGCCCTTGCGCGCATTCGCCATGGCCGTGCTGTCGAGGTCACGTCCCGACTGCGTCTCGTACATCTTCATGAGACCGTTGTGGTTGTACGCCACCGAGCCGAGATAGCCCGGCGACCACCCGTCCATGAAGGCGTGCGTGTACACACCAGGCATGCCCCACTTCGTCATCTGCGCCATTTCCCAATTGCCGAACCACGGCAGCTCGGCGAACAGGATCGGATCGAGATTCGGATTCTGCGGCGGGCCGCCGGTATACGTGTACAGCAGCGGCTGCGCTTCATGCAGGTCGTGCATGATCGGCGGATACGCCGTGAAGTACCATTCGATGATCGCGCGCATCTGCACGAGCTTGATGTTGATGTCGCGATTGTTGTCGTGGTACACGTACTTGCCCCAGTACGGTACCCCCGCGCCGCCACCGAAGCCGCCGCCCCCGCCGCCGCCGCCCGCGCGGGGCGCCGCCACCGGGGCGCGACGGGTCGTATCACCCGCGACGGCCGGCGCCGGCGTCACGACGGGTGTGATTGCCGGCGCCGGAATCGCGGCCGCCATGTCGAGTCCACGGAAGAACCAATCCACGTTGCGATCACGTCCGTCGGCATCGGCGGCCGGCGTCATCGACACGTACAGCTGTTCGCGGATCTGATTCACCAGCGGTGAGGTTTCGGTCACCAGACGATACGCCAGTTCCATCAGCATTTCCGACGGACCGGTTTCCCCGCTGTGCAAACCGCCCATGAAGTGGTAATGCGGCTTCGTATCGGCCAGCACCGCCTTGACCTGAGCCTCGGTCATGCCACGCGGATCCGCAATCTTCGCGAGATTTTTCCGGTTCTGATCGAGGCGCTGCATGTTCGCGTCGGACGAGATCCACACCACCACGAGCTCACGACCTTCGTCGGAGCGGCCGATGGTTTCGATCTTCACGCGCGGCGACGCGGCCGCGAGTGCGCGATAGTACTTCAGCTGATCGGCGTAGTAGGTGAGCTTGCGTGGCGCACCGACGTGATAGCCCAGCACATCGCGCGGCGTCGGGATGCCCGCCACCAGCGGCAGATGATCTACCAGCGGACTGCCATGCTTCGGATTGGCGAGCCATTCCTGATAGCTCTGCGCGAACGTCGGATCCTGCTTCTGATTGGGATCGCGCGCTTCGGTCGTGAGCTGCTGGGCAGCGAG
>JBBARJ010000227.1:3746-5878 GCA_040399825.1 Gemmatimonas sp.
GTAGATCGGAAGCGACGACGGGGCACCGAGACACCCGTCTCCGTACCCCGTACGCCTTACCCCTTACTTCGCTGTTGCGTTAGAACCAGTCCTGCAACCACGTCTTCACGCGCGTGGCCAGCTTGTCGACGCCGGCGCCGGTCAGCGAGGGGCGGCGCGCGATCACACCGCCCAGCGCCACGCGATGCGCACCGTACAGCGCCAGCCCCACTGCCGTGGCGAAGCGCGGCTCGGCGATCTGCTCTACGAGGCCGCCCACGTTGTCGCCCGGCACACCGACGCGCACGCCGAGGCCAAACACGTCGGCGGCGAGTTCGCTCACGCCTTCGAGCGACGCCCCACCACCGGTGAGCACGATGCCGGCATTCAAGCGGCCGGCGAAACCCGCCGTCTGCACTTCGCGCTGCACCTTGTCGAAGATCTCGTCCATGCGCTGATGGATGATGTGCGTCATCAGTTCGCGCGAGATGTGCCGCTCGCCGTGCGACGCCGACGCCGGCATGGCGATCACCTGTTCGGAATCGACCATCGGCTCGTAGGCGCAGCCATACGCTTCCTTGATCTGTTCGGCATCATTGTTCGTGATGCCGAGTCCCTGCACGAGATCGCTGGTGACCGCGTTGCCGCCGTACGGAATCGTCCCGAGGTGGCGGATCTTTCCCTCGTGAAACACGGCGAGATCGGTGGTGCCAGCGCCGAGTTCGAGCAGAATGACGCCGAGTTCCTTCTCTTCTTCGGTGAGCACGGCGAGCGCACTGGCGAGCGGCTCAAGCACAAGCTCGCGCGTTTTGTAGCCCGCACGTTCGATGCTCTTGCGCAGGTTCATCGCGGGCGAGCTGCCGATCGTGACGAGATACATCTCCGTCTCGAGGCGGGTGCCGATCATGCCGACCGGATCGCGGATCCCATCGGTCTTGTCGACGCGATACTCCTGCGGGATCGCATGCAACAGCTCGCGGTCCTGCGGAATGGCCATCGCGCGCGCGACTTCGTTCACGCGATCGACGTCGGTGCGCATGATTTCATTGCCGCTGATCGCCACGACGCCGGTGGAACACATCGCGCGCACGTGTTCACCGGCGATACCGACGTACAGCGAATCGGGCGTGACACCGGCCACGCGACTCGCCTCCTCGACGGCCTTCCGAATGGAGCGCGTGGCCTCTTCGATGTCGGAGACGACACCGCGGCGCAGGCCCATCGTGCGGGTGTGCCCGACCCCGAGCACGCGCAGCGTCGGCGTGCGCGGCAAATCGCCGTGCACAGCCGCGACGATGGCGGTGGTGTGGGCGGTGCCGATATCGAGGGCGGCGACAATGGGTTCGGAAGTCATGGCTGTCTGGCGATCACCTGGTCACGGAAGCGGAGGTCAAGCTCCACCGCACGCAGATGATTCCGCGCGAGGTCCGCTTCCACAGGTAATATGTCCCTGAAGCGCGCTACGGTCACGTCGGGCGTCGTTCGCACCGTGACGCCGCCCAATTTAAAGCGCATTTCCTCGGTTCCAGCCCGCTCGCCGTGGGAGACCCGGGCATACAGCCGCGGCGCGTCCTTACGCAGCCCGTCCAAGAGGCGCAGGAGCGAGCTGTCGGCGGAGGCGGCCACGGGTACGTCCAGGGGATAGCGCACGGGGTCGATGGGCAGCGGACGTCCGGTCCCATCGGCCGGTTCGAGCCGTCCCCGGCGAGGAACATAGGCCACCGGCTCCCGCTCCACGACACGGATGAGCAACGTTCCCGGGAGCTGTCGCTCGACCACCACCGACGCCACCATGGGATGCGCACCGACGCGCTCGGCCAGCGGCTCCAGCGGCTGCCACACCGATTGCAGGGTGTCCACCTTGAGTCGGGCCAGGAGCTCGGTGGGACGGGCGTACCGCACGCCCTCGAAGACCACACGACGTGCGTGAAAGTAGTCGAGTTGCTCAAGCACTTGGGGGCCCCACCACGGCGCGCCCACCACGACGCCGACCGCCACCAGAAATCCGACGCCCCGAACCCAGCGCAGCCACGTGGGGCGAGGGGCCTTCGGTGCCGTCTTCTGCGTCGTCTTCCTGGCCGAGGACTCGCCCGGGTCAAACTCGGCGGTGGCCATCAGCCGCGCAGCGCCGCGAGCAGTTCGGGGCCCGTCTT
>JBBARJ010000228.1:0-5836 GCA_040399825.1 Gemmatimonas sp.
ACTCGGTGCACCCGCCGACTGGGCGTGACTGGCTGCGGGCGGCCCGAGGACGCGCCGGCGATACCATCGATCGGCTGTTCCGCGAGCGGGCGCCCCTTGTGCGCGCGCTGGTGATCGCCGATCAGGACGGTATCGCCACCGCCGTGCGCGACCGGTTTGCGGACGCGGGGCTGGTGCACCTGCTGTCGGTGTCGGGCATGCACGTGGCGATCATCGCCTCGGCATTGCTTACGGTTACCGCGGCGATGCGACTCCCGGCGACGGTGGGCGCGGCGGCCTCGCTCGCCCTTATTCTCGCCTACGTCGCGATGCTGGGGGCGCCGGCGCCCGCGGTGCGCAGCGCCGTCATGCTGCTGACCGTGATGCTCTCGACCATGTGCCAGCGTCCGCTACACGAATGGACCGCCCTGGCGCTGGGCGCCGTGATTCCCACGGTTCAGCCGCTGGTTGTTCTCGACCTCGGTTGGCAGCTCAGTGTGAGCGGTATGGCGGCGCTGGTGGCTGCCAGAGCCATCCTGCGGCGCTGGCATCCCTACGCCCTCTCGCGGCCGGCACCGTCGCGCGGCGGCCTCGTGGGGGCCTGCGACGGGGCCCTCCGTCAAAGCCAGCGCTGGCTCGTGACCCGTCGCGGCCCGTCGCGTTGGCTCGTGCGGGAAACGATCACCGGCGTCGTCGCCACGATCGTCACCGCACCACTCATTGCGTGGACCTTCGGCCGCCTGAGCGTCGTGGCGCCGGTCACGAATATTCTGGCGGGGCCCATCGTCGCGTTTCTGCAGCCGGCGCTCTTTCTCGCCCTCCTGGCGGCTCCGCTCGGTCCGGTGGCACAGGTCATCGCCGACGCCAGCTCGCTCCCCATCGCGCTCCTCGATCACATCGCCGCCGCGGCCGCCGCGATCCCGTTCGCTGTGGTGCAGGTCGCGCCCACGTTGCCCACCGCCATCGGCGCTGGACTCGCCTCGGCGGCGGTGGTACGGGCCACGGCCGCGCGCCGCATCGCCCCGTGGCTGCGACTGGCCGCGGTGGCGCTGGTCGCGGCGCTCTGGCTTCCCGTGGTGAGCGGGGGACCGGGCGTGCTCGAAGTGCACATGATCGATGTCGGACAGGGTGACGCCTTCGCGCTCCGGACGCCACGCGGCCGGTGGGTGCTCATCGACGCGGGCCCGTCGTGGGATGGTGGCGACGCCGGTCGCCGGGCCGTGGTGCCATATGTGCAGCGCCGTGGCGGGGCGGTGGCGCTGATGATCCTGTCGCACGCCCATGAGGACCACGTGGGTGGGGCGGCGAGCGTGATTCACGCACTGGCCCCACGACAATGGTGGGAGCCGTCCTTCGTCACGTCGAGTCCGGGGTATCGCCGCGCGTTGACGGCCCTGCGTGAAAGCGGCCAGCTCTGGCGCCGCGTCCATCCCGGACAACACTGGCAGTTCGACGGCGTATCGATCGACGTACTGGCTCCCGATTCCAGCTGGACGGCGGCGCAGCACGACGCCAACGAGACCTCCGTCGTCCTCCGCGTCGGGTACGGCCGTCGTCGCTTCCTGTTCATGGGAGACGCCGAAGGCGACGAGGAAGCCTGGCTGTTGTCGCGCGTCCCCGCCGAGGCGCTCCGGGCCGACGTGCTGAAGTTGGGGCATCATGGCAGCCGCACCAGCTCAGGTGCGGCGTTCGTGCGCGCCGTCGATCCGCTGCTGGGGCTGGTGTCGGTGGGCGCCGGGAACCGCTACCGGCACCCGTCGCCCGAGGTGCTCGAACGATTCGCCGATCGGCAGGTGCCGCTGCTCCGCTCGGACCTCGAGGGCTCGGTCGTGCTTTCCACGAACGGCCAATGGCTCGAGGCCGTCGCCCATGGCGACCGGTGGCGTATCCCGGACCGCTCAGCCATTGGGCGGCCATAGCGCGGCGCGGCTCTTGCCTGAGATTGCCTACGTAGGCGAGTTTGCACGGTGCGCGACCGGGGGTCCGGAATCGCGGCACGCCGCGACACCTCGTCCCCGCGTACGCGTGACGTTTCGTGGCGCGTGCGTCAATCGTCTTTTCTGCGTCTCGCTCCATTCCTGCCGGAATACGGGCGAACCTCTGTTGCTGCGCTCCTGCGCGCCCGTCTCCCCCCAGGAGTAGAACCGTGGTCAGGCATACTGCGACCTCCGTCGTCACGATCGAACGTTTCATCATCGAGCAGGAGCGCATGTTCCCCGAGGCGACCGGCGAATTGTCCGGCATCCTCTACGACATGGCCCTCGCCGGTAAAATGATTGCGAACAAGGTGCGAAGCGCCGGACTCGCGGACATCCTTGGCGCCACCAGCGACGTGAACGTGCAGGGCGAGGTGCAGCAGAAGCTCGACGTGATTTCGAACGAGATCATCGTCAAGGCGTTCGACCACGGTGGCCGGTTGTGTGCGATGGCGTCCGAAGAGGAGCCGGACATCATCCACATTCCGGAAGGGTTCCGCGCTGGTAAGTACGTGCTGCTGTTCGATCCACTCGACGGGTCGTCCAACATCGATGTGAACGTGCCGGTGGGGACCATCTTCTCGGTCTATCAGAAGATCACCCGCGGTGCGCGCGGCGAGATGGAAGACATGTTGCAGCCGGGTCGTCGTCAGGTAGCCGCGGGCTACGTGATCTACGGATCGAGCACGATGCTGGTGTACACCACGGGGCAGGGGGCGCACGGATTCACCCTCGATCCCTCGATCGGTGAATTCCTGTTGTCGCATCCGAACATCCAGATTCCCAAACGGGCGCGCTACCTCTCGGTGAACGATGCGTATGAGCAGGATTGGCCGGAGCCAACGCGCGCGCTCATGCGTCGCTATCGCGGGCTGGACGGTCAGCGGTCGCCGCTGAACGTGCGCTACGTGGGATCGCTCGTGGCCGACTTCCATCGCAACCTGCTGGGCGGCGGCGTGTTCTGCTATCCCGCCAACGCGAAGTCGCCCAAGGGCAAGCTGCGTCTGCTGTACGAGGCGAATCCGTTGGCCTTCATCGCCGAGCAGGCGGGCGGGCTGGCCACGAACGGGTACGGCCGCATTCTCGATGTGCAGCCCACCGAGCTGCATGAGCGGACCCCGCTCTACCTTGGCAGCAAGGCCGAAGTGGAAACCGTGGCCGAGTTCCCGTTGCCGCAGTACGTCGCGCCGGGAATTTCCGAACGGCGTGGCACGCGACCCGCAACACCGGCTCCGACACCGGCGTCCTGATCGCTACATTGGGGGGATGAGCGAGCGACTCTCCCCCTCCGGCATTCCGATCCCTGGCGTCGTCCGTCCGGACGACGTCCACGTGGATTACGCGCGTGATCTGGCCGATCCTGGTCAGTTTCCCTTCACGCGCGGCGTGCAGCCCACGATGTACCGCGGTCGTCTCTGGACGATGCGCCAGTACGCGGGCTTCGGCACGGCGCGCGCGACCAACGAGCGCTTCCGCCTGCTGCTGGAAGCGGGGCAGACCGGACTCTCGGTTGCCTTTGACCTGCCCACGCAGATGGGCATCGACTCCGATTCGCCGCGCGCGAGTGGTGAGGTCGGGCGCGTCGGCGTGGCCATCGATACCGTCGACGACATGCACGTGCTACTCGACGGCATTCCGCTCGATAAAGTCTCGTCGTCGATGACCATCAACTCGACGGCGTCCACGTTGCTCGCGATGTACATCGTGGTCGCGGAAGAACGCGGCATCGCGCGCTCGGCGCTCTCAGGCACCGTGCAGAATGACATCCTCAAGGAATACATCGCGCGCGGCACCTACATCTATCCGCCCGATCCCTCGCTCGCGCTCACGGCCGAGATGTTCCGCTTCTGCGCGGCCGAAGTGCCGCAGTGGAATCCGATCTCCATCTCGGGGTACCACATTCGCGAAGCCGGCGCCACGGCGGTGCAGGAAGTGGCGTTCACCTTCGCCGATGCCATCGCGTACGTCCAGCAGGCCATCGACACCGGACTCGCCGTCGATGCCTTTGCGCCGCGCCTGTCGTTTTTCTTCGCCGCGCACAGCGATCTCTTCGAGGAAGTCGCCAAGTTCCGTGCAGCGCGTCGCTTGTGGGCGCGCCTCATGCGCGAGCGCTTCGGCGCGAATGACGCCAGCTGCAAGCTGCGGTTTCACACGCAGACCGGCGGTGTCACCCTCACCGCGCAGCAGCCGCTCAACAACGTGGTGCGCGTGACGGTGCAGGCGCTGGCTGCCACGCTCGGTGGCACGCAGTCCCTGCACACCAACGGCTACGACGAAGCGCTGGCGTTGCCCACCGCCGAAGCGGCCACGCTGGCGCTGCGCACCCAGCAGATCGTGGGGTATGAGTCCGGCGTTGCGCAAACCGCCGACCCACTCGCCGGCAGCTGGTACGTCGAGCAGCTCACCGACGCCGTCGAAGCGCGCGCACTCGAATTGCTCGACAAGGTCGATGCGCTCGGTGGCGCGGCCGCGGCCCTTCGCGCCGGGTTTTTCCAGGAAGAAATCGGACGCAGTGCGTACGAATATCAGCTGCGCGTGGAAGCGGGTGAAACGGTCGTGGTGGGTGTGAATCGCTTCGGCGACGGTCAGGATCCGCCAATCATTCCGGCCCCCGATTTCAGCGCCCTCGAAGTCGGACAGGTTGCCGGCTTGAAGGCGGTGAAGGCCTCACGCAACAACAGCGCCGTCCAGTCGGCGCTTCAGGCCATCGCCGACATCGCGCCCGAGTATCTGCCGGCGCATGTCGGTGCGCGCACCCCACTCATGCCGCGCATTATCGATGCCGTGCGACTGCGGGCCTCGGTCGGCGAGATCGCCGACACGCTTGAGAAGGTGTGGGGGCGGTACCAGCCCAGCATGTGAGATTCAAAAGCAAAAGCCAGAACACGGATGACACAGACCAGACAGAACCAACACGGATAAGCAAAAAATCGCTGTTTGCTTATCCGTGTTGTTGTCCGCGTAATCGGTGCGATCCGTGTTCTGGCTGTTGCTTTTCGCCGTTGCTTTTCGCTGGTGCCGTCGCAGTTGCTGTACCCGCTGCGGCGCAATCACCTTCGCCTCCGGCTCGGGCGTGGCCGTGACGAACCGCCGGGTTTGCGCTACGTTCATACGGATGACTCCAATGAGATGGATCCCGCTGAGCCCCGCGATCATGACTCTCGTTTCGAGCCCCTGCGGGACACGGAGTGACGGCATGACGCGTGCCCATTGGCGTGCGCATGGCTGATACGCCGCGGCCGCTGCCGGTTGTGCGCGCCATGATCGACGCACTCGATCGTGACCTGTTGCAGATCATGGCCAAGCGCATGGCGCTGGTGGCGGAGGTGGCCGCGTACAAGCGTCAGCATGGGCTCAAGATTCGCGATACGGGTCGCGAGAGCGAGCTGCTCCGCGACCGCCATGAGCGCGCCCGGGAACTTGGGCTCCCCAGCGAGGAGATCGAGTCAATCTTCCGGTTGCTCATGCGGTCGAGTCGTGATCATCAGGCCGCCCTCCGGGCCGAAGTCCCGATGGACGCCGCGTCCTACACCATCGCGATCATCGGCGGCCACGGCCGCATTGGCCGCGTCATGGCGCGGCTCTTCGGTGACTTGGGCCATCGGCTCCTGCTCGTCGACACCGACACCGACCTGCGCGCCGAGGAAGCGGCGGCGGTGGCCGACGTCACGTTGGTCAGCGTACCGATTGACGCCACCGATGCCGTTATCCGGGCCGTTGGTCCGCATGTGCGCGCCGAGGCGCTGCTCATGGACGTCACGAGCGTCAAGGAAGCACCCATGCAGGCCATGCTCGAGGCCACGGCGGCCAGCGTGGTTGGCACGCACCCGATGTTCGGCCCCAGCGTGCACACGCTGCAAGGGCAGCGCGTGGTGCTCTGC
>JBBARJ010000229.1:0-2212 GCA_040399825.1 Gemmatimonas sp.
ATTTTTTTGAACGCGCCAAGCCCAGTCGCTCTCAGCGAGCTGCTCGAGTTCGATCAGGTGTCGCGAATCGCCGGTGCGCACCGGCGTCGGGACGCTGCGCCGCGCTGCGAAGACATACTGCGCGCCGATCAGTCCGCCCTGGATCTCGAGATCACGGTCGACCCCGGTGCGCGTGGTCCGCATGCCGGTCCACAGCGAGGTGTCGTTGCCGAGTTTCGACGGGGCAAACGCGTACCGGGCGATGCGCATACGCGCTGCCGAGAATTTGGGATTCCGCGTGACATTCGTAAATCGCGCCTCGAGCGCTGCCCCAAAGGCATCGGCGTTCGCCTTGGCGGCGGCGACGTTGGACCCATAGGCCAGCACCGCCGCCCGGCAGCCGCCGAGCGCGAGCGCAGCCGTCACGGCCAGCGCGATAGTCCGAGAACGAGGAAGTCGTCGCATGGGATTCCAGTACACCCGAGAACACTCAGGTTGCCTGCCCCGCACGGCAAGCCTCCGCCCGCGATTACTTTTCGTGACTCGCGTCGCCCATTGAACGTTGCACTCCTCGGTATCCGCCGTGTCTGACTCCGCTCCTGAAGACGGTTCTGAATCCACCGCCGCCCCGCGTCGCGACTTCATCCGCGAACTGGTGGCCGACGACGTCGCCAACGGCCACTTCGGCCGGGCGCCCGCCACGCGTTTCCCGCCCGAGCCGAACGGCTTTCTGCACATGGGTCATGCGAAGTCGATCTGCCTGAACTTCGGCATCGCTCGGGAGTTCGGCGGCACCTGTAACCTGCGCTTCGACGACACGAATCCGGCCACGGAAGACGTGCGTTACGTGGAAGCGATTCAGCGTGACGTGCAGTGGCTGGGCTTCCAGTGGGACAACCTCTTCTACGCGTCGGACTATTTCGAGCAGCTGTACGAGATCGCCGAATCGCTGGTGCTGAAGGGCAAGGCGTACGTCGATTCGCAGAACGAAGAGGAGATCCGCGCGGGACGTGGCACGGTGACGTCGGCCGGCACGCCGGGCCCGTATCGCGATCGCTCGGTCGCGGAAAATCTCGACCTGCTGCGTCGCATGCGCGCCGGCGAATTCGCCGACGGCACGCATGTGCTGCGCGCGAAGATCGATCTGGCGCACGTCAACATGATCATGCGCGATCCGCTGCTGATTCGCATCCGCCATGCGCATCACTATCGTCGTGGCAATGACTGGTGCATCTACCCGCTGTATGACTTTGCGCACGGGCTAAGCGACGCCATTGAGGGCATTACGCGCTCGTTGTGCACGCTGGAGTTCAAGGACAGCCGCGAGATCTACGACTGGCTGGTGAAGGAAGCGGGGTTCGAGAATCCGCCCACGCAGATCGAGTTCGCACGGCTCGAGCTGGATTACACCATTCTCAGTAAGCGCAAGCTGCTGCGTCTGGTGAACGAAGGGCATGTGACGGGATGGGATGATCCGCGCATGCCCACCATTGCGGGACTGCGTCGTCGTGGCGTGCGTCCGGAGGCCATTCGCGAGTTTTGCGAAACGATCGGCGTGGCGCGAAAGGATGCGCGCGTGGAGATCGCGGCGTTCGAGCATGCGGTGCGCAATGACCTGAACATGGAAGTGCCGCGCGTGTTGTGTGTGCTCAACCCGCTCAAGGTCGTGCTCACGAACTATCCCGAAGACTTGGTCGAGGATCTCGACGCGCCGAGCTTCCCGCACGATGTGCCGAAGACGGGTTCGCGCACGATGCCGTTTTCGCGCGAGCTGTACGTGGATCGCGACGACTTCATGGAAGATCCGCCGAAGAAGTTCTATCGCTTGGCGCCGGGGAAGGAAGTGCGGTTGCGCTTCGGCTATCTCATTACCTGCAACGAGGTGGTGAAGAACGACGCCGGTGAAGTGATCGAGCTGCGCTGCACGTACGATCCCGCCACGCGCAGCGGACAGGCGCCCGATGGCCGGAAGGTGCAGGGCACCATTCACTGGGTGAGTGCGGCGCAGGCATTGTCGTGCGAAGTGCGCGTGTACGATCGCCTGTTTTCGCAGCCCGATCCCGATGCCGTGCCCGAGGGGCAGGATTTCATCTCGACGCTCAATCCGCAATCGCTGGTGGTGATTGCCGACGCCAAGATCGAGCCCAGCGTGGCCAATGATGCCATCGGGTCGCGGTATCAGTTCGAGCGCACCGGCTACTTCATGAGCGAGGTGGAGAGCAGCACGCCGGAG
>JBBARJ010000229.1:2312-5814 GCA_040399825.1 Gemmatimonas sp.
TCAGTTCGAGCGCACCGGCTACTTCATGAGCGAGGTGGAGAGCAGCACGCCGGAGAAGCTGGTGTTCAACCGGATCGTGGGCATGCGGGACAGCTGGGCGAAGGAAGTGAAGCGCGCCTGAGTTCGATGGCTGGCGCATGCGTAACGGGGGTGACGGTGTTCCGTCGCCCCCGTTGCACGTTAGGGCATGAACATTTCGCCGCCGAGTTGCGGAAACCGCCGAGAGCCGAGCAAACTATGGGCATGCCAATCGCGCACGAGCGTCGCTGGTCGGTGGAGGACGTCTGGGCATTGCCGGATGATCCGCACCATCGCTACGAGACGGTGGATGGGGAGCTGCTGGTGAGCCCGATGCCGCAGTTCGCGCACCAGCGCGCGGTCGCCGAGCTCGGGCTCATGCTCGGTGCGTACGTGAAGCGCCAGCGTGTGGGCGAGATGATGTTCTCACCGTACGACGTCGTGCTCGACCCGTTTACGCTGATGCAGCCGGACGTGCTCGTGATTGCGCCGGTTGGCCTCGCTGTGGTGCGCGGGGAGGTGCCGCCGCCGCCGCCGTATCTCGCGGTCGAAGTCTTGTCGTCGAGCACGGCGCGCGCCGATCGCCTGCGAAAGCGGCCACGGTACCAGCGCGCGGCGATCGAATGTTGGCTGGTCGACCTCGACTCGCAGCTGATCGAACGCTGGACGCCCGACGTGGACCGACCGGAGATCTGTGCTGATCGGCTGCTTTGGAACCCGCCGGGCGCCGCGGAGCCGCTCGAGGTCGATGTCGCCGCGCTGATGCTGGCGATACTCGGGTCGGATGTGGCCAGCCTTGAGGGCACTACCGTCCAGCCGTGAGTCTTCTATATTTGGTGTTCTAATGGGTTTCGGCCCGTTGGTTGCCAGCTGCCCCTTAGCTCAATTGGCAGAGCGTCTGACTCTGACTCAGAAGGTTCTAGGTTCGATTCCTAGAGGGGCAATACCAAGCGCCGCCGTCACTTACGTGAACGGCGGCGTTTGTGTTTTTCGCCGGCCAATGGACGGGATTCCTGGTTCGGTCCCGCGGATGCCGCGTTAGGCGCTCGTCGAGGGTGCTTCGGACACCCTCGAAACCAGGGGAAAATCTCCCGGCGCGCGGATCGAGCGGATGGACAGATCCACGTCCAGCTGTGGCCAGTAGAGATGATCCGCGCTCGGACACTCTACGTTGGTCAACGCGCCGATGGTGGCCTGCCGGAACCACGGGAAGTCCTCGAAACGCACAAGGAGTTCCTCGTCGCCCAGCAACAGCCAGAAGCCGTGCCGCGAGACGTTCGTGACTTCAGGCGCCGAAGTGGCGAAACCAGGCATCGCGAATTTCTCCAGTGTGGCGTTCGACAACGTCCTGCGCGTCAGTCACTTGGCGGCCCGTGAGGCCGACCGAGTCAGCAAGTATCACTTCTGGTGAAAGCCAGAACTTGGCCTCGCCATCCGGGTGGGACACATGCACATGCATTCTGGGTTCCTCGCGCGAAAAAAAGAACAAGCGAAAGGGCCCTTCGCGCAGGACGGTCGGTGACATACTAGAAATATACCCGCCGTTCTGGGGAGGCGGCGCGGTACTCGGAGCGCAGCACAACCCGAGACGGCTGACGGTGGCGCGGCTCGTCGTCTGTTACTAACTGCAGACCCGCTCTCGTCAGAATCGCGCGCCCGTTGACGGAAAGTGCAATCACGCCTCCCTCGCGCTTGACGTCACACACGATTCTGTCCACTGTTCATGAACACTGGACATGAAGCCTGTCATGACGCTCAAGCCCGCTGATGTCGCCGTCGCCCTCCAGCTTTCGCTCACACCCGACGTGCCGTACCGGGAGTTAGCGGCGGCCGTGGGCATTTCGCATGGCGAGGCGCACAACGCCGTACGGCGTCTGCAGGCCGCGCGGCTGCTTCGGGCGGGCTCGCGCGCAGTGAAGACGGAGGCGCTCCTCGAGTTCCTGCTCGGCGGCGTCCCGTACGCGTTTGCAGCCACGCCGGGAGCCGAGGTGCGGGGTATCCCCACGGCGCACGCCGCACCGCCGCTCGCGGTCGATTTCACCGGGGCCAATGCCTACGTCTGGCCGTCAGCAGAGGGGCGCGTTCGCGGTGAATCGATCGAACCGCTGTATGCGGGAGCCGTGTACACGGCAACCGCGAATCCAGCCCTGTACGAGCTCCTCGCGCTGGTAGACGCGCTACGCGCCGGGCGCGCGCGCGAACGACAGCTTGCCCGAGACTATCTCCGGCAGCGGCTCGGCTCGGCGGCATGACAGATGGTGCCGTTCTTCATCACCGACCGCGACCTGCATCGCATGCGTCCCACCGACGACGTCGATGTCGTCGTTGAGTGCCGCACCCGACATGCATATCACGAGTTCGCACAGCGACTGCACGCGGTCGGATAACGTGTGGATCGATCACCCGGCGCACCGGTGTGCCGCTATCGCACAACTGAGGGTCTGGTGCTCGACGCCATGCCACTCGATGAAGAAATCCTCGGATTCAGCAACCAGTGGTATCCGCTGGTGATGGACACCGCCGTTTCGGTGGACCCGACTGATGGCGTCGTGATCTTGATGACCTTTTGATGCTCATTGCGGGGCGCCCTGACCTCGCGCGCGAGCTACAGCCGCGCTCGCTGGACGTACGCACTTTCATCGCCGACTCCGCCCGGATGCTGCTGGTGGCGCCATGGTTCGACGACGTGCTTGACGGGACGTTCCCGGATGCGCAGCGGCTGCCGAACGTGCTCGTACGTATTCGCGAGCGCATCGCGGAACTCGCACGTTGAGCCTGGCTCGCGACGCGGAAGGAGTGAGTCGGGCGACACTCCAACCTCAGAAGGTTCTAGGTTCGATTCCTAGAGGGGCAATACAGAACCCCGTCACGACTTCGGTCGCGGCGGGGTTTCGTGTGTGCGGGTTCCCGCACCGGCATCTCCCTACTTCTTCGCCTGCAGCACGCGCGTCAGCAACGACTCCCAGCTGGCGTCCAGCTTTTCGATGCCGGCCGTGTCGACCGACGCGGGATCCAGCCGGTTGGACAACCGGCGGCGGTTGCGATGGTAGGCCTTTTCGTACCGCGCCTCGGCCTGCTCGCTCGGCAGGTTCTTCGCATACCAGCCCGCCACCACCGCGAGCGTGGCCTCGTTCCACTCGGACGCGGGAAGCGACAGGTCCTCGTATTTGTGGACGAGCTCCCATTCAATCGAGCGATGCTCCGCGGTAAACGAGCTCTGATCGGACATCGAGCGACTCCTCGGCGGGGGGATAGGACGGGTTGTGCGCGACGCACACCGCCGCAGCCCTCTGCAACCTAGTGCCTGCTCCTACTCCCAGGTGCCATTTCGCACCCGGTTGGACCGACCAAGGCGGACGGTCGGCCGCCGACCTCGGTGGTGACGTCCTTGCGGATGCCAGTGAGGGACGCGTTTCTTAGCGGATCCCGACCCATTCCCCTCACGCTCCAGCAGAGCCATGGCCATCGAGCACACGCCCAGCCG
>JBBARJ010000230.1:0-5803 GCA_040399825.1 Gemmatimonas sp.
CGCGGCGTCGATCGGCCGTCGCCTGATGGTCGGGGCGATCGCCTCTGGTGCGCTGTCGTCGTTCGTGAGCGCGCAGGACGCGCCCAAGCCGCAGCCGGTCGCCACCGCGCCGGCACCGCGCACCGACCTGCCCCTCAAGCTCGCGCCGCGCCCTACCAAGGGCGCGATCACCGCGGATGATCTGATGACGCGGCTGTACATCTTTGCCGACGACTCGCTCACGGGTCGTGATGCCGGCACGGAGGGCAGCTTCAAGGCCACCGAGTTGCTGGCGCGCGAGGCCAAGCGCCTCGGCCTGCAGCCGGCCGGTGACAACGGCACCTTCTTCCAGACGCTGCCGCTCAAGAGCAAGAAGGTTGATCCGATGTCGTCGTTCATCGCAGGCGGCGCATCGCTCGAGCTCGGCAAGGAGTGGGGCTTCAAGAGCGGCAGCACGATGACGTTTACCGACACGCCGGTGGTGTTCGGCGGGGTCATGGGCGAGCAGTCGTTGATGCGGGTCGAGCAGGTGGCGGGCAAGCTCGTCGTGCTCACGGTGCCGCTCTCGCAGTCGGCGCTGCAACAGGCACTCGAGGGGGACGTCGATGTGCCCGCCGGCGCATCTGGCATCGTGCTCGTGCTGCCGCAGCAGGCCGCCGGCTACGTCGGCTACGTGTTGCGCCCCGGCGCGTTCGTCGACGATCCCGCCTTCGGTGGTCCACGCCTGATCGTCGGCGCCAATGTGATGTCGAAGCTGTTCACGTTGCCGACGAGCGAACTCAAGGCCGGTGTCGTCGGTGCCACCGTGAACATCAAAGCCGTCCTCGATGTGGTGCCGTCGCCGTTCGCGGCGCGCAACGTCGTCGCGATCCTGCCGGGCAGCGATCCGAAGCTCAAGAATCAGTATGTCGCCGTGGGCGCGCACAGCGATCACGTGGGCATGGCGCGTCGTGCGGTCGATCACGACTCGGTGCTGATCTTTAACCGCATCGTGCGCCCCGGCGGGGCCGAAAACGACGACCAGATGGGTAACGCCGACCAGTTCTCGCAGATCAACGCCGAGTTGGCCGAGATGCGGAAGGTGAGCCCCACGCGTCGCGACTCCATCTTCAACGGCGCCGACGACGATGGCTCGGGATCGGTGGCCGTGCAGGAGATCGCCGAGCTGCTGTCCACGATGAAGGTCAAGCCGAAGCGCTCCACGCTCTTCGTGTGGCACGTCGGCGAGGAGAAGGGCCTGTGGGGCTCGAAGTTCTTCACCGAGCACAGTACCGTTTCACGTGACTCGATCGTGGCGCAGCTCAACATCGACATGGTCGGCCGCGGCTCGGCCACCGATCTGACCGGCACCTCCAAGGAAGGTCAGGATCTGCGCGGTGGTCCCGATTACTTGCAGCTGGTCGGCTCGCGACGCCTGTCCACCGAACTCGGCGATCTGGTGGAGAGCGTGAACAAGACGAAGAAGCACAACCTGGTCTTCGACTACGGCATGGACGCGAACGACCACCCGATGAACATCTACTGCCGCAGCGACCACTACGAATACGCCAAGTGGGGCGTCCCGGTCACGTTCTTCACCACCGGCGGCCACTCGGCCTATCACCAACTGACCGACGAGCCGCAGTACATCGACTATCCGCACATGACGCGGGTGGCGAAGCTGATCGCCGACGTGGCACTGGACCTGGGCAACCGGGCCGGGCGTCCTGTCGTGAACCAGCCCAAGCTCGACCCGCGCGGCGTCTGCAAGCAGTAGCGTCCGCGAGCATTCCTCCCCTCCAACTCCTCCCGATGTTTGACCAACTTCCGCTTCTGTCGTTGGGTGCTGGCGTCGTCGGCCTCATCGCGACGTTCCTGACCTTCGGCGGTATTCGCCGTCTCTCCCCCGGCACGCAGGCCATGCAGGATCTGGCCGGGGAAATCCACGTGGGCGCGATGGCCTTTTTGCGCGCCGAGTACGTGGTCCTGCTGCCCTTCCTGCTGATTGTTGCCGGCCTGCTTGGCTGGGCGATCGGCGTGAAGACGGCCATCGCCTATGTCATCGGCGGTCTGCTCTCGGTGGCTAGCGGCTGGATCGGCATGCAGGGCGCCACGGCGGCCAACGTGCGGACGGCGGAAGCCGCCCGCTCGAGTGGCCAGGCCGCGGCACTCCGCGTGGCATTCGGCGGTGGCTCGATTATGGGCCTCGCGGTGGCGTCGCTCGGACTGGCCGGCATCGCGATCGTGTTCGCCTTCCTCGCCAAGGGCGAGATGACGAACAACGCCAAGCTCTTCGCCGAAATCATCTCCGGCTTCGCCATGGGCGCCTCGTCGATCGCGCTGTTCGCGCGCGTTGGTGGTGGCATTTACACGAAAGCGGCCGACGTCGGCGCCGACCTGGTGGGCAAGGTCGAAGCGGGCATTCCGGAAGACGATCCGCGCAACCCGGCCACGATCGCCGATAACGTCGGCGACAACGTGGGTGACGTGGCCGGACTCGGCGCCGACATCTTCGAGAGCTACGTGGGCGGTATCGTGGCCACGATCGCCCTCGCGGCTACCAGCGTGCTGATCCCCGAAGCCACGCGTGTGAACGCAATGCTGCTCCCGGTCGCGTACACCGCGGCCGGACTCGTGGCCTCGCTGATCGGCATTTTCATGATGCGCATTCTGGCCAAGGGTGATCCGGCCAACGCGCTGCGCTTGGTCACGTTCATCGCCGCCGGCTTGTTTCTCGTGTTCGCGTACTTCATCACGAACATGGTGCCGTTGAACATGATGACCGAAGCGGGCGCGGCCCTCCCCGCGCTCGGACCGTTCTACGCGGTCATCGCCGGTACCGTATCGGGCATCTCGATCGGTCTCGTGACCGAGTACTACACGGCGGCCGGCCCGGTGCGCCGCATCGCCGAAGCGTCGAAGACGGGTCCGGCCACGAACATCATCGCCGGCCTCGCCGTGGGTATGGAAAGCTGCATCGTGCCGGTGATCCTCATCTGCGCGGCCATCTGGGTGTCGTACACCTCGGCCGGCCTCTACGGCATCGCCATCGCCTCGGTGGGCATGCTGGCCACGGTCGGTGTCACGATGTCCGTCGACGCCTACGGCCCGATCTCGGACAACGCCGGTGGTATCGCCGAGATGAGCCATCTCGGACCGGAAGTCCGCAAGATCACCGACGGCCTCGACGCGCTCGGCAACACGACGGCTGCGATCGGCAAGGGCTTCGCGATCGGCTCGGCGGCCCTCACGGCGCTGGCGCTGTTCTCCGCCTACGCCTCGGCGGTCAACCTGACGGTACTCAACCTGATCGATCCGATGGTCGTGATCGGCATGTTCGTGGGCGGCGTGGTGCCGTTCTACGTCGGTGCCTCCACGATGACCGCGGTGGGTCGTGCGGCGCAGGGTATGGTGGAAGAAGTCCGTCGTCAGTTCCGCGAAATCCCGGGCCTGCTCGAAGGCAAGCCGGGCGTGAAGCCGGACTCGGCCCGCTGCGTCGAGATTTCCACGAAGGCCGCGATCCGTGAAATGATCGCGCCGGGCCTAGTGGCGATCCTGCTTCCCGTGTTCGTCGGCAAGTTCCTCGGCGTCACGGCGCTGGGCGGCCTGCTGGCCGGTGCCACGGTCACGGGCGTGATGATGGCCCTGTTCATGGCCAACGCCGGTGGCGCGTGGGACAACGCCAAGAAGATGATCGAAGGCGGCATTCTGGGCGGTAAGGGCTCCGATCCGCACAAGGCCGCGGTCGTGGGTGACACGGTGGGCGATCCGTTCAAGGACACCAGCGGACCGGCCATGAACATTCTCATCAAGTTGATGAGCGTGGTGAGTCTGGTGTTGGCCCCGTGGTTCTTGCGGTAACGGCGAAGTAGGGAGTACGGGGAAGGGGTACGGAGACCGTCGTCTTCGTACCCCTCCTCATTTCGTCTGGCGACGTTGGCGCGCGACCTGTTGCTCGTGCTGTGTTCGAACGCTCCGCTGTAGCGCGATGAGCATGCGGCGAATAGCGATGGTCTCACCGGCAAGCGCGTCGTGCACCTCGGGCAAAATTGCGCGCAGTCGTTTTGCGAAGGCCAGATGGCTCTGCGACTCGGACGCCGACGCGATGGCGATCTGCAGATACCGGGCGAACTGAGGCCGGCTTCCGGATCGGCAGCCCTCCGCGATTGACGCGTGAACAGATGCCGAGCTCCGCTCGAGCTGGTACTGCACATCGCGATGCGATCTCACCGCCTCATATCGGAGCGCCGCCCGCACGGCGGCGGCGTAATCGAGAGCCCGGCCATACACCGCCAGCCGCTCCGGATCCTGCATCGAATAGTCAGTCATCGCGCCAATCTTGCCCCGCCCCGGCCCCCCGCCGTCACCAATTCCCCGCCCCCCGCTACATTTCACCGCGGGCGGAGCGCATTCCCGACTCCCTACCCCCTACGCCGTACTCCCTACTTCGCTTCTATACCGTGCTCCAACTCGGCATCGTCGGCCTCCCCAACGTCGGCAAATCGACGCTTTTCAACGCCCTGACCTCGGCCAAGGCTGAAGCGGCGAACTATCCCTTCTGCACGGTCGACCCGAACGTCGGCATGGTGGAAGTGCCCGACGCGCGCCTGGCCAAGCTGGCCGAGATCGTGCAGCCGAAGCGCACGTTGCCGGCGGCGGTGCAGTTCGTCGACATCGCCGGGCTCGTGAAGGGCGCGTCGCAGGGCGAAGGGCTGGGCAACAAGTTCTTGCAGAACATCCGCGAGACGGACGCCATCGTGCACGTGATCCGGTGTTTTGCCGACGACGACGTGACGCACGTGATGGGATCGCCTGATCCGGCGCGCGACAAGGAAACGATCGAGCTCGAACTCGCGCTCGCCGACCTGGCCGTGGTGGAGAAGCGCCTCGACAAAGTGAAGCGGGCGGCCAAGGCAAACGACAAGGACGCGTTGGCGGAGTTACCGGCGCTGGACGCCGCCTTCGCGACGCTGTCTGAAGGCATGCCGTTGCTTCGTGGCGGACTGTCGTCGGAGCACATGCTCTCGTTGGCCGGGCTGCAGCTCATCACGGCGAAGCCGGTGCTGTACGCTGCCAACGTGACCGACGCCGAGTTGGCGGGTGACGAAGGCCCGTATCTCAAGGCGTTGCGGGCGGCCGTGGCGGCCACCGGCGAACACGCCGAGATCGTGGCCTTTTCGGCCAAGATCGAGGCCGAACTCTCCGAGCTGCCCCCCGAAGAGCGGAGCGAGTTTCTCGCCTCGCTCGGCATCGAAACCGCCGGCCTCGACCGGTTGATTCAGGGTGGCTACCACCTCCTTGGCCTGCAGACGTACTTCACGGCCGGCGAGCAGGAAGTGCGCGCCTGGACGATCCATCGTGGCGACACCGCGCCCAAGGCCGCGGCGGTCATCCACACCGATTTCGAGAAAGGCTTCATCCGCGCCGAGACGGTGTCCTATCAGGACTTCATCACGCACGGCGGATGGAAGACCGCGCGCGAGAAGGGTGCGGTGCGTTCGGAAGGGAAGGAATACGTGGTGCAGGACGGCGACGTATTGTTGTTCCGCTTCAACGTCTAGCCGACCCTTTTGTCCGGACATGGGTAGCAGGTCGCCATGAAGATCGTCTCACGAGGCGCGGCGCTGGCCGCCGCGCTGATGCTCGCGGTGGGTTCGTCGCCAGTCACGGGACAAGCCACCGACTCAGGCGGGGGCCGCGCCATTCAGCGACTCCCCGCGAACGCCGTGTCCGTGCCGTTCAAGGTCGGTGAACGGCTTGACTACGAGGTGCGCTTCGGCTCCATCAAAGTTGGCAATGGCAGCATGGAGGTGCGCGATATCGCCGAAGTGCGAGGCCGCCCGGT
>JBBARJ010000231.1:0-5762 GCA_040399825.1 Gemmatimonas sp.
TCTACCTGCAGATCGCCCGCGTGCGATACGGGCAGGGGCTCGACGCCGACATCACCGTCGATCCATCGGTCGTGGACGAGATGCTCCCCAGCTTTCTACTTCAGCCGCTGGTCGAGAACGCTTTGAAGCACGGACTGGCACCAGGGCACCCCGACCAGAGCATCGACGTGCACCTGAGGCGCACCGGCACCATGCTGGAGATCATCGTGGAAGACAATGGCCGCGGTCTCGACGGGCTGTTGACCACCAGCGGGCGTTTTCTCGCCGCCGCACCATCGGTGGACGGACTGGGCATCGGCCTGACGAACACCCGCATGCGACTCACCATGTTGTACGGCGACCGGTATGCCTTTCGCATGAGCAATCAGGCATCCGGCGGGTGCCGTGTCGAGATTCGCCTTCCGCTCAACGATCGCTGATCCCCCACCGCGGGCCGGTTACACGAACGCAGAATAGCCGGTGACGGCGCGCCCCACGATCATCGCGTTGATCTCGTTCGACCCTTCGTACGAGTAGATCGCCTCGGCGTCAGCGAACAGCCGCGCCACGTGATACTCCAGCAAGATACCGTTGCCCCCCATCGACTCACGGGCCAACTGCACCACCTCACGGCACTTGGCGGCACAGAACTGCTTGGCCAGCGCGGAGAGTTCGTCCTTGGGGCCCAGCTGGTCCTGCAACTCCGAGGCGCGCAGCGCCAGCCCGATCATCGCGGTGAGATTGCCGAGCATGGTGACCATCATCATCTGCACCAGCTGAAAGCTGCCGATGGGCTTCCCGAACTGCGTGCGCTCTTGCGCGTACTTCAGTGCGTGCTCGTAGGCCCCCATTGCGCACCCCACGCCCTGCCAGGCGGTGCCGCAGCGCGCCGTCACCAGCACACGTTGCGTATCCGCAAAGCTGTTGGCGCGCTGCAACCGATCCTGCTCCGCCACGCGCACGTTGGTCAGCGTAATCAGTCCGTTGTGCACCGTGCGCTGCGCGATCTTCCCCTGCATCATCTCGGCCGAGTATCCCGGCAATGACGTGCGCACGATGAAGCCCTTCACCGACTGATCGGCCTCGTCGCGCGCCCAGATGATCACGATGTCGCACCACGTGGCGTTGCCGATCCACTTCTTCTGTCCGTTCAGCACCCACGTGTCGCCCTCGCGACGGCAGGTGGTGGTCAGACCGCGTGCGACCCCCGAGCCGACATCGGGCTCGGTGAGACCGAAGGCGCCGACCATATCCCACCGACGCAGAGCCGGCAGCCACTCGGCCTGCTGCTCGTCGGAGCCGCACAGCGCGATCGATCCCATACACAACCCGGCGTGCACCCCGAAGAAGGTGGCCAGCGACGGGTCCACCCGCGAGAACTCCATGGAGAGCATGCCGTCCATGACCGTCGCGCGGGCGGCGCGCTCCGGCGTGTAGGCGCCCTGCAGCAGGTCGAGCTCCTTCATTTTGCCCACCAGATACTCGCGCGGAAACTCGGCGCGCTCCCAGTAGTGATTCGCCTGCGGCTCCCATTCGCCGCTCATGAACGCGCGCAGTTTGAGACGCGCCGTGTTCACCTCGGCGGGGAGCGTCGAGAACCAGTCGTAGAAGTCGCCGGTGATCGGCGGACGCGGGCGGGAGGAGGAAGCGCTCATGGGAGTCGGCAGGGAGGAAGGAGACCGCTGTGCATTATACTCTGTCACACGGCGTCTTCGCCGCTTGCACGCTCCTCGCCCAACGCCCCACCCATCACGCTGTGTCACTCACGCTGTCCCGCTATCTGGTGGCGCTTGGCTACGGCACCCGCAAGGAGGCCGAGCGGATCGTGCGGCAGCGTCGCGTGACAACGGCGGCCGGCGCCGTCCTCCGCGACACGGACCGGTATGAACACCACGACGTGTTCGTGGACGGTGCGCCGCTCGATGCGCCACCGGGATCGGTAATCCTGCTGCACAAGCCGGTGGGGTACGTCTGCTCGCTGAACGACCGGCCGCCGATGATCTACGAGCTGCTCCCGGCAAACTTTCCGAAGCGCACACCGGTCATGGCCGCTATCGGTCGGCTCGATGCCGATACGTCGGGGCTGTTGCTCGTGACCGATGACGGCCCGCTCAATCACCTGCTGGCCTCACCGAAGTCGCACGTGCCCAAGCGCTACGCCATGACACTCGCCGAACCGCTCCGCGGTGACGAGGGCGATCTGGTGGCCAGCGGCACGCTGATGCTCAAGGGCGAAACCACACCGTTGCTGTCCGCCGCGTTCACCGCGACCGGCGAACGCAGCGGCGAGATCACGGTGCGTGAAGGACGCTACCACCAAGTGCGGCGCATGATGGCAGCCATTGGCAACCACGTGCACACGTTGCAGCGGGTGGCCCTTGGACCGCTCGTGCTGGGCGACCTTGCCGAAGGCACATGGCGTCTGCTCGACGCCGGCGAGATCGACGCCCTGCGTACCGCGGCGCTCGAGTACAAGGCCGTCGCCAAAGCCGCCAAGGGCTAGGGCAACCGGCGCCCCTTATCGCGTAGCGCCGAGCACCTTGAAGCGTCGGCCGTCGTGCAAGGTGCGCACCTCGCCGAAGCGGTCGGCGATCACCTGCTCGTACGGGAGCGTGCGGTTGGCCACCAGCATCAAACGGCCACCCACCTTCAGGTGCGTGTACGCGTCGGCGATGAACTGACGCGGGACCATGAGATCGGTGGCCTTCCCCTGGTGGAAGGGCGGATTGGAGACGACCACGTCGAACGTCTCGGCACCAACCGCGCCGCCGACGTCGCTCGCCCGCACCTCGGCGTTGGCGAGTTCGGCCCGCGCGATCCCGCGCGTCACGCAGCGCACCGCTTCGGCGTCGGCGTCCACCATGAGCACGCGGCCGGTTCCCGACAGCGAGGCCGCGGTAAGGCCGAGCGCCCCGGCGCCGCACCCCAGATCGAGCACCGACTCGCCCGGGCGGATGTCCATCAGGTCGCCCAGAATTTGCGTGGCCTCGTCGAGGTGTTCCCACGAAAACACCCCGGGGCGCGAGAAGAGCGTGTGGTCGACGCCCTTGATCGTGACCGCCACCTCGCGGAAGTGATCCGGATCGAGATACGGCGACGTGCCGTCAGTGAGCGACGACGGGGCGATCTGCGTCTTCGTAGCCACCGCCATGCGGTGCCCGCTGTGCTGCGCATCCAAACGCGCCATGCCGAAGATGGACTCCAGCAACCGCACCGCCGGCTTCACCCCTTCGTCGTTCGCGCCAGCGATGAAGCACTTGCCACCAATGCGGAGCGCATGAAACGCCTCCCAGATCATCTGCTGCAGCGCCAGCTTGTCGGTAGACACGCGAATGGTGACCGCGTCGGCCGCGAGGGCCAAGGGAAACGCGTGCGTGCCATGCGCATGCACCACGTGCGCCCCGGCGACGCCATTGGCCGCCATGGTGCGCTCCGTGGCCTGCACCGACGGCAGCGAACGATCCGAGCACCAGAGCACCGAGGCACCGCCCGCTACCGCCGCGGCGGCCGGCACCAGGCCGTTGCCGCAGTTCAGATGCACCGACGTACTCTTGCCCAGCGACGCCACGGCCTCGGCCAGCATCATCGAGGCGGGATCGACCGTGCCGTGCGAGAACACCCCCGGCTTGGTAGCCACCAGCACCCGAGAGCCCGCGATGGAGAGCGGGGCGTTCTGCCAGTAGGCGTAGCGGTCGGGGGCGGTATCGGTCGGTGTCGTCATCCCTGCATTCTAGCGGGTGAGGACAGCCTCCCCTACTCCTCGAGCAGGAGATCTCCGCAGGCTACGATCTTGGACATCGAGGCCGCCGACTCGTGGACATTTACGTAGTAGCTGCCGCTATCGGGGAGTGCGAGACGCAGCGTCGCTTTCCCCTCGGCCGCGCCCTTGGCGTCCACGCGCAACACGGGATACGCCGAGGCCGCTCCCAGCACGGGGCCACCCTTCGTACAGCTGCCCACGTGCACATGCCAGGGGCGGACGGCACCGGCCGCATCACGGGCGAACGTGACCTCCACGGCGGTCGTACCCGGTGTCTTGCCAGCCACCATTTCCACTTCGCCTCGGATCTTGGACCCGCCCACGCCGAGCACCATACCGTCCCACGCCACGTGGCGAATGACCCCGCCATTGGCCAGCGACGAGCCGGCCACCAGCCACAGCGCGACACCGGCCACCAAAAATTTCGGTGCGAACATTTACGGCATCTCCTTGAGTACGAGGTAGGCCCCACCGGTCTTGAGCGTGATGGTGACGGGCACGTCATTGCGATTGCGCCAGAACCAACCATGCACGCCGTCGAAGGCCGCCACCAGCTCTCCGGATTCTCCCGTCGACGTCCCTTTGCCGTACCGATGTGCGGCATAATCCTTTGGCGGATCGGGCGGCTCGCCGTGCATGTTGAAATACACCTCACCGCCGTTCGTCGTCCACGCGTACCGCGCCTTCTCCGACGCGCGCATCGACATCTTCACTTCGATGCCCTCGCTGGGCTGCAGCGTGATGGCCATCGAGTCGCGCCAGCGCGAACCGGCGGCACCGATCGCTACCCGCTTCGTGCGCGTGTTCTCGGAATCAGCGGCCGCTTCGCTGGCGAGTGCCATCTTGATCCGCCCCATCTCCGTCAAGCCAAGCCACTGCCCCACGCCGATGGGATCGCGCCCGGTCTCGGCCGGTAGCACCACCGTTACAGCGAGCACGGCGATCACGAGCATCGCCAGCAGCGAGAGCCATGCGAGCACACGCACGCTCGGCAGGCTGTCGCGCGACATCGATTCATCTGACGTGCTCATCGCTACGCCGGTGCCATCGTGAAGTACCCGTTCACCTGATACACCACCAGCGCCACACCACTGATCAGCAGCAGCACATTGGCGGCGGTGGCGTATCGCTCGAACGTGGCGCTCCGGCGCCAAAAGCTCATCGCGAGCAGAATCACGCACAACGCAAGGAACTGCCCGATCTCCACGCCCACGTTGAAGGCAAGCAGGTTGGCCACCAACCCGTCGGTCGCCAACTCGAAGTCGAGCATCTTGGTGGCGAGCCCGAGCCCGTGGCACAGCCCAAACAGCATGGTGGTGCTGCGGGGATCGGGCTGATACTTCAACCATCGGGTGAAGACGCCGAGGTTGTCGAGCGCCTTGTACATCACCGACGCGCCGATGATCGCGTCGATCACGAAGGCATTCACATGCACGCCGGTGAGCACCCCGGCAAGGAGCGTGATCGAATGCCCGAGCGCGAACAGCGTGACGTACACGCCGATGTCCTTCAGGCGATACAGATAGAAGATCACGCCGAACAGAAACAACAGATGGTCGTAGCCCGTGACCATGTGCTTCGCGCCGAGATACAGGAACGGCACGATGCGCGTGCCGAACGTCTCTAGGATGTAGCCCTTGTCGCCGTCAGCCACGCCATGCGCATAGGCAGCCGACGGCAGCACCATGGCGAGGAGCACCTGAACGGCCACGAGCACCCGCAAGCGCACCAGCGGCAGTGTCGTCATCTCACCATTCTAACAGGCGCACCACGAAGATGCTCAGCGGCGACCAGACACCGTGGCACTGCGGTGATCCGAACCAACCGGTGCGCCACCGGTTCGCAAAAAGGCGGCGAACTCCTCGGGCAGCCCTGCGGTGATGACCGCGCGCGCGGCCGCCTCCACATCATACGCGACACGCACGAACTCCACACGGGGCTCGACCGCTCCGAGTTCGAGCACCACATAGCCGGCGCGCCAATCGCCGTCCTTCGGTCGTCCCACGCTGCCGGTGTTGATGAA
>JBBARJ010000232.1:0-2386 GCA_040399825.1 Gemmatimonas sp.
AACGCCACGCGTGTGCTCGTGGCGGTGTTCAAGGCTGGTGAGAAGGGCTTGGGAGTGCAGGCCGCCGATGCGGTGCGCTCGCGCATGAACAGCGAGTTCCCGTTCAAGCAGGTGTATGTCCTGCCCAAGACGGACATCAATGCCACCCTCGAAGCGTCCGGTTTCCCGATCACCGACGCCCTCGAGGCCCACGACCAGCGCGCTCTGGCCACCCTGCTGCGTGCCGATGAATACGTCACCGGCACCGTGACCAAGACCGCGACTGGCGTCAAGGTTGATGCCAATCTCGTGCTCGCTCGTGACAACTCGCTCGTGCAGCCGATCGGCTCATACGACGTCAAGTCCGTCGGTGAGGCCGCTGGTGCGATTTCGAAGGAACTGAAGGAAGCCCGCAAGCAGCTCGACGCCGAAAAGAAGTGCATCAACTCGGCGCGCGATCAGAAGTATGACGCGGCGATTGCGGCAGCGAAGGAAGGCATTGTGCTGTATCCGCGTGCGACGCTCGCCCGTATTTGCATGGCGAACGTGATGATCACGCAGAAGGCGCCGGTCGCTGAGCAGCTCGCGATTGCCAAGGAAATCGTGGCGATCGATCCGCGCAGCCGTCCCGGCCTCGCGATCCTCGCCTCGTCGTATCGTGCCCTCGGGCAGCAGGACTCGGCCGTGGTGTCGCTCACGCGTCTCCTCGCCACCGACCCGAAGAACCCGCGCCTGCAGAAGGACGTGGTCGAAGAGCTGGCCAGCGTCGCCAATCCGCGCCTCGCCAAGCCGGTGATCGACACGGCCGTCATGCTCAACCCGGGCGACCCCGACCTGCTGCGTCTCCGCTGGCGCATTCTGCTCGCCACGAAGGACTACAAGGAAGCGTTCACGCAGGGCGACGAGCTGGTGAAGTTGGACACGTCGTTCGCCGACACCGCCTACTTCTCGCTCTCGGCGGCGGCCATGGCGGCTGACAGCCAGTTCCAGAAGGCGGCGGAAATGGCGGCGAAGGGTCTCGCCAAGTTCCCGAACGAGCCGGGCCTCACGTTCACGCAGATCGTGGCGCTGCAGAAAGCCGGACAGAACCAGCAGGCGCTTGAAGCGCTGGACAAGGCGCTCGAAGCCAAGATCGCGGTTGAGAACGGCAGCTACCTTCGCGTGTCGCTCTTGAAGGACCTGAATCGTTCGGCCGAGATCCTGCCCGCCGCGCGTACCATGATTGCGGCCGGTGACACCACGACGGCGTTGCGTCAGATGGTCGTCGGTATCGCCAATGACCAGCGCGTCGCAGCCTCGAAGTCGAACAGCCCCGATGACTTCGCGGTAGCCGTGGGCACGCTCAAGTTCGCCGACTCGGTCACCACCGGCGCGGCCAAGGCACAGGCGCAGTTCCTGCTCGGCGCGACGTACGTGGCCTTCGGTCAGCTCAAGCTGTCGCAGGCGCAGTCGCAGAAGCAGTGCGCGCCGGCCAAGGAAGCGAAGGACATGTTCGTAGACGCGCAGATCCTGCTGCCCAAGGGTGGTGCCACGGCCGTCGACGCCATGCGTCAGCTGATGGGCGCCGTCATGCAGCTCGATCCGGCGGCCGACCAGATGGTCAAGGCCTTCTGTAAGTAACAGCGCCTCAGCAGGACCCCGGGCCCGCCGTCGCTCCGACGGTGGGCCCGTTCGTTTTCTTCCGGCCCGCAGGCGCGATCACACTCCGGCTATCACATCCGTGCGCATGTACGGGTAATGCACATTTCCGAACGCGTCACCATCGCTTGACGGTGCACTCAGCACCGCACTAACATGACGCGCCCCAACAAGCCTCCAATCAGCGCGTGAGCCCGGTCCGTACTCTCCCATCCGGGCGCGTTGGCGCCTACCACGTCCCAGTGCTGCTGGCCGAGATCGAAGCGCTGCTCGCCGGCGCCTCGACCGTCCTCGATTGCACACTGGGCGGTGGTGGGCACACCGCCGCCCTTCTTGAACGCGGTATGCGTGTCACCGGCGTCGATCGCGATCCGCGGGCGCTCGCGGCCGCGCGCGAGCGACTCGGCGATTTTGAACGCGCCGGACAGTTCCGCGCCCTGCTTACCAATTATGCCGCGCTCGACTCCGGCGGGCTGTCACCTGACGAGCGCTTCGACGGTATTCTCCTCGACCTCGGCGTGTCGTCGCATCAGTTCGATGATCTCACCCGTGGCTTCACGTTCCGCGAGGGCGCTCCGCTCGACATGCGAATGGGCACCGACGCCGAGACCGACGCCGGTGAGTTGCTGAACACCATCGACGAAGTCGATCTTTCGGCGCTGCTGCGCGCCTACGCCGACGAACCGCGCGCCGCGCGCATGGCCCGCGAGATTGTTCGGCGACGGGAGCGCCGCCCGTTCGCAACCGCCGATGATCTGGTCGATGCCAT
>JBBARJ010000232.1:2396-5738 GCA_040399825.1 Gemmatimonas sp.
CGTACTTGGCCCCCGCAGCGGAGCGCCCGACTTTGCGCGCATCTTTCAGGCCATCCGTATTGCCGTGAACGATGAACTGTCCGGGCTCGAGCACGCGCTGCCCTTGCTGCGCGACCGGCTCACGCCCGGCGGTGTGCTCGCCATCATCAGCTATCACTCCGGCGAAGATCGCCTCGTGAAGAACGCGTTCCGCGACTGGAGCACGGTCTGCATCTGCCCGCCGCGCCAGATGATCTGCAGCTGCCGTGGTGCGCCGCTCGGCGAGACGCTCACGCGCCGTCCGATCAATGCCACCGAGGAAGAAGTGGCAGGCAATCCACGCGCCCGCAGCGCCCGCCTCCGCGCCTGGAAGCTGGCACGCTGATGGCCACCCCGTCCACCAAACGCACCATGCGCCGTTCCTCCCGCGGTCCGCTCAAGGGGCGAGCGTGGGTTGCGATCGGGTTGGGCGTTTTTCTGATGGTGGCCTCGCTCGTGGTGTGGCGGCGCGGTGTGGGGGCGGCCACGGCGCGCGATATGCGTCGGCTCTCCGATCGGCAGCGGGCGCTGATCGCTGAGAAAACCACGCTCGATCGCGACATCCGGAGTGCCATGGCCCGCAGTCGCGTGATCGCGGAGGCGGAGCGCCGGCTCGGGTTGCACGTAGCCACCGACGCGCAGACGCGTCTGCTGTCCGACGCGCTGCTGGCCGATCCGGTGCGTCCCGACAGCACCGCCAGCGATTCGGCCTCACACTCGTGACACGCGCATGATGTTCGGACCGATGCGGAGCGAGGCGGCCAATGAGTCGCGGCTCATCCCCGGCGACCCCGGCGCGCCGGCCACGGTGAGCCGGGCGCGCACGATGATCGTGCATGCCGGTCTGGTGCTCTTTGCCGTCGCGATCCTCGCGCGAGCCGTCCAGCTGCAGATTGTGGAGCATGCGACCTGGTTGCGCGTGGCCGACCGCCAGCACGTCGATCAGCAAACGGTGAAGCCGCTGCGGGGCGCGATCACGGACGCGACCGGCACGGTGCTCGTCGAATCGCGCGAGCAGGTGAAGCTGAGCATCGCGCCGCGCGAGATTCGCGATGTGCGCCGCCGAAACGCTAAGCGTGGCGAGCCGCTCCTGAAAACGCGCGCCGTCCTGCGCAGCGGGCTGCGGGCCTTGTCGGTACCCGAGGCGCAGATTCGCAAAGCGCTCGACACGAATCAAAAGTGGGTCTCGCTCCCGAAGCTCTATCTTCCCTCTGATATCGAGCGCTTGGCAGGCTTGCCCGGTGTGCACGTGGAGCGAGTCCGCCGTCGGATCAATTCGGCCAGCGACAACTTGCGCGGCGTGCTGGGGGCGGTCGATGCCGATGACGCACCGGTCGGTGGCATCGAGTTGGAACTCGACCCGCTGTTGCGTGGGCAAGCCGGTAGCCGGGCGCTCGTGAAGGATCCGAAGGCCGGGTACGTGGAGTCGCCGGAGCTGTCCAGCGTGGATGCGCTGCCTGGGCACACGGTCACGCTCACGGTCAACCAAGCATTGCAGGAGATCGCCGAGAACGAGTTGAAGATGGCGCTGGTCCGCACCGGTGGCACGGGCGGCGACGTGGTGATTCTCGATCCGCGCGACGGCTCGGTACTGGCGCTGGCCGGCGTGCGTGATGGGAAGTCGGCGAGCACCAGCACACCGATGGCGCTGGCCTACGAGCCGGGCTCCGTCATGAAGCCGTTTCTGGTGTCGCGCCTGCTCGACATGGGCAAGGCGACGCCCAACGAGATCATCGACACCGAGAACGGGAGCGCCATGTTGCGCGGCCGCCGGCGACCACTGACCGACGAACACAAGGCCGCGCAAATGCCGGTGCGCGATGTCATTCGCTTTTCCAGCAACATCGGCACCGCCAAGCTGGCACTGCGCCTGACGCCGCGCGAAGAGTTCGAAGCCATGCGCGACTTCGGCTTCGGCTCGCTCACCGGCGTGCCGTATCCCGCCGAGTCGAAGGGGTCTCTGCCACTGCCGGCGCGGTGGAGTGGCACGACGCAGACGGCGGTGGCGATCGGCTATGAGGTACTGGCCACGCCGCTGCAGATTGCGCTGGCCTACGCCGCCATCGCCAATGGCGGCGAGCTGCTGCAGCCGGCACTGGTGAAGGAAGTGCGCGACGCGCAGGGAACCACGATCTATCGGCATGAGCGGCGCGTCGTGCGGCGCGTGCTCACCGCCAAGACGGCGCGAGAGATGCGCGGGATGTTGGCGTCGGTGGTCGACAGCGGCACCGCGACCGCCGCCGAACTGGCGACCTATGATGTGGCCGGCAAGTCCGGTACGGCGCGGCGCAGCGAGAACGGCCGATATCTCGACGGCAAATACAATGCGACCTTTGCCGGCATGTTCCCGGCCCAGGCGCCGCAGTATGTGCTCGTGGCACGCATCATCGATCCGAAGGGGACGTACTTCGGTGGGATTGTGTCGGGCAGCCTTGTGAACGGCATCCTGCAGGCCGCGCTCGCCACCCGCAATGCCGCCCTCGATCGCAATGCGCTGGCTGAGGTCGCGAAGGCCATGCCAGTGCCGGTGGCGAAGCCCAAGTCCCCCAAGGCCCTGGCGCTCGCGGCGCGCGACTCGGCGCGGCGCGACTCGCTGTTGGCGCCGCCGCCGCCCAAGGCGGAAGCGGCGCCCGCTGCTGCACGCGTCGTGGTGGTGCTCCCGATCACGCCAGCCGCGATACCGAAGCGTATCGCGAGCGACGCGCGCGCCATGCGGTTGGTGCCCACGGTCTTCGGTCTCGATGTGCGTCAGGCCACGCGCACGCTGTACGCCGCTGGCTTTCAGGTGAGCATCGCGCGCGGCGCCAACGTGCGGACTCGTCCCGCCGCCGGCACCCTGCTGCGCGTGGGCAGCACCGTGCAACTCGAGATGCCGCGCATGGAGGCGGCCAAGTGACGCGCTCTGCTCGTGCCGTGGACGTGAGCGTCCTGCTCGACGCCTTGCGTGATGCCGGTCAGCTGGTGTCGTCCGCCCCCGATCTGCCGGTGGCTGTCACGGACGTCATCGACGACAGTCGGCGTGTGACACCGGGCTCGGCGTTTCTGGCGGTGAAGGGGGCCGCGCAGGACGGTCACGCCTGGCTTCCTGCGGCCAAGGCTAGTGGTGCCGCGCTCGCGCTGGTGGAAGACGCGGCGGCGGCTGAGGTCGCGGGTCTTCCGGCCATTGTGGTGCGTGACGGACGTCGTGCGGCGGCGGTGGCCGCGGCCGCCTTTCATGGGTGGCCGGCGCGTGAACTGACACTGGTGGGCGTGACCGGTACGAACGGCAAAACGACCACGGTTGGTCTGTTGCGTCATCTGCTCGATTCCCCCGAGCGTCCAGCC
>JBBARJ010000233.1:0-5647 GCA_040399825.1 Gemmatimonas sp.
CTTGTCGTTGAACGCCCGTTCAACGACTCTGCCCCCTTGAACCTCCTCCATCCTGCCCCCTGATACCCTCCCTCCTGCTCCCTAGGGTGTTTGCCGTTAGCCTGTTGGCAGTTCAGTCCCGCTTCACCACCGTATCCCCCAGCGTGCTACGATTGCCCTGATACGGCGCAAAGCCAGCGCCCCAGTCCACTCCGATCACCTCGAGCCACACCCGTTCGCCGTCCACGTGGACCACGGTGTAGTGATACGGGTTGTCGCCCGCCTTGCTGCCGGGGCGTACGAGGTGAGTCACGCGCGCTGAATCGGCACCGGACGCCTGCGTGTACGCGCGCAGATCCGGTTCGCCCTGATACGTGTACAGCGGTGCGCCGCCTCCGCCGCTGACAATTTGGTCGATGCGACGCGGCTGTCCCGCCGCATCGCGATAGCGCTCGACAAAATGTTCGAACAAATGTTCATGCCCGGTGAACACCATCTGCACGTTGTACTTCCGAAACAACGGCATGTAGTTCGCCCGCACCCCCGCCGTGGGACGCTCGATGATGGATCCGCCGTGTGGTCCGGACGAATACGCGGGGTGATGGAAGAAGGCGACAACGTGCGTGAAACGCGTGCGATCGAGTCCCTCCAGCTGCCCGCGCACCCAGGCCAGCTGCGTGGAGTCTTCGGCGATATTCGAATCAAACGCGATCACAAAGGTGTTGCCGTAGCCGATGGCATAGGTCGGATACCCCGCGAGACGGCGCGTCGCGCCATCGGCGGGAATCAGCTGCCCAACGGCGCGTAGATAATTCTGCAATCCCACCAGACGACCGGGCGCGTTCAGTTCAGCCGCCGACGTCACGTCATGATTGCCCGGCGCGAGATAGTACGGCACGCCGCCGATCGTCGTGAGTCGATTGATCAGGCTGATGAAGCTCACGTTCCACTGTTTTGGATCACGTCCGTTCACGACCGCGTCACCGCTCTGCAACACAAAGCGAACCGGCTCCGGTCCGCCCTCCATACTCTTGATGGTCCGCAGCATCGACTCGACCACCAGCGAATGCTCGTACTGCTCAGTCACGCCATCACGACGCCCGCGCGTATCGCCGTACGCGATGAACGAGAAGCGCGTAACGCTCGCACTCGCCGCTTCGGCCGGCAGCGGATTGCGCGGCTTCGCGATGGACAGCACCGTATCCGGTGCCCCCGCCGATTGCGCCCCCTGAGCCGGCAGTGTCTTCGCCGTCGAGGACAAGGCCAGCGCCGCACTGGCGGTGAGGGCACGAACCGAGCGGTAACGCAGAGATCGCATGGAAAAACTCCGGGCAAAGGTGGTGAGGCGGAACGTACCGCGGTGATCGCCGACCCGCACGCTGGCGCCGAACCGTCAATCCGGTCGATCTTTCCGCATGATCTTTGAACCCGAGTTCGAGTGCCTCGCGCCCGACGCCCTCCGCGCCCTACAGGACCGCCGGTTACACGATCTGGTGTCCTACGTGGCCGATCGCGTTCCCTTCTATCGCGACCGGTTCGCCGCGCTCGGCGTCACGGCACACGACATTCGCAGCGTCGCCGACATCACCCGCCTCCCGATCACCCGCAAGACCGATCTGCGCGATCAGTATCCGTTCGGTCTCCTCGCCGTGCCGCGCGCCTCGCTGCGCCGCGTGCACGGCTCCTCGGGCACCACGGGCAAGCCGACCATCGTGGCCTATACCCGCAACGATCTCGACCTGTTCGAGCGCGTGACGGCGCGGTCGCTGGCCATGGCCGGCGCCGAGCCCGGGATGATGCTGCACAACGCCTACGGGTATGGCCTGTTCACCGGCGGCTTGGGTCTCCATGGCGGCGCCGAACGGCTGGGGCTGAACGTCATTCCCGTATCCGGCGGCATGACGGACCGGCAGGTCACGCTCATCGAGGATCTGCGCCCCGACGTGCTGAGTTGCACGCCAAGCTACGCGTTGACATTGGCCGGCGCACTCGCCGAGCGTGGACTCACGCCGGCCGACATTTCGCTGCGCTTTGCGTTGCACGGCGCCGAACCGTGGACCGATGCCATGCGCACGCACATCGACGCCGGGCTTGGTGTACGCTGCACGAACATCTACGGGCTGTCCGAGATTATCGGCCCCGGCGTGTCGTGCGAATGCGTGGAAGGGCGCGACGGCTCGCACATCATGGAGGATCATTTCTTTCCGGAGATCCTCGATCCCGATACCGGCGCCCCGCTGCCCGACGGAACGGACGGTGTGTTGGTGCTCACCACACTCACCAAAGAAGCGTTGCCACTGCTGCGCTACTGGACCGGCGACATCACGTCGATCACGCGCGAGCCGTGCCGTTGCGGCCGCACCCTCGCCCGGATGCGGATGATCCGCGGACGCACCGATGACATGCTGATCATCCGTGGCGTGAACGTCTATCCGAGCCAGATCGAAGACGTGCTCGCCAGAATGCCGGAGCTGTCACCGTACTTCCGCATTGTGGTGTCGCGCGACGAGCATCTGGACCACATCGAAGTGCACTGCGAGGTCAGTCCAGCCTGGGCCAGCGCCAGCGGATTCAGCGCGGTGTCGGCCGATGCCATCGAGGCGCACGAGGCATCCCTCGCGTTACGCGCCGGGGTGATCGCCCGACTGCACGACACGCTCGGCGTGTCCGTTCGGGTGCAACTGCTCAGTGTGGGCGCCGGACCGCGATCCGAAGGCGCAAAGGTACAGCGGGTGGTCGACCGGCGACCCACGTCAGCCTGACTCGCCGGGCAGCCGCGGTTTACTACCAGCCACTCGCGTGAGGCCCAACGCGATCGCGCGGCCGGTGATCGCATCGTACGTTTATGCGCGCCCGATCGGAATTCCTCATCCTGTCGGAACCGTTGACCGGCCGACTCGATGGCACCGTGTTGTCATCGACGGGCTCCACTCTTTCAATTGGCGCCGCTCCCGCCGAGAGTTTCTGCCCGATGCGCACCCGCTTTATTGTCGCCACCCGCCACGACGAAGACGCGTTTTTTCGCCGCTCGCTGCTGGCGCACTCGCTCACACAGTTGTCGAACCGGGCGAACCTGCTGCTCGAGCCCGCCTTTGAATCTGCGACCGGCCTCGCAGCCGTGTACAACCCAGCCATCGAGCGCTCACAGCCCGGTGATCAACTCGTGTTCGTCCACGATGACGTCGCTGTTGATGACTGGCATCTTGACGTGCGTCTGCAGCAAGGCCTTTCCGTGTATGACGTCATCGGCGTCGCCGGTGCGACGGTGCGCCAGCCCGACCAACCCGCTTGGTGGGCGACAGAAGCACAGGGACAACTGCACGTCACTGCACCCGAAGCCCAAAGCGGCGCGATCAGGCACGTCACGCCGCGCAAGCGCAGAGCATGGGCGCGCCTGATCGAGTCGGGGCTCGCGAACCTGCCCCTCACGCGCAATGCCTGTCGCGAGCAGTGGAACGTGAATGCTGACGGCACCTTCTCGCTCAAACCACCGAGCCAGAAGGGCACATCAGCTCCCGCCTCGCCGCATGCGGGCAGAGGCACCAGTCGACTCGACGTATTCGGCCCGACGCCTGCCGCGGTCAAGTTACTGGATGGCGTGTTCATTGCCGCGCGCGCAGATCGATTGAAGGAGTCCGCGGTGCGCTTCGATCCCCGCCTCACGTACCACTTCTACGATCTCGATTTCTGCCGGCAATGCGAGGCAGCCGGCCTCTCGATGGGCACGTGGCCCATCGCGCTTACCCACGGCAGCTTGGGCAGCTGGGGTGATGCGTGGCGCAAGTCGAAGAACCTCTACCTCGAAAAGTGGCGCAGCTAGTACGCCACCGTCCGCATCCTGTCCGGTCACCGAGCCACCTCGGGCCAAGGGTCGCCGCACGATGACGCGCCCAACGTCCTACCATCAGGTTATCGTCGCGCCACCGCCGACTTCGGCGTGTACCACTCCTGCCGGATCCAGTCCACCACCATCTCGATCTCGCGCTGGCTGAGGCTCTTCTCGGTGCCGTACGACGGCATGCGATCGTTGTCGCGCCCGTAGAAGCGCGGGTGTGACGGGTCGTTCACGAACGCCACCATCCACTCGCGCGATGCCCACCCATCGAGCTCCGGGCTATCGGTACCCAGGCCCTGGAACTTGTGGCACTCGGCGCAGCCGTTCTTCGTGTTCGTCATGAACGCGATGCCCATCGCGATCTGCGCGCTGTCCTTCTTCTCCATCGCCGCTTGCCGCGGCAGCGCCGCCTGCGCGGAGAGCGCCAGCACCACGTTCCGGCGCGTCGCGATCTCTTCGGGCGTTTCCGGGATGTGATCGCCCAACCAGCCGGTCATGTCACCCTCGGTGTGGATCGTGCCGCCCCAGTAGCGCGTGGTAAGAATCGTGTCGGCGTTGAGGAAGCCCTGCAGCCACTCGCGTGAGCCGTACCCCTTGAGATCGGACGCCGAGATCGAGTCCTTGGGCAGCGCGTTGCCCATGCCATCGTGCCCGTCATAGCGATGGCACGAGGCGCAGTTGCGCGAGAAGATGCGCGGCCCCTGCGTGTACGGGTCATTGCGCATGAGGGTGAGCGCGCCGGTGATCGGCACGCCGGCATTCGCCAAGTCCACGGCGCGTGCCGCGTCGCGCTTCGATACGGCCTTGGCGACCTGATACTCGGGATCGTTCCGGTCGGCGCTGATCGACTGCCACGAGAGCAGGACCGCGCCGGCCAGCATCGCCCCCATGAATCCCACGTTAAAGCGATGCCCGAGCTTCCATCGGCCGAGAAACGGCATGGCCATGAGCACAATCAGGCCCAGTGTCGGGAGCACAATCGCGCCGATGATTTCCGTTTCGCCGGGGAAGTACTTGAGAAACTGGAACAGGAACAGGAAGTACCATTCGGGACGGGCGGCCGAGAACTGCTCGGCGGGATCGGCCGGCGCACCGAGCGGAGCGCCTTGCTCACGAACCACGAAGAAAAGCACGACCGCGAGGACGGCCAGGCACGCCACCGCATCACGTAGCACCTGCTCCGGCCAGAAGCCCTGATCGGGGCCCTTGAGCGGCTGCTTCGGGGTGAGCCCGTGCTTCCGGAACAGGTACACGTGTCCGACGATCAGCAGGATGATGAGTCCCGGGATGATGCCGGCGTGCAGCGCGAAGAAGCGCGTGAGTGTGAGGTGTCCGTACGTGACGCCACCCACCACCACCGTTTGCAGCGACTGCCCGATGCCCGGACTCATGCCCACGATGTTGGTGGACACGGCGGTGGACCAGTAGCCGTTCTGGTCCCACGGCAGAAGGTAGCCGGTGAGCGACAGCGCCAGTACCAGGATCAGCAACAGCACGCCGAACCAGTAGTTCATCTCGCGCGGGGCTTTGTACGCGCCGTCGATGATGACCTGCATAAGGTGAAGCACCAACAGCACCGTCATGGACTGCGCTACGAAATGGTGCAAGCCGCGCAGGAACCAGCCGCCCAGCATTTGATGCTGGATGTAGTACACGCTCTCCCAGGCCGTCTGCGAGCTCGGGCTGTAGCCCATCCACAGGAACAGGCCGGTGATGACCTGCACCACGAAGAAGAACGACAGCGTGCTGCCCCACACGTAGCGCCAGCGGGCGCCGCCAGGGACGTTTTCGAACAGGGCTTCGTGCAACAGCCCCTTGTATCCGGTTCGCGAC
>JBBARJ010000234.1:0-5595 GCA_040399825.1 Gemmatimonas sp.
CAATCCGGGAGATGGCGTCCGGCACGACGCCCATGTGCGAACAGGTGACGGGCTTATGGGACGCGCTGTTGAACGCCAGTTCGCCGAGCGACGGGACGAGGCGACGGGGAATGAACGGGACGAGAGGCAGCAGGGCTGTCGTGCTGTCGCCATCCTGCCGTGCCCGCGATACAGCATGGTTCAGCGTGGTCTGAAAATCGGCGAGCGATTCCTGAAGCGCGATCACGGGGACAGCCACCGTGGCCAGCGCGACCTGATTCGCCCCAAGATCGGCGCCACCTTTCCGGAGGTTGACGGGAACCAGCAGCGTGATCGTGCCGTCGTGCACGCGCTCCAGGCGCACCGCCAGGTGCGCACTGAACGCGGCGAGCAGCGTGAACCGGTGCACACCACGGCGGCGCGCCGCCGCCTTCCATGCCGATGCCTCCGCGCGAAAGGACACGGATGGCAGGGCGACGATACCGCCCTGTTGTTGGGGCGGCTGCGCGTCGTCCGCACCCGCGCGCGCTGCCGCCGCGACGCGCGGGGTCGCGCGCGTGGCACTACGTGGTGCACGACGCACCGTTCCGGCGAGCCGCGACAAGCCGACCAGCGCCGCCGGGAGGTCGCGAGCGCATTGCCGCAACTCCGCGACGGCGCGCGTGAGCCGCTGGTCAGGAGCGGGCGCGGGAAAGGGGAGCGTACGGCGTGTACCCGCCACGGCGTCGCACACCGCCATCATGGTGGCGGTACCATCCGCGAGACAATGTGACACCACGAGCGACACGGCCGCGGCGCCGTCGGTGAGGGGCTGCACGGCGAGCCGCCATCCCGGTCCACGCGCGGGGTCGAGGGGCAGTTGCACCTGCTCGTTGGCCCAGCGCCGTAGATCGCCCGGTGGAATTGCGGGCGCGTGTACGGCGAGTGTGCTCGGCGACGGCTCGACGCGCACCCACTGGTGACGCCCCATCGGCAGCACGGCGGGCTGCACCAGACGTGACAGCATCCCGTGTTCGAGGTGGCCGAGGAACCGTTGCAGTCCGTCGCGATCGACCCCCGAACCGTAACGCCACACGACCTGGATCACCGCGTGGTGCCCAGCGGCTTCGTGCGCCAAAAAGAGCCCCTGATCCATCCATGGGATGAACGAGGGTTCGGATACGGTCTGCGTCATGTTGCGCGAAGACAGACTTCGCGGATGGCGTGGAGATACATCGCCACGGAGGCGCGGGCGGTGGCCGTGGCGGGGTACGCCGCCGAAACACCGAGCCCACGCGGGGTGCGCAAAAACCACAGGGCCACCTGACCGGCCAAGCCCGGATTGATGAAGACTTGGCCCAGCGCCGCGTGCCACGGGCCGGTGATCTTTCGCGTGAACGGTGGGAGACTGGTGTCCATGTACGAGACCATCACGGCGCCCCCTCCCGCATGGTCGATGCCGGGGACATCGCGCGCCAGTTCGAAGACCCGCTCAATCGGGACGTCGGCGAGCGGGCGGCGTTCGTCAAAGCACCGTTGCGCGGCGGCGGCGAGTTCACGGAAAGAAGCGTCGGCGACGTCAAGACTGATCGGCACCACACCCATGCACCATCCCGCCATCCGGAACTGTTCGGCGGTCTTTCGCGTGGTCGTCGGGGTGACCGCACCAAAGCGTGGTGTCCCCAGCAACGCGCGCTCGGCGAGCGCCGTACAGGCAAGGACGCCGCCAAGGCCTCGGGCACCTACGTCGCGGCAGGCGGCGTCGAAGCGATCCGCGGCTGGAGCGTCGAGCAGATCCATCGTCACGTGCTCGGCGGGCGACCGCTGCGGCACGTCGCCGAGGTCGAGCGGGGTACGCGGCAAATGGCCACCTTCGGCCTGGAGCGCCTGAATCCACCCGTCGACGGCGGGGTCGGCGAGCGTGAGCATCGCGGTTCGCTGGCGCTGGGCTGCGCAGTAGTCGAGATAGCTCGCGCGCGACAACCCACTCGCCGGTGCATCGCCGTTCACCCGCGCGTGGTACTCGCGTTGGATGCCATTCCAGACCACGGGCGCCACCGATCCATCGGTGTGGAGGTGATCGATGCTCGCAAAGCAGGTGAACGAATCGGGGCGCTGAATGATCCCGAAGCGGAAACAGTCCCATTCGAACGGCGAGGGTGTCGACGCCACGTGCGCCTGCCACTCGGCAGCGCCGACGATGCCCAGTTCGACGGCCTCGAGGTGGATCGAGCCCGGCTCCGGCACGAGCCTCCGCTGTATGACGCCGTCGTGTTCCTGGAACCAGCTGTGGTACGTGTCATGGCGCTGGAGGTACGCAGTGAGCACCGCCGTCATGGTGCGCACGTCGCAGACGCCCGGCTCTTGCCACGTCACGATGAGCAAGCGCGCCATCTCGGATTGCTGGCGTTCGCAGGCACGGTAGGCCCGCAGGTGCTGCTCCTGCTCGTGGCTGGGGGGAACCGGAGATACTGGCGCACTGCGGACGGCCGTCCAGGTGTCCGCCGTGGGACGCCAGGCGACGAGCGCGCCGGGTGGGCCGTTCCACTCGTGCAGCGGCCGGAAATCAGACATGCTGCCCTTCGACCGGGCTAGAGTCGCGGTCGCGCGGCGACGGGGATCCTGCTGGCAGTCGCTCTCGCGGATGGTATTGCACAACTCTGTAGTGGAGTACTAGGCACGCATAAAATAACGGGATTCTGTCATTTCGCTGGGGTGAGCGTTCCGAACATGACGGTTGAAACTGAAAAATATAACATGAGGCAATCTCAATGACGCCGGACAAGCGGGTGAGGCGATCTGACGGCCACCACGGAACACGAAACACGCCGTGCGCTCCGCTCACGCCGTCGCCCCGGCCGCCAACGACGAGTTCCTCGCGTATGTTTATCCGGTGTTCGAGGTACGACGGAGCATCCGTTCCCCGTGCCGCACGGCCTGCTTCACTCGATCTCCGCCAATCCCATGTTTCGATTTCTGCGATCCGCCACGCGTGGTGCTACTTCAGTCGCCCGTCTCGCCGTGCTCGTCCCCCTGCTTGGAGCAGCGTCCCTCATGAGCGCCTGCGGCACCGATAGCACCGCCCCCGACATCCCGTCGAATCCGGCCGTCGAGAAATACGCGGCCACGCTCGGCGTGAACATTGCCGCCATGACGAGGAAGAACGACAACCTGTATGTCCAGGACCTTGTGGTCGGCACGGGTGCCGAGGCGGTCGTGGGCCGCACGGTCCGCGTGACCTACTCCGGCTATCTGATCAGCGGCAGCCGCTTTGACTCCAACGTCGGCGGTAGCCCGTTCTCCTTCGTACTCGGCGGCGGGCAGGTGATTGCGGGCTGGGATCAGGGCGTCGTGGGGATGAAGGTCGGTGGCAAGCGTCGCTTGGTGATCGGCTCGTCGCTGGGCTACGGCCGGCAGGGATCGGGGCCGATCCCAGCGAATGCGACCCTGGTGTTCGACGTTGAAGTCTTAAACGTCCAGTAATCCCGTGATGACACGACATCGTACTGCCCAGCTGCTGTTCGCGTTGGCGCTGGGGGGGGCGGAGCTGAGGGGACAGCCGGGGCGCGACCGTTACGACCTGGTGATTGCCGGTGGCTCGGTGCTCGACGGCACCGGCCGCGCCGCGCAGCAGCTCGATGTCGGAATTCGCGGAGATCGCATCGTGGCAATGGCGCCGGCCCTGTCGCGCGCAAACGCCAAGCGGGTGATCAACGCCGCCGGCCGCACGGTGTCGCCGGGGTTCATCGACCTACACGCGCACCTCGAGCCGCTGCTGCAGTATCCGCTCATGGAGAGCGCGCTGCGGCAGGGCGTCACGCTGGCGCTGGGCGGCCCCGATGGCGGCTCACCGCTGCCGCTGGCGCCGTATCTCGATTCGGTGCGCACCGCGACCATCGGCATCAACGTGGCGTATCTCGTGGGGCACAACGATGTGCGTCGCGCGGTGCTCGGCATGCAGGCGCGCGCACCCGATGCGGCCGAGCTGTCGCGCATGAAGCAGCTGGTGGCGACGGCGATGGGGCAGGGGGCGTTCGGACTCAGCACGGGGTTGTTGTACCTGCCCGGCACGTACTCGAACATCGAGGAAGTGATCGCGCTGTCGCAGGTGGCGAGCGACAGCGGCGGCATCTACACGTCGCATCTGCGCAAAGAAGGCATCGGCTTGTTGGACGGTGTGGCCGAAGCGCTCGAGATCGGACGTCGCGCGCACATTCCGGTGGTGCTTACGCATCACAAGGCCGTGGGTCAGCAGATGTGGGGCAAGAGCACCCTCACACTGGCCATGGTGGACAGTGCGCGCAAAGCGGGCACGGATGTGATGATCGATCAGTATCCGTACACCGCCACGCACACGGGTATCGGGGTGCTGGTGCCGAGCTGGGCGATGGCCGGTGGCGATGCGGAGTTTCGCAAGCGGCTGGCGGTACCGGCGCTCAAGGACAGCATCACGCGCGGTATCATCGATAACATCCTGAACGATCGTGGCGGCGGTGACTTGGCGCGCGTGCAATTCTCGCGCGTGGCGTGGGACAAGAGTCTCGAAGGGAAGACGTTGAAGGATTGGGCGGTGCGGCGTTCGTTGGCGCCGACGCCGGAGAATGGGGCCGCGCTGGTGCTGGAAGCGATGCTGAACGGAGGTGGCAACGCGATTTACCACGTGCTCGATGAACAGGACGTGCGTCGCATCATGGTGGCGCCGTTCACCATGATCGCGAGCGACGGACGCATCTCGAGCCCCGGCGACGGCCATCCGCACCCGCGCGCATACGGCACCTTCCCGCGTGTGCTCGGCGAGTACGTACGGAACCAGAAGCTGCTGCCGCTCGAGGCGGCGATTCAGAAGATGACGCAGATGCCGGCCGTGCGGCTTGGGCTCGGTGATCGCGGCGTGCTGAAGGTGGGTAATGTGGCGGATGTGGTGGTGTTTGACGCCGCCACGGTGAAGGACATGAGCACGTTCGCGGCGCCGCATCAGTATCCGGTGGGGATCGAGACGGTGGTGGTGAATGGCGTGGTGGCGGTGAGTGGTGGGAAGGCGACGGGGGTGAGGGCGGGCCGGGTGGTGACGCGGAAGTAAGGGCTCCCCTGTTTCCTCCACCCTGATACCCTCCTCCCTGCTTCCTAGGCCGTTGGCAGTTCTGCGATCGCAGTCTCGTCAACGACCGGCCTATACCGCAGCGCCTCCCCCACATGCATGCGATTGACCACCTCCAGGTCATCGAGATCGGCGATCGTGCGTGCCACGCGCAGCACGCGGTGATACGCGCGGGCGCTGAGGGTGAGTTTATCGGCGGCGCGCACGAGTAATGCGCGGGCGTCGGGCTCGAGTCGGGCAGCGGGGGCAATGAGTCGCACCGGCGCGGTGGCGTTGGTGAGCGCGGCCAGCGGTTGCGTGCCGGCGGTGTGGGCGTAGCGCGCACGCTGGCGTTCGCGCGCGGCGATCACGCGGGTGCGCACTTCGGCGGAGCGTTCCTGCGGCGTGTGCGTGGCGAGGTCGCTGGGCGGCACGCGCTGCACATGCACGTGCAGATCGATGCGATCCGCCAGCGGGCCCGACAGGCGTGCGCGATGACGCTCGAGGTCGGCCACCGAACATCGGCAGTGGCGATCGTCGCAGCCGGCGTAGCCGCACGG
>JBBARJ010000235.1:0-5592 GCA_040399825.1 Gemmatimonas sp.
GCACCCGCCACGCCCAACAGCGGCGTGAGCAGCTGGTAGGCGTCTTGTATCTCGGCCACTTCGGTGTTGCCGCTGGTGTGAAAGGTCGCCGCCGCCACGATCAGAATGGCCGCGTTGATGAACAGCGCAAAACTGAGGGCGATCGTGGAGTCGAGGAAGGCAAAGCGTACCGCTTCACGCTTGCCCTCGGCGGTTTCCTCGTACTTGCGCGTCTGTACGATGGAGGAGTGCAGATAGAGATTGTGCGGCATCACGGTAGCCCCGAGAATGCCGATCGCGATGTACAGCATCTCCGGATTCGTGAAGATCTGCGTGGTCGGAATGAATCCCCGCACCACCGCGCCCATGTCCGGCTTTGCGATGAACAGCTCGAACAGGAAGCACCCGCCCACGACCGCGATGAGCGCGATCACGAGCGCCTCGAGCATGCGAAAGCCCTTGTTCTGCAAATACAGCACGATCAGCACGTCGACGGCGGTGATCGCAATACCGACAGGAAGCGTGATCCCGAAGAGCAGGTTGAGGGCGATGGCGGTACCGATCACCTCAGCCAAGTCACAAGCGGCAATGGCGATTTCACACAGCACCCAGAGGCCGAACGCGACCGGCGGCGCATAGTGATCGCGACAGGCCTGCGCGAGATCACGACCGGTCACGATGCCGAGCTTGGAGGCGAGCCCCTGCAGGAGCACCGCCATCAGGTTCGACAGCAGGATCACCGAGAGCAGCGTGTAACCGAAGCGGGATCCACCGGCGAGATCGGTCGCCCAGTTGCCCGGATCCATATACCCCACGGCCACCAGATACCCCGGGCCCGCAAACGCCAGCATTTTCCGGAACCAGGTGGCGCCATTCACATCGACGGAGCGATGTACCTCGGCCAGCGAGGGGGCCAATCGCGCCCGACGCCAGCCGAGCTCCGGGGCGGGAGACGCCCCCCCGCCGGCGTCGTGTTCCGAAGGAGCGCTCGGGTCCGCATTTGCATTAGCCATGCTTGAAAATTAGGCGAACCTAACTTTCATGACAAGGCGACGCGGCTCGGGACCTCGCCATTTCACCAGCCGGCGGCGGTTCCGTCGCGGCGCGGGTCGGCCACGCCGATCCGCTTGCCGTCTTTGCGCACGAACACCGCGTGGACGCCACCAAAGCTGATATCGCGCACGCGACTGGCCGGCGAATAGCCACGCGTGACGAGTGCCTGATACACGCTCGTGGCAAACCCCGGCTCGACTTCCACTTCCTTCGTGGTGCTGCTGGCGTGGATGCGCGGCGCCGACAGGGCGACGGCGGGATCTTCACCGAAGGCGAGCATGCGAATCGTGACCTGTGTGATCGCCGGCTGGATGTACTGCGAGCCGGCGGCACCGACCACGAGACGTACCTTGTCGCCGTCAAGAATCAGCGTCGGCGCCATCGTGGAATTCGAGTAGCGGTTCGTGCCGCGCGTTTTGGCGTCGAAGTTGCTGCCGCCGGAGTTCAGGAAGAAGCCGTCGGTGTACACGCCCGAGCCGAACAGCACGCCAACGGTCGTGGTGGCCGATACGGCGCTGCCGTCGCCGTCCACGACGGCGAGGTGCGACGTGAAGCTCTGTCCCGCTTCCACCGTCGTGGTGTCGCGCGGTGCGCCGTTCGCGGAACCCGTACGCAAGACCGTCGACGCCGGATAGGGATTGTACTGTCCGCAATTGCCCGGCGCCGCGAGCGAATCGAAGGCCCAGGGATTGCCGGCGACGGCCGAGTCGGGGAGCGCGCCACCAACGAGTCCGGCACGCGAACGCGCGAAGTCGGGATGCACGACGCCACGCGCCGGCACCCGCAGCGCAGCCGGGTCACCGCGATGCGCGCCCGCGTCAGCGTTGCCGATGCGCATGATGTCGGCCAGCTTCGCAACGGCCGCGCCGTTCTCGGTGAACGACCCCGCGTCGGCAACACCCGCGGCATCGGCCATCTGCAGCATCTCGAGTACCGGCGCGCCACCCATTGGCGGCGGCGCGCCAAGCAGCGTGTACCCGCGCCACATCGTGCAGAGCGGCCGCATCGCCGTCACGGGATACGTATTCATGTCGCGCACCGTAATCAGGCCGCCCTGCGCCTTCACCTTGGCCGACAATCGCTCGGCGATGCCGCCGTTGTAGAACACGGTGGCGCCTTCGCTCGCGATGCGCTGCAGGGTAGCAGCCAGCTCCGGCTGCACGAGACGATCGCCGGGGCGCAGCGCCTCGCCACGCGGCATGAACCGCGCAGCCGCCAGCGAATCGGCCATCATCTTGTCGCGCGACGACACGATGGTGCGGGCCAGCAATGGCGACACGATGAACCCGTCGCGTGCCAGTGCAATGGCGGGTGCCATCACCTGCGCCCGCGTGAGCTTGCCCCACTTGGTGTGCGCGTCGAGCACCCCGGCCACCATGCCCGGCGTGCCGGCAGCGCGTCCAGGACTACGGCCGCGCGAGGTGTCGGCGCGGGCCCACGCCTCGTCTTCCCCCGCCCGCGCATAGAAGGACAGATGCTCGACCGTCTTCGTCTTGGCGTTGAAGAAGGTCATGGCGCCACCGCCACCGAGTCCCGTCTGCGATACGTCCGTGACCGAGAGCGCGAACGCGGTCGCGGCGAAGGCGTCAATGGCATTGCCGCCTTGGGCGAGGATGGTGGCACCAGCGGCGGCGGCATCGGGGTGCGAGGCGGCCACCATGCCGCGGTCGCTCTCGACACGCTTCCCGGACATCGGCGCGACGGCAGCCGACGGGCGCATGCAGCCTGTGGACAGTACGCCAGCGAGAAGCATGGCCGTCGTGGCCACGGTACGAGCGGAGCGGTGAAGCGCGGAACAGGTCGGCAACGTCAAATCCTCTGGTGTGATACGGGTAGGTGCAGTGGTGGAGCTATGGAGTGACGAGCTCGAGCAGCTGACGCACGATGCGTTCGGTGAGTCCCCAGACGATATGCTGCTCCACGCGAAAGGCCGGGAAGGTGGCGCGGTGACCGTTGATCTCCACGACATACTCGGCCTGCGCGCTCTCCTGCTGCAATTGCGCGAGCGGCACCCAGAACGTGGCCGCCACTTCTTCACTCGGCGTCAGCGTGACGTCGGGTTTCACGATCGCCACGAACGGCCGGATGATGATCGGTGGCAGCGAGCGATTGCGCGGCGCGAGATCATCGAGGCGTCCAAGCATTCGCCCCTGCGTGAGATCGAGCGCGAGCTCTTCCTGCGTTTCCCGAACGGCGGTGACTTCGAGCGACGCATCACCGGGTTCGAGGCGGCCACCGGGGAATGCCATGTGGCCGCTCCACGGATCACGCGCCAATTCAGCGCGCTTGATGAACAACAATTCGGGCGCACCGTCGAGCACACGCAAGACCGCAGATACCGCCGCCAACCGCGACTCGGCCAGCGGTGACGCATCGACGGCGACGCGGCTCGCCAAACGACCGGCGAGTCGCGACACGTCCGCGTGCTGGAGCGCCCGCTGCACGCGTTGGTCGCGCGCGGAATCGCTCAGTCAGCCACCGCGCCGCCGGAGGCGACCCAATCGCGGAACCCCCCGGCCAGCGAGGCAACGTTCGTGTAGCCCATTTCGATCAGCGTACGCGCCGACAGCGCGGAGCGATTGCCGCTGGCGCACATGAGCACGACCTGTGCGTCACGGGGCACGCGTGCTTCGATCTGACTCTCGAGGACGCCGCGGCCGATGTACTGTGCCGGTGTCGCGTGGCCAAGGTTCCACTCGTTCTGTTCACGGACGTCGATAAGCACCACCGGCTCACCGGCGGCGAGGCGGTCCTGTACTTCGCGCGCCGTGACTTCGGCGACGCTCGCCTTCGCTTCGGCGATCAGTTGCTGGGCGGTCTTCATAAGCGTGCTCGGTAGTGAGTTATCCATCGCGCGAAACCGCGGTGGGATGCACGGACAAGGTGCGTGCGTCGGCATCCAACGTCGCCATCGCGCCGAACGGCACCGTCCACTGATCCGAAATATGGCCGACCGGAATTCCCTGGAGCGTCGGGACCTGTAACACGTCAGCCAACTCCATCACGATCGCCTCGACGGTGCGCGTGCCGTCATCCGTGGTGTCGGGACAGTCGGTGAAGTGCCCGACGGCCACGCCAACACAGCCGTCGAAGGCACCCGCGAGCCGCAGTTGCGTCAGCATGCGATCGAGACGGTAGGTGGCCTCGCCGACGTCTTCGAGCACCACGATGGCGCCGCGACCATCGACGGCCCACGGTGTGCCACACAGCGACGACAACAGCGCAAGATTGCCGCCAACCAGCCGCCCGGTGGCGTGTCCCCCGCGCACGACGCGCGCATCGAGGGCCACACCACAGCTATCGGTGCCAGCCTGCAGCGCGCGCACGAGGGAGTCACGCGAAAAATCGGAGAGGGGCGCGCGGGCCGTGGGACCGTGGTAACTCACGAGACCGGCGTGCTGCCACGCGGCATGGAGGGCCGTGATGTCGGAGTAGCCGAGCAACGCCTTCGGACAGCGCTGCAGGAGTTCGACCGAAAGTCGGGGAAGCACGCGTGCCGCGCCATAGCCGCCCCGCAGGCACCAGATGCCGTCGATACGGTCGTCCTGCAGCGCGTCGAGGAGATCGTCGCCACGCTGCGCATCGTCGCCCGCGAAATAGCCGGTTCGGCGCAGGGCGTGCTGACCGACCTGCACCTCCCACCCCAGCGACTCAGCCGTCGCGACGGCACGCTCGAGCTCGTGGGGCCCCTGCAGCGGTCCGGATGGCGAGATCATCGCGACCCGGGCGCCGGCGGGCAGCGGTGGCGGCACGCGGAGGGAACGCGCGTGAGGGGCACCACGAGGGTTTCCCTCGCGAAGATCGAAAGAACCAGCGGCCGCGACCATGCGTGAACGTATCGGTCGTGACTCGGTCGAGCAACGGAATTGTCCCGAGTCATCCCGATGCATGCGGAACGCTGCCGCTGCGCGAGCCGAACGGCCACCTTTCCGACACAATGTTGAGCTTTCTCCCGGGTTTGCCGTCGATGTCACTGGTGGGTGCCGCTTCGGCCGCCCTGGCCGCCGCGCCGTGGGTGGCCGCTCCGCTCGTGTTGGCGAAGCGGCTCCAGTCCACGCCAAGCCTCGACGACATCGACATGGCGGCCTTCACCGCCGCCCCGACACCGCGGGTGAGCATTGTCCTCCCGGCCCGCAACGAGGCGCTCCACATCGCGGCGTGCATACGCAGCATCCGCGCCTCGACCTGGCCCGACCTCGAGCTCATCGTGGTGGATGACCACTCCACCGACGGCACCGGCGACCTGGCACGCGAGGCCGCCGGCGGCGATCCCCGGGTGACGATCGTGAACGCCCCGGACTTACCGGCTGGCTGGTTCGGCAAACAGTGGGCCTGTCAGTCGGGCGCGGCGCATGCCACGGGATCGCTGTTGCTTTTCACGGACGCTGACACCCGCCATGCGCCCGACCTCGTGGGGCGCACGGTCCGCATGCGCGAACGGCGAGGCGCCGAGCTACTGTCGGTGGCGGGACACCAGGAAATGGGCACGGTGTGGGAGCGCGCCGTCCAACCGTCGGTGTTCACGCTCATACTTACGCGGTATGGCGGGGCGGACGCGAT
>JBBARJ010000236.1:0-5590 GCA_040399825.1 Gemmatimonas sp.
ATGGTGGGGAGCGTGAGCGGCTTCGGTGCCCCTAGCGTGGGCGGCGTGGCTGATGCCGGTTGCGCCACCGCGGGCTGCGCGGACAGCATCACCGGCGCTGACGCCAGCGACGCGAGAACCATCAGAGTGTGGCGCATCAGCGGAGGCCTCCTGCGGTCAACGCGAGGTCCTTCTTGCCTTCCGGCACCACGGTGAGCACGATCTTTGGCTGGCCGGCAACGTACTGCTTCGCCACGCGCTGGATATCCGCGAGCGTGAGCGACTCGTAGCGCTCGAGGTCCTTGGCCATGTAGTCCGGGGTGCCCGCGAAGTAGTTGTAGTAACTGAGTTGGGTGGCTTTGCCGAGCACGCTCGACAAGCGATCGATTGTGCTGGCCCGCATGCCGTTCTTCACGCGAATCAATTCCCGTTCGGTCACGCCGCGGTCGGCCACGTCGGCAATCACCTTGGCGATCTCCGCATCGATTTCGCGCGGATGCACGCCCGGCTTGGCAGTGGCGGTCAGCATGATCATGCCATCGAGCTTGCTCGAGCTGTTGCCCATGCTCACGTCCTGCGCGATCTGCTTCTCGTACACGAGCGTGCGATACAGGCGTGAGCTCTTGCCGCCGGCAATGATGTCGGTGAGCGCATCGAGCGCGGCGTCGTCGGGGCTGAACGTCTTCACGCTGTGCCACACGTAGTACGCGCGCGGCAGCTGCACGCGGTCCTCCATCATCATGACGGTGTCCTTCTTCAGCGCCACGGCTGGCACGGTCGGACGCGCGATCTCCGCATTACGTGGGATGTTGCCGAAGTACTTACGCACCCACGTTTTCGCCGAGTCGGCGTTGAAGTCGCCGGCGATCGTGATCGTGGCGTTGTTGGGTGCGTAGTACTGCCGGAAGAAATCGCTCACGTCGGGCACCGACGCGGCACTGAGATCGGCCAGCGAACCGATCACCGGCCACGAGTACGGGTGATTCGACGGGAACATCACCGGCAGGAGCGTCTCGTAGGCGCGTCCGTAGGGCACGTTGTCGTAACTCTGCCGGCGCTCGTTCTTCACCACGTCGCGCTGCAGGTCGAGCTTGTCCTTGTCCATCGTGGGCAGCAGCCACCCCATGCGATCGGCATCCAGCCACAGCATGAGGGGCAGCGCATTCGACGGACCCGTCTCATAATAGTTCGTGCGGTCGAAGTTGGTGGAGCCGTTGTTGCTCGCGCCGGCCGCTTCGAGCCATTCGTCGAACTTGCCCACGGGGACGCTCTGCGAGCCCATGAACATCACATGTTCGAACAGGTGCGCGAAGCCGGTGCGGCCGCGCTTCTCGTCGCCGGAGCCGACTTTGTAGAAGTTCTCGACGGCCACGATCGGCACCGAGCGATCCACGTGCAGGATCACCTCGAGGCCATTGGGCAGCGTGAACTTTTCGTAGGGAATCGTCGGCGCCTGTTGGGCCGTGGCGAGTCCGACGGTGGTCCCGAGCGCCAGTAGACAGGCCGCGGTGAGGGAACCGACGCGATACCGCAGAGTCATGGTTCGGAAAGTCGAAGAGAGGTCACTGGTAGCGCTCGAAATGTACACAGGCCACTTTGGCGCCATGGATATCCACGCGCCCCCGCCGGTCGGTTACGCCGCCCGCCTTGGCCTCTTTTCCGGCACCATGCTGGTCGTCGGCGGCATCATCGGCTCCGGCATCTTCCTGTCCCCGTCGGTGGTGGCGCAGCGGGTGGGCACCGCGCCGCTCACGCTGGCCGCATGGGGCATCGGGGCGGTAGTGGCCATCATCGGCGGCTTCGTGTACGCCGAGCTGGGGGCCCGCCGCCCGCAGGCCGGGGGCACGTACGTGTATCTGCGAGAGGCATTCGGCACGCTGCCGGCCTTTTTGTATGGTTGGGCGCTGTTCCTGATCATGGCCACCGGGGCCATCGCCGCCGTGGCGATGACCGGGGCCAGCTATCTGGCCACGTTACTGGGAATGGCGCCGGAGCATGCGCGGGCGATCGCCATCGCCCTGATCGTGATCCTCACGCTGCTCAACGTGTTGGGTGTGAACATTGGCGCCACCGCCGGCAACGTGCTCACCGTCCTCAAGCTGTCGGCTATCGCCATTCTGGTGGTCGCCGCGTTGATGATGTCGCCGACGCACGCGCTGCCGGTGCCCACCGTGACCGCTGCAACGCTGGTACCGCCGCAGGGCCTGATGGCCAGCGTCGTGGCCATGGGGGCGGCCCTGGTGCCCGTGCTCTTCTCGTTCGGGGGATGGCAGCAGACCAATGCTGTGGCCGAGGAGCTGCGTGATCCTGCCCGCACCTTGCCGCGCGCGCTGATTCTTGGTGTGCTGATCGTGGCGGCCACGTATCTCTTGGTGAACCTGGCCTACCTGCGTGCCCTTGGCGTGGAAGGTCTGGCCGCCAGCAGCGCGCCGGCCGCTGACACGATGTTCGTCTACCTCGGTCCGGCTGGACGCACGCTCATCACCTGCGGCATCGTCGCCTCCACGATCGGTTTCCTGGGCATGGTGATCCTCATGTCGGCCCGCGTATATCAGGCCATGGCGGCCGACGGGTTGTTCTTTCAGAGCATGGCGGCGCTGCATCCGACCACGCGCACGCCGGTGGTGGCGCTGGTGGCGCAGGGCGCGGTGGCGCTGGCCCTGCTGCTCACGGGCACGTACGGTCAGCTGCTCGACTACGTGGTGTTCGCCGACTGGATCTTCTTTGGGTCCACGGCCGCTACGCTGTTCGTGCTGCGGCGGCGCGATGCCCAACGGCATGACGGCGCGTCGCCGTTGACGAAGGCACCGGGGCATCCGTTCACGACGCTGATTTTCATCGCGGCGGCCATCTATGTGGTCATCGGTTCGGTCATCTCGAATCCCGGTAATGCGGCGCGCGGCGCGGGACTCCTCGCGCTGGGGGTGCCCGTGTACCTGTACTGGAACGCGCGCCGCACGGCGTCACGGCCGACGGCCACGCCGTGAACCTCGTCACCACCGCGCGGGTCGCCTCGCTGTACGTGCATCCGCTCAAGTCGGCGGCTGGCATTCGCGTGCAGGAGATCACGCTCGACGCGCGCGGCGCCGTCGGCGACCGGCGCTGGGTGCTCGCGGAGGCGAACGTCGACGCGAACGGCGAGATGATCACGGCGCGCGAGACGCACCGTCTGGTGTTATTCGCCCGTCGTTCCTCACGGAGGATAGGAACGGCGGCCTCCGGCTTACGGCGCCCGGACTGCCACCGCTCGACGTGCCGCTCGACACGATCGATCTCGCCGCGCCCACGCGGCTGGTTCGCGTGTGGGATGACGACGTGGTGGTGCACGATGCCGGTGACGTGCCCGCCGCCTGGTGTTCGGCCGCCGTCGGCCGCCCGTGCAGACTGCTGCGGCTGGCCGACGTGGATCGCCGGCCGCTCGCAGCGCGTTTCGCGGGCTCGATCGATCCAGACTCCCGCTATGTCGCCATGTCGGATGGCGCGCCCCTGCTGCTGCTCGGCATGGCCAGCGTGGACGCACTGAACGCGCGTCTGGTCGAGCGCGGTCACGCTGAGGTGATGGACCCGCGACGGTTCCGCGCCAACATCCTGCTCACCGGCACGCTCCCACACGACGAGGACACGTGGCGCGATATCCGGATCGGTGACGTGTCACTGAGCGTCGGGTCGGCCTGCACCCGCTGCGTGCTCACCACCGTCGATCCCGACACGGCGGAGAGCGGCCAGGAACCACTGCGCACCTTCGCGCAGTATCGTCGCGCCGACGGCGGCGTGATCTTCGGCATGAACACCACGCATCGCGAGCCCGGCGTGATCCGCGTTGGCGATGCGGTTCAGGTCGTCAGCCTTCGCTAGATGCGTCGCCCGACAGGTACTCGGCGACGGCGGCAATCGTGATCGGGTCGCGCAGAATCCGCCGGTGCCCTACATGCTCCACCGGCAGCAGCGTGGAACCAGGCCAGAAGCCCGCGATCCGTTGCGCATCGGCGAAGGGGACTTCCTTGTCGTCGAGCGCATGGACCACCAGCGCCGGGACCGTGACCGATCGCAGCGCGCCCTCGATGTCATCGGTGCGATAGCCGCGCGCGGTGATGCGCCGTCGGGCGTCGTGTACGAAGTGCGCGGTGGCCCGAGGCGACAGATGCATGGCGGCCGAAAAGCGGTGCAACACATCATGCAGCGACGACGGGCTGGCAATGATCGCCGCCCGCGTTAACGACAGTCCCGCCGAGAGGGCCAACGCCACGCTGCCGCCTCCCATGGAGTGCCCGACCGCCGCGTGCAGGGGGCCAAAGCGCGCGCTGACCTCGATCAACGCCTCGGCAAACCGGTAGGGGTCGGACTCCTTGCCCCGCGAATGGCCATGACCCGGCGCATCGATGGCGACCACGTGGAAGCCGCGCGCGAGCAGGGCAGGGGCCATGGCGGCGAACTGCGTGGCTCGTCCTTCCCAACCGTGGATGAGCGCCACCGTCGGGCCGTCGCCAGCCCGCAGGACCGAGAGACCGCCCGGCAGGCGCTCGCGCTTGGCGGTGGCCTCGAACGGCAACTCCCATTCGCGCGGCGTGAACTTGCGTGGCGTCGAGAAGATCCGTCGCGTCAGTCGCGAGGCCAGCGATGGGGCGACGCGCCCGAGGGTGCGGTTCGCCCCCCGGATGATGCGGATGCCGGCAGGGATGTCGTTGGCCATGCAGAAAGTATCGCTGACATGCACGAAGGGCGGCCACCTTTCGGCGACCGCCCTTCATAATGCAAACCTTGTGTTCAGCTCCCGGGGAGGGACTCGAACCCCCGACAGGGTGATTAACAGTCACCTGCTCTACCTGGCTGAGCTACCCGGGAATAACGACGGCCGTCGCCGCCGCCTCACACAACCGCGAACGGCCATGCAAGAGCCTCATAGTATCGTCACCCCACCCGACTGAGTCAAGCGGGGAGCACCGTCTTGAGCCACCGCCCCGTGTGCGACGCCGCCACCTGCACGATCTCCTCCGGTCGGCCCATCGCCACCAGATGCCCGCCGCCGTCGCCGCCGTCGGGGCCCATGTCCACGATCCAGTCGGCCAGCTTGATCACGTCGAGGTTGTGCTCGATCAGCACCAGCGTGTGTCCCTGATCCAGAAGGCGCTCGAACACCTGCGCCAGCTTGCGGATGTCCTCGAGGTGCAGCCCCGTCGTGGGCTCGTCGAGCACGTACAACTTCCGGGCGCCGCCTCGGGCCGTGAGCGCCAGCTCACGGGCGATTTTCAACCGCTGCGCCTCGCCGCCCGAGAGCGTGGTGGCCGGCTGCCCAAGACGCAGGTACCCCAGCCCCACCTGCTGCACGTGCCACAGCGCCTGCGCCAGCTTGTCCTCGCGGGGGAAGAACTTGATCGCTTCGTCCACCGTGAGCTCGAGCACGTCGGCGATGTGTTTGCCGCGCACCCGCACCTCGAGCACGTCGGGCTTGAAGCGCTTGCCGCCGCACCCGTCGCATGGCACGAACACGTCGGCCATGAACACCATCTCCACCTCGATCGCCCCCGCGCCTTCGCACTGCTCGCAGCGGCCACCGGCCACGTTGAACGAGAAATGCCCGGGCCCGTAGCCACGCGTTTTCGACAGCGGCATC
>JBBARJ010000237.1:0-5587 GCA_040399825.1 Gemmatimonas sp.
GTGCTGTGCGCGAACCTGCTGGGCGGCTGCGATGGCACCACCGGACCGAGCAACGCGAATCCCGATGCGTTGCCGCCGTTCAGCACCCGCGATCAAGCCGCACTGCTGGCGAGACTCCTCGACGCCCTCGGCGTCGGCGCGCCGCTGTTGGTGTGTGGCGGTTCACTGGGTGGCATGGTCACGCTCGAATTCGCAGCGAGCTTTCCCGCGCGCGTGCGATCGGCCGTCGTGCTGGCCGCCCCCGCGGCGCAGACGGCACAGGGTATCGCATGGAACGCCATCATGCGTCGCGCGATCGCCGTGGGCGGCGTACGCGAAGGACTCGCGTTGGCGCGCATGGTTGGCATGCTGAGCTATCGCACACCAGAAGGGCTCGAGCGTCGCTTTGGCCGGTCGCGCAGCGAGCACGACACGTATCAGGTGCACGACTGGCTCGCCGTGCATGGCGAGAAACTGGTCGCCCGGTTCGACGCCACCAGCTACGGCGCGCTGATCGATGCGATGGACGAACACGATGTCGGTCGCGATCGCGGCGGGCTATCGGCCGCGCTCTCGGCCGTCGGTGACCGACTGATCGGTGTGGGCATTCCCGGTGATCTGCTCTATCCCGCCGAGAGCGTGAAGGAGTGGACCACGGCAGCGAACGCTACGTATGTGGAGCTCCCCTCCATTCACGGGCACGATGCATTTCTACTCGAAGTCGACCGCGTGTCGGCGGTGATCGCGAAGGCCGTGGCGGAGTCGGAAGCCCGTGCGGTCTCGCCCACACCGGTTGTCACCGCCATTTCACCGCGCGTCCGTCCGTTGCGGGTGGCGCTCGCCGGCTGCGGCCATGTGGGCGGCAGCTTGCTCGACCTTTTCGGTGAGCGCGCGCAGCCATTGCGTGAGGCGCACCCTATTCACGTGGCACGCGTGCTGGTCCGTGACGCCACACGTCCGCGCCCCGCCCTCGCGCAGGCGATTGCCCGCGGCATCGCCGCGCCGGATGCGTGCATCACCGATCCCGCACGGCTGCTCAGCGACGACATCGACGTCCTGGTGGAGGTGATCGGCGGCACCACCACGGCCCGCACGCTGGTCGAGACGGCACTGCAACGTGGCATCCGCGTAGTCACGGCCAACAAGGCGCTGCTTGGTGAGCGCGGCGCGGCGCTCGCGGCGCTCGCGCGCAACACCGACACGCACCTCGATTTCGAGGGTGCCGTGTGCGGCGCGATTCCGATCGTGCGGTGCGTACGCAGCGGTGCCGCCGGCGTGGGCATCACGAAGGTGAGCGGTATTCTGAACGGCACCAGCAACTACGTGCTCGAGAAAGTGGCCGAGGGCGCATCGCTGGCCGACGCCGTTGCCACCGCGCAGCAGCTAGGCTACGCCGAAGCAGATCCCACACGCGACCTCTCCGGACAAGACGCCGAAGATAAACTGCGCATGCTGGCGTGGATGTGTTTCGGCGCAGACCCGGCCACCCTCACGGTCACGCGACGTGGGATCGATGCGGAGACCGCTGCCTGGGCCACGCGCGTGGCGCTCGACGGTGATCGCGTGAAGCTGATTGCAAGTTGCGCACGCGAAGGCGACGAGCTGGTCGCACGGATTCGGCCCACCCGCATCACCAGCGACGATCCGTGGGCCCAAGTGGCCGGTCCGTTCAACCGCATCGTGGTGGAGAGCGAAAGCGCCGGGTCACTGGTATTTCAGGGTGCCGGCGCCGGCGGGCGGGCCACCGCGGGGGCGGTGCTGGCCGACATATTGGCGCGATAGACGGCGTGCCGAGTCCGCCACGCGCTCCGCGCAAACGCTGCGCGCAAACGCGTCGCGCAAACGCGTCGCTCTCGCTATGCGGCGCTGCCAGCCCAAAGCAGGAGCTTTTCCCGGTAGCGCGCGGCCACCGGTGCGGCCAGCATCGCGCGTAGCGCAGCCGCGTCACGTGACTTCCGCAACCAAAGCACATTCAACTCGGCGATCGTGGGCCACGGGTGGGTGGACGGTTGCATGATGCCCGTCGTACCAGCGGCGATCATCCCCGTGTGAATGACGCGGGCGTACGCGCCGGGGCGTCCGGCGTCGGCAAACCGCTTCACGAAGTTTGGGGCCTCCATGCGCGTGGCCAGCGTGTTGCAGGGAATCCGCGGCGCCGTGAGCTCCAGCGTCACGTCGCCGATCGTGAGCCGGTCCCCGATCCGGGGATCAGGCCACCAGCGGTCGATGGTGAGATTGTCTCCGAATAGGCCAGGGCTGCACGGCGAGCCAAGCTGCGCGTGCCACCACGCGTAATCGTCGGCGCTATACAGGTAGATCGCCTGATCGGGGCCGCCATGATGCTTGGTGTTCCCGACCCGGTCGCCCTCGAGCCCAAGCAGCGTCACCGCGATCGGTGCAGACACCGGCTGCTTGTGAATCCCGGTGCGGGTGCGCGTTACGCCCGGCACAAGCGGGGCGAGGCCGCTGATGTTGACCGATTGGATCGCGATGGTCTGGGGCATGTCTCGACGTTCATCTCTAGGGGTCGCCGGCGGACGACTGGCACCGCTGGATAGGTCACCGCACCACAACGTGGCCGGCCTGAATGCGAGTCGTCACAATATGGTCAAGAATTGCGACGGATGGCCGAAAGTTGCCATACTATGGAATCGAGGGGTGCGGTGTCGCCGCATCGGTGTCGCATTTCACAGCGAGGGGTGCCGCGCATGCGGTTGATTGGACTGTTGTTCCTAGGGAGTGCGGTCGTGGCCGCCGCCGGTCGTGCCGGTGCGCAGACACGTCAAACGCAGGTGAACGGCTTTGGCCACGTCGAGCTCACAGGCAATCGCGAGGCAGGTGCCACCGATGCCTACTTCTCGCTCGGCGAACACAGCCTGTTCATAGCGTCGTCGTTAAGCAGCCGCATCTCCTTTCTCGGCGAGTACGTGGTCCGCTTCAACGGCGCGTCGGCGACGAACTATCTGCCGAGCATCGAGCGGTCACTGGTCAAATTCAGCTACAGCAACAAACACGCCGTCACTGTCGGGAAAGTGCATACCCCGGCCAATTACTGGAACGACTCGTTCCACCACGGACGGCTGTTTTTCCCCGTGATCGACCGTCCCTTGGCGTTCAGCCATCTGGTCCCGCTGCATATGCTGGGGGTCCAGATGCAGGGACAGAATCTGGGTAGGGCCCGCTTCGGCTACGACGTGATGGTGGGTAACGGAATCGGGTCCAGTGACGCGTCGGCCAAAGGCACGTCCCCGTCGTCGCTGGTGGCCTTGCATGTGAAGCCGCACGAAAACCTCCGACTCGGCGCGTCGTACTACTACGATCACATGTCCAAGAATGCATACGGCACGCACAGTGGCCATACCACCGCGCCCAGCCGGCCGACCACCGGCTTCTATTCCGGGCCGCTGACCTTTCAGCTCGCCAGTGCCTCGGCCGCCTGGTTCAGCGAGCGCGTCGAACTGCTCAACGAATTCAGCTACAACGTGTCCGGTACCGACAGTCTCGGGGGCGCGCGGAACGTGGCGAACTTCGTATATCTGGGGGTTCGTCTCGGTGAACACGGGGTGCCGTACGTCTTTGGCGATCTGATTCACGTGGCGGACAATGACCTGCACGTGTACCCGTTGGAGAAGCGCAAGATCGGTGTGGGCTACCGGTATGATTTCACCCCGTTGGTCAATATCAAGGCACAGGTCGAGCGACGCAGTGAACGTAACGTGCACGATGACCACATGAACTCCACTAGCACGGACCGCCACGGTCACCTCACGCACGCCTTCGGGCTTCGCGTGCAGCTGGCGTACGGTTTCTAAGAGGTGCCCATGTTGATCTCACGATTCTGCCTACTGCTGGCCGCCGCCACGCTGCTGCCGTCATGGCGTCCACTCGCCGCGCAGGTGGCGGCCGGCGTGCCGGCGCCTTTCGACTTCGTCGTGGTGGCCAACGGCACCGATCTCTCCGAGGTGAGCGTCCCTGAGCTTCGCCGTATCTTTCGCGGTGAGCAGTCGATCTGGCCCACCAAGCAGCCCGTCACCGTGGTGCTGCCGTCAGCGCGCGCGGACTTCACCGATCTCTTCGCGCGTCAGGCGCTGGGAATGACGCGGGCCGCCATGCAGCGCTACTGGCTGGCGATCGTGTTTCAGGGCCGCGCGAATCCGCCGGTCCCGCAGGACTCTGCCGCCGAGGTACTGGCGTACGTCCAGCGCACGCCGGGTGCGGTCGGCCTCGTCCCCGCGGCGACGCCCGGCATCCCCAAGTCACTCGTGATCCGCGTGAAGAACTGACGGCGGGCTGCCGTCAGCGCCCCTTCTCTCCCACCGACACGTCGAACGCCGCCGTCTCCACCGTACCGTTGCGGCGCACCTGCACGAACACGCGGTACGCCCCAGCGGTCGGAAAGGCGAAGGGGAACGCGAGCGCGGCCTGCCCCATGGCATGCATCGCGTGCGCACCACCGTCCACCGTTTCCGCCGTCGCCAGGATGGTCGCGATCTGCGCCGAGTCCAGCAGCGCGGTATCACCGCGTTCGCGGCGCATGAGCTGCGCCTGCGCCGTCATGCTCGCCGTGCCCATGGGATGCAGGTGCATGAACACGCCAGCGTCTCGGCGCAGCACCATCGCGTGTCCACCCATGCCCATGTACGGCGTGAGCGTCGAAGGGGTACCATCGGCGTTCGTGACCGTGGCCACCAGCCGGAGATCGCGCCCCACGTCCACGCGCGCATCAGCGGTGAGCACCATCATGCCGCCACTCGCCAAACGATACGCCGCACCGAGCGACACGGGTGTGACGGCGCTCCACGCGTCATCGGCGTCGAGCGCGGGCAGCACGGCCGAACTCACCGCTGCGGCGGCAGCCCCATCGTCGCCCGGGACCACCGGGGCGACCGGCACGTCGATGGTGTCGACCAGCGTGCGCTGGGTGCCGTTCTGCAACAGCAGATCGCCGAAGAGCAGGTACCGTCCCGCGGGCATCGGCGGCACACGCGTCACGAAGGTGTCGGCGTGCACGCGCAGCGGATGCAGGTGCGCCAAGGCGCTCTCCGACGCCGCGCCGTCGGCTCGGATCAGAAACAGGTGCATCAACTTGCCGTGGTCGGGCATGATCGGTGCGAAGCGATTGGTGCGCCACAGCGAATCGGTGATCGCCATCGTGAGCACACGTTCGGTGTCGAGCAGCCGCACCGATGCCTCCATCGCGATCGGCTTCAGCATCCGACGCTGGTAGGCGCGCTCTTCCACATCCCACCACGTCGATCCGCCGAACAACGCGAGCGCGAGCAGCGCCGCACCGGCGGCCATCGCCATGCGGCCGCCGCGCACCTGCGCCGGTGGCGGTGACTGCCCGGGCGCCACCGGCCCTTCGCGCACCGCCGCGCCGATGATCGTGAGCATGCCGGCCACGAGCAGCGTGCCGAGCGCGATCAACACCGCGCCCATGCCGCGCTCCATGCCCAGGGTGCGTGTGGCGCTGGTTTGCATCGGCACCACCACCGTGCCGCTGCCCGCCGGCCCCTCCACTGCGACATACACCGCGTAACTGCTCGCGGTCATGATCCACAAGTCGTGCGCCCACACGCCGGCGTCGCCCGGTACCAAGGCGGCGTCT
>JBBARJ010000238.1:0-5572 GCA_040399825.1 Gemmatimonas sp.
TGCTCACGCTCGGTGAGCGCGGCATGGCACTGGTTTCGTCGGATGGCGTCGTGCATCGTGTCCCGACGACCGCTCGTGAGGTGTACGACGTGGTCGGTGCCGGCGACACCGTCACCGCCTATCTGGCCACCATGCTGGCGGCTGGGGCCACGGCACTCGAAGCGGCGATCGTCGCGAACTATGCGGCCGGGGTCGAGGTGGGCAAGCTCGGCGCGGCCACGGTCACCCCGGACGAAGTCCTCGAGGCCTATGACGCGCACATTGCGGACGGTTGACATACATTTGCGGCAGGCGGAGGCGGTGGATCGCCACGTTCGGTCCGGTAGCTTAGTCGGTTAAAGCGCTCGACTCATAATCGAAGGATCGTGGGTTCAAGTCCCACCCGGACCATTCGCCTCGGTGCTACGCACCGGGGCGTTTGTCTTTTGACCTGAGCCGAGGGGCTTCCCACCGCCGATCCCCTCCGTTACGTTCTTGATCCGCGCAGTGAGTTGTCGAGCGCGGTGAAGTTTCGGGCGTGTAGCTCAGCTGGTTAGAGCGCTGCTTTCACACAGCAGAGGTCCGGGGTTCGAGTCCCTGCACGCCCACTGTGACATCGATGTCAACGCGAACGGCCGGCCATCTTCACTGATGACCGGCCGTTTGTTCATGCGTTCTTCATAGCGAGCGCTCAGAATGCGTCCGCGGGCACGGCTGGCGCCTTCACGCGTTCGACGCCTCGGAGCACGGTAATCCGCGCACCGGCCTGACGCAGCCGACCAATCGTGCGATCGTCGAGACGCGCTCGCAAGACGATGACATCCTCATCGGTGCGCTGGTCGAGCACTTCGCCGTCGCGATGCATCTCCGCGATCATCCGACCGTTTGCGGCGGGCAACCGGACTTCGAGTACAGGACGCTGACGACGCAGACTGTCGAGCAACGACGCGCGTAGCACGTCGAGACCGCCGGGTTCGATGGCGGACACGAACAGCGAATTGGGAATCAGATTCGCCACGCGCTCGCGGACCGCCGAGGCCTCCTCAGGCGGCAGCAAGTCCATCTTGTTCATCACGTAGAGCTTCGGCTGGTCGGCCAGTCCGAGATCCGCCAACACGCCGTCCACGACGTCGCGCTGCTCTTCCCACACCGGATGACTCGCGTCAATCACGTGCAGCAGCAAATCGGCTTCCTTCGCTTCGGACAACGTGGCCCGGAACGACGCGACCAAATGGTGAGGCAATTTCCGAATGAACCCCACGGTGTCAGTCAACAGCACCGTATAGCCGTCACCGACGTCCACTTCACGCGTGAGAGGATCGAGCGTGGCAAACAGACGGTCTTCCACGAACACCTGCACGTCATTCGCCATCTGCCGCAGGACCGACGACTTGCCGGCGTTCGTATAGCCAACGAGGGCAACGCGATAATGCGACTTGCGCCCTTCCCGCTGCACTTCGCGCGCGCGCTCAACGTCGGCGAGACGCTGCTTGAGCACCCGGATGCGATGCTGAATGAGTCGACGGTCGGTTTCGAGCTGCGTTTCACCCGGTCCGCGCACGCCGATGCCGCCGCGGAATTTCTCAAGGTGGGTCCACATGCGCGTGAGACGCGGCAGCAGATATTGCAGCTGCGCGAGTTCCACCTGGTTACGCGCCTCACTCGACCGCGCCCGGGTGGCAAAGATGTCGAGAATCAGTTCGGCCCGATCCATCACCCGCGTGCCGACGATAGCCTCGACGTTCTTGCCTTGCGCGGGCGTCAGCTCGTCGTCGAAAATCACCAGCGTGGCGCCGAGCTCATTGATCCGCAGCTTGAGCTCCTCGACTTTTCCGCTGCCGAGGTACGTCGCCGGATGCGGCCGATCGAGCGCCTGCGTCAAGCGGCCAACGACGACCGCCCCGGCCGTGTCGGCCAGTCGAGCGAGCTCTTCGAGATGTTCGTCTGACTGATGGCGCGCGTTGCCACGCTTCGACGGGGCACTGACGAGCACCGCGCGCTCGACGGGCGGCGTGAGGGAAATGATCTCGCGGCTGATGTGCGTCTACCTAATCTGAGAGGGCGAAGCCGATCAGCGCCCGTTACCGGACACTGAGGAGTAGCGTCCCGTCCGATCATACGGACGGGTGAAATTTCCGAGCGGTGTGGAAACCGTGAAATCGCCACGCACCCGATAGCTCACGGTGCCGGCCGCCACGAGCGACCGACCGGCCGCGCCCAACCCAGCATACGTGAAACGTACTGGTAAGCGCACCCGCGAGGAGTCTTTCCCCGGCACCACGAACCGTCCATCAAGCGCCCCGCTGCCCAGCTTGATGGTGTCCACGTCCACCTGATACGTCATGCTCAGCGCGTCGAGCTTGTACCCGTTTGGGTTGTACACGGAGAGCACGACGTCGATGCTGCCCCCGGTGAGCCCGAGACCGGTCACATTGAACTCGCGCAGCGTGACCACCGGCTCCGTAAACGTAGCGCGTCCGAGCGTGGCGCACGCCGCGCCGCCCGTCGTGAATGCCACGACCGCTCCCGCCGTCATCCAGCGCCGTACCGCCCTCGTCCTGCGCATCTCGTCTCCTCGGAACTGATCGGTCGGCTTACATCACCCAGACGCCGCCGACGGCGGCGACGTACCACGTCCTTGACTAAGTACCCGTGCCCTCGGTCGAGTTCCGCTACTCGGCCACCGGAGGTCCTCCGCGCTCCGCCCACCAGGCGAGGCGTTTGGCGATCTGTTTCTCTTCGCCGACCGATAGCGGATGATAGTAGGTCTGCCCTTGGAGTTCCGGTGGCTGATAGGCCTGTGCGACGAACGCCCCGGGATGATCGTGCGGATACTCGTACGACACGCGGCGCTCGGGATCGGCGCGTAGCGCCATGTCGGAATTGAGCAGATGCGCGGGCACCAGCGCCGACGGAGACTCAGCGGCGGCGGCACGGGCCGCGGCCCAGGCGAGGTACAGTCGATTCGACTTCGGCGCCACGGCGCAGTACACGGCCGCCTGAGCGACCGCCCGTTCACCTTCCGCGGGACCGAGCCGTCGGAACGTCTCCAAGGCCGTCATGACGATCCCGATCGCCTGCGGATCCGCCAGACCGATATCCTCCGTGGCCATGGCCGCCAGTCGACGCAAGAAGATCTGCGCGTCTTCTCCCGCTTGCAGGCCGCGCGCGAGCCAGTACAGCACGGCGTGTGGATCACTCCCCCGAAGCGACTTGTGAAATGCCGACAATACCGCATTGCGATCGACATCGACGCGGTCGTAGCTCACGACGCGCATCCCCAGCGCGTCCGCCAGTGCCGCCCGCGTGAAGGCAGCACCAACCGGGAGCACCTGGGCCACCGCTTCCAGCGCGCCGAGGGCGCGACGCGCATCCCCGTCCGCCTGCTCGGCGAGCCAACGCAGCGTCTCCGCGTCGGCCTGCAGCCGCTGTGCCCCGAGTCCTCGCCCCTCGTCGGCCAGCGCGCGTGCACAGACGCTCACCACGTCCTCGACCATGAGTGGACGCAGCGCGTACACCCGGGACCGCGACAACAACGCGCCCACGACCGCGAATCCCGGCACCTCCGTCGTCGCGCCGCAAAGCGTGATGACGCCGTTCTCGACGTGCGGCAGCAAGGCATCCTGCTGCGACTTCGCCCAGCGGTGGATCTCATCGATCACGACCAGTGTGCGGCGCCCTTCATAACTCCGACGCTTGTCAGCCTCGGCCACAATCTCACGAAGGCGCGGAATGCCGTCGGTCACCGCGTTCAACACCACGACCGTCTGCTGGGTGTAGCGGCCGATCAGGCTCGCGATCGTCGTCTTTCCCGTGCCACTCGGCCCAGTCAGGATCACGCTCCCGATGGTGCCGTTGCGGATCGCATCGCCCAGTGGGCGTCCGAGACCGAGCAGATGTTGCTGCCCAACGACGTCTTCCAGGCGCTCCGGGCGCATGCGCGCGGCAAGCGGTTCCCGGGCACTGGCAGCAAACAGCGTTCCGCTCATTGGGCGCTCGTCGGCGAGGGCGCGCGTAATCCCAGCCGTTCCGCCGCGGCGGCGAGCGCGGACGAGAGTTCTGGCGAGGGGGCCAACGTGGACCGCGATGGCACCCATACCGGCACCGGCGCTTGGGCCCGTTCGGTCAGACCGAGTCCCTCGAGGAGGAAGAACCATCGGTCCGAGCGCGAGTAGATCACGAGCAGCAATTCGGGAGTCAACGAGACTTGATCGTCCGGCCCGAACACCGTGATCTCCACGCCCCCGTATGTCGCCAAGGGCACGCGCAGCCGCCCGATCGCCTCACGCAGATCAGGCAGAGCCACATCGAATCCCTGCCATTCCGTACCGAGACGCACATCGGTCACCACGACATCGACCGCGGGGTCTAGATGCCTCGTCAAGCCGAGCATCAGATCGACCGCGCGCTCCGCTGTTGTGCCGATGCGCGCGACGTGGACGGCAGCGTCCCTGGACGCGACAAACCAGTCCGACAACGGCCGGAATCGCCCCGCCTCGTCGTCGCCCAACGGCGACATATGGCTTCGCATCTGAAGACTCACGCGGCCCCGTCAGGCGGGCTCGGGGGGAGCGCAAGCTCACGAGCCGCCCCGAGCAGCGCGTCGCGCGTATTGGCCGCCGGATCGTCGATGACCTTTTGTAGAAGGGCGTGCAAAATCCGCCCCAGCGCTGGACCGGTGGCGATACCGGCACTGCGCAGGTCGTCGCCATCCACCGTGAGATCCGCGAGCTCGATGGGTTCGCGAAACGCAATCGTAATCATGCGACGGTGCAGCCGACGGACGACCGCCGGGCTCACCCCGCCAACCGCGGTCCAATGAGCAGCGCCCAGGCGCACGAAGGCGGCAACCCGCATGCGCCCGATCTCCGCCGCGAGTCGCCGCAACGCCGCATCGTGCGGCAACGCGCCGGCAGCCACCGCCTGCGTCAGCGGGGGACCGAAGCGAGTCCAGCGGTCTACGAGCACCGAGATATTGGCGATGTCCTGATTCGAAAACCGAAGATCCCGCAGGGCGCGCTCCGCCTGCTTCCCGCCCGCCTCACTGAACAGCGCCGCCATCCGCAGCGTTTTCCGAAGCGGACGACCAGGCAAACCGGGGCGAGGCAAGGCATCAATGGCACGCAGGGTCTCGTCGCGCACCTGCGAGAGCGTCGGCACCACCGAGGCAAACGCCCCCGCGTCGCGCCAGCGCGCAAACGCCGTGGATGGCGCCAGCACCTGCTCCATCGTCTTCTCGAGCTCCTGCTTGACGCGCTCCGGCGAGAGTCGGGGAAGAAACGGCGCACTCCCCACGATGGCGTTCCAGGTGTCCGACTCAATCTCGAACCGGAAACGCGCCGCGAACCGGATCGCCCGAAGTGCCCGCAGCCGGTCTTCGCGCAGCCGCGCGTCGGCCTCGCCCACGGCCCGAACCACCCGGCGCGTCAAGTCGAGCTGCCCACCAAACGGGTCGTGTAGCCTATGGTCGATCGGATCGTACGCAATCGCGTTGATAGTGAAGTCACGACGCGCCAGATCCTCGTCGAGTGACGCACCGAACTCGACGACGGCGTGACGCCCATCGGTCTTCACGTCGCGGCGAAAGGTCGTG
>JBBARJ010000239.1:0-1356 GCA_040399825.1 Gemmatimonas sp.
GCACCGCAGCGCACGATCCGCCACGACGGGGATTTCGACGCGGCCATCAAGGGCGCGGCCAAAGTCGTGAAGGCGGAGTACAGCTATCCGTTCATCTCGCACGCCACGCTGGAGCCGCAGAATTGCACCGCGCATGTCACGGCTGACAAGTGCGAGCTGTGGACGACGTCGCAGACGCCACAGGGTGGACGGGCGCTCGTGGCCAACACGCTCGGCCTCAAGGAAGACCAGATCACGATGCACATGGTGCGTGCCGGCGGCGGATTCGGTCGTCGCCTGTACAACGATCCGCTGGTGGAAGCGGCGTGGATCGCGCGCGAAGCCAAGGTGCCGGTGAAGCTGCTCTGGACGCGCGAAGACGACCTGCAACATGACATGTTCCGTCCGGGTGGCTTCCACTCGTTCACCGGTGGTCTCGACGCCAACGGCAAGCTGGTGGCGTTCCGGAATCACTGCGCCACGTTCGGCGAAGGCGAGAAGTTTGCGCCGAGCGCCGACATCGGCCCCACGGAGTATCCGGCGCGCTTCGTGCCGAATCTCAAGATGGACGTATCGGTCATGCCGCTGGGCGTGCCCACCGGCGCGTTGCGCGCACCGCGCTCGAACGCGCTGTCGTTCGCCTTCCAGGGCTTCATCGACGAGTGTGCCGTCGCCGCGGGCAAGGATCCGCTGCAGTTCCGCATCGATATGCTCAAGACGGAAATTGCTCCGGCCACGCCACTCACGCCGCAGCAGCAAGCGGGCCTCATGGATGCGCAGCGCGTGATCGGCATTCTCGAGAAGGCGCGCGAGGTGTCGGGGTGGGGCAAGACCAAGCTGCCCAAGGGCACGGGCATGGGCTGCGCGTTTTACTTCAGTCATCGTGGCTACTTCGCCGAAGTCGTGCAGGTCACGGTGAGCAAGGCCGGCGATGTGAAGGTCGACAAGGTGTGGGCGGTGGGTGACGTGGGCAGCGACATCGTCAATCCCAACCACGCCGAGCAGCAGGTGCAGGGCGCGGCGATGGACGGCATGAGCCAGGCTTACGGCCAGGAAATCACCTTCACCGCCGGCAAGGTGGACCAGACGAACTTCAACAGCTATCCGCTGTTGCGTATCCGTCAGGCGCCGCCCATCGACGTGCATTTCGTGAAGACGGCGTTCTCACCCACCGGTATCGGTGAGCCCGCACTGCCGCCCGTCGTGCCGGCGATGATCAACGCGATCTACGCCGCCACCGGCAAGCGCGTGCGTCAGATCCCGCTCACCAAAGTCGATCTCAAGTGGACCTGACCGTGTCGTGCCTGTTCGGTTCTTGAGCCTTTCCTGATTCCAACGGATTCGATGACTGTTCATTCGATCACCACGTCCCCGTTC
>JBBARJ010000239.1:1456-4302 GCA_040399825.1 Gemmatimonas sp.
TTTCCTGATTCCAACGGATTCGATGACTGTTCATTCGATCACCACGTCCCCGTTCGCTGACCAGCGACCGGGGACGTCGGGTTTACGGAAGCGGACCACCGTCTTCCAGCAGACGCACTACCTCGAGAACTTCGTGCAGGCACTGCTCGAGGTGGCCGCGCTCCCACCCGACGCCACGCTGGTGGTGGGTGGGGATGGGCGGTACCACAATCGCGAAGCCATCGAAACGATCATTCGCATGGCGGCCGGCAACGGCATCACGCATGTGATCGTGGGGCGCGCGGGCTTGCTCTCCACACCGGCCGCCTCGCACCTCATTCGTTCCGGTGCGCACGGCGGCATCATTCTGTCGGCCAGCCATAATCCCGGCGGCCCCGACGGCGACTTCGGCATCAAGTACAACACCGGCAACGGTGGCCCGGCGCCGGAGTCGTTCACGAATGCAGTGGCTGAACGGGCGGGCGTGATGCGGCACTACAAGATCGCCGATCTGCAGCACGTCAACCTCGACGATCTCGGCGCGCATCAGATCGGCCCGTTGCGCCTCGATGTCGTCGACCCGGTCGCGGCATACGCCGCGTTGATGGAATCGCTGTTCGACTTCGACGCGATCAGCGGGCTGTTCGCCAGCGGATTCCGCATGCGCTTCGATGCCATGCACGCGATCACGGGCCCCTACGCCGTCGAAATTCTCGAGCGTCGCCTCGGTGCGCCGTCGGGTACGGTGATCAATCGCGTGCCGCTGCCCGACTTCGGCGGCGGTCATCCCGATCCCAATCTCACCTACGCGCACGATCTGGTCGAAGAACTATTCGGCGACAAAGCACCCGACTTCGGCGCCGCGTCCGATGGCGACGGCGACCGCAACATGATTCTGGGGCAGCGCTTCTTCGTCACACCCTCCGACTCACTCGCGGTGATCGCGGCGAACGCCACGCTGGTGCCGGGTTACGCGCGTGGTCTCGCTGGCGTGGCGCGGTCCATGCCGACGAGTGCGGCCGTCGATGCCGTGGCCGCGTCACTGGGCATTCCCTGTTTTGAGACGCCCACCGGCTGGAAGTTCTTCGGCAATCTGCTCGACGCGGGGCGCATCACGCTCTGCGGCGAGGAGAGCTTCGGCACCGGCTCCGACCACGTGCGCGAGAAGGACGGCCTGTGGGCGGTGCTCTTCTGGCTCAACATCGTGGCCGAGCGCGGCGAGACGGTGGAAGCGATCGTGCGCGAACACTGGGCGCGCTTCGGGCGCAATTACTACACGCGGTATGACTACGAAGGCGTGCCCACCGAAGCGGCCAACGGGGTCATGGCGCATCTGCGGGCGCAGTTCGCCACGCTACCAGGCACGGTGGTCGCATCACGTCGCGTACAGAGCACGGATGATTTCAGCTACACCGATCCCGTCGACGGCAGTGTGAGCGCGAATCAGGGCATCCGCGTGCTCTTCGACGATGGCGCCCGCATCGTGTTCCGGCTCTCTGGCACGGGGACGGAAGGAGCGACGATTCGCGTCTACATCGAGTCGCGCGAAACGGACGCCGCGCAACTCGGCATGGACACCGCCGTTGCGCTGGCGGAGCTCGTTGCGGCGGCGCTGGCGATGAGTGAACTGGTGGCGCGGACCGGACGAGCGGAGCCGACGGTGATCACGTAGTGTTCGGTCACTGATGCATTTTCCTTCGTTCACGGGGCGCCCGATGCATGCTGTCGTGAGCATCACCATGATCCTGCTGGCCGTCACACTGACGGGATGCGTTGGGAACCGACAATCGCACGCGGCTGCCACGCCGGCTGAGGCGTTGGCCGGTGACTATCGACTCGCAGGAAGCGTCGCTGGGCGGCGCATTGCCGTCGCCATCCGCTTCGACTCCACCGGTCGCGCCTTTGTCCTTCCCGGGAGCTCACCCGCCGGTGCGTTCGAGTGCGAGAGTCGGCAGTGGGTGAACGACCTCGAGCTTCAACTCAGCTGTGGGTCGGTGCAGCTTCGACTCGCGGTCGCCAACGGTTCCCTCGCGACCAAAGGCACGATGTCGTTCGATGTACCCACCACGACGCGTCGCGACTTCGACCCATTCGCCTGTCGTTCGGCGTCGCCGGAATCCACGTGCGGGCCGTTGGGTCAGGAGACGCGATCCGTGGGAACGAAGCGATCCACTGGCAAGGTGGCCGTTCGGCGCATCACGCCGGAGTAGGCGCAAGCCGCGACGCCAATCAACAGCAACCGCAACAGCCGGAACACGGATGCCACCGATCTTGCTGAACCAACACGGATAAGCAAAAGGCGCTTTTCAGCTGATCCGTGTTGGTTCGGTGCGATCGGTGGTATCCGTGTTCTGGCTGTTGCGGTTGCTGTGGTGGGTTACGGGCCTCTCTGACAGATTTCGAGTAATGCCCTCCCTGCTCACGCTCCGTGCTGGCCCGACCGCACTCGCCCACCTCCGCGAGCACGGCGGACTTCGTGCCGGCCACATCGATATCGTTCCGGGTGCCTCGGGCGGTGCCAAATGGATCGGCATCGGCGGACTCGATCGCTATCTGTTCGGGCACCTGCTGCAACAGCCGCGCAGTCGTCCGCTGCACCTCATCGGCTCGTCGATCGGCAGCTGGCGCATGGCCTGTCTCGCGCAACGGGACGCCGTGGCCGCGCTCGCCCGCGGACATGAGGCGTACATCTACCGCCAGCGCTACACGCCCAAGCCCGACGCGCACGAGGTCAGCGACGTGCTCACGCGCGCCCTCGATTATCTGCTCGGCAACGATGGCGTTCAGGAGATTCTCTCGCACCCCACGTTTCGGGTGCACGTGATCACCGCCGAGTCGCGCGGCATCGCGTCGAGCGGTCGCCGGCC
>JBBARJ010000239.1:4312-5561 GCA_040399825.1 Gemmatimonas sp.
GTGCTGGCCACCGCGATGGCGCTCGCCGCCGCCGCGAACATGGTGACGCGGCGCTCACTCGCGTGGCAGATGACGCGCACGATCTTCCACACGGCCGGCGACGATTCACCGTTCCTGCATCTGCGCGATCTGCCCACCGTGCATCGCGCACTTACGCCCGGGAACCTGCGGGCCGCGTTGCTCGCCTCCGGTTCGATTCCACTGCTCATGGACGGCGTGCGTATCCCCGGCGCGCCGGGCGTGCACTGGGACGGCGGTGTGACCGATTACCATCTGGATCTCGACTACGGCGCGGGGCCCGGCCTCGTACTCTATGCGCACTTCTACGATCATGTCGTGCCGGGGTGGTTCGACAAGTCGCTGCCGTGGCGTCGTGCCGGTGCGGCGAACTTCGCGCGCACGCTGTTGATCGCCCCGTCGCCGGCGTTTCTCGCGTCGTTGCCCGGCGGACGCATTCCCGATCGGCGCGATTTCTTCGACTTCAGCGAAGCCGAACGCATGACCCGATGGCAGACCATTCTCGACGCCAGTACGGCGCTCGGTGATGAGCTGCACGAGCTCATCGAGACCGGACGACTGGTCGATGCGGTCGTGCCGTGGGCGTGAGCATGTCCACCCTCGATCGCTATCTCGCCTTTCGCCGATCGCTGGGGCCGCGCCCGTCGCTCGAGCACCGTACCGTGCGCGCCCGCGGGCTCGACTTCGCCGTGTATCACACGCCGCCCGTTGCCGGTGCCCTGCCGCTGCTGTGCATCAACGGCGGCCTGTTGTTCGATCACACGCTGCTCTGGCCGGCCCTCGCCGCACTCGCTTCGCATCGGCAGCTCATCTTCTTCGACCAGCGCGGCCGCGGCCGCAGTGCGTCGCCGCCGGGCATGCAGGCGTCCCGCATTGAATTCGACGCCGGCGACGTGCCCGCCCTTCGTATGGCGCTCGGCATCGCCCGGTGGGATGTGCTCGGTCACTCGTGGGGCGGCGGCATCGCCATGCTCGCGACGGCGCAGGACGTCGAGGCCACGCGAAGACTGGTGCTGGTGAACGCGGTGGGCGTGACGAGTGCGTGGCTTCCACCACTGCACCTCGCCGGCGTGGCGCGACTCTCCGGCGCGGCGCGGGAGCGACTGGCGGCCTTCGAGACCGCCGCTCTGACCCGACCCCATCTCGACGCCCACGCGAGCTACACGCAGGCCTTCTTTCCCGCGTGGTTCGCCGATCAGCAGTTCGCCGGCAGTGTGACGCCACCGAGAGG
>JBBARJ010000240.1:0-5537 GCA_040399825.1 Gemmatimonas sp.
GCACCGCCGACAACAGATTGATCGGCCCATCGGGGCTGATGCCGGTGGCTGGTCGCTGCGCACCGACCACGACCACCGGCTTGTTCGACCGTACGGTGAGATAGAGAAAGAACGCGGTCTCTTCCAGCCGGTCGGTGCCATGCGTGACCACGACGCCGGCCAGATCATTCCGGTCCTTGAGCACCTGCTCGATGCGCTTCGACAGCGCGAGCCACTGCGCCGGAGTGATCGACGTACTCGGGACGTTCGAGAACTGCTCCGTCTCGATCTGTGCATGCTTGGACAGTTCCGGGACCGACGCGATGATCTGCTCGGCCGTCAGCGTGCCGGCGCGATAGCTGCCCAGTGAACCGGGCGCGTCCTGCACCCCGGCAATCGTCCCACCGGTGGCGATCAGGAGCACCTTGGGCAGGCGAGGGTTCGGCTTCGCGCTGTCCGACGACTGCGCCCCGAGCGCGACGGCCGGGGAGAGCATCGAAACGAGCAGCAAGGCGACCCGCCGCATTGGCGCGCGGAGGCGGGTCCGTGGCAGAGCCGGGGTCATAGGGGCATGCGGGTGTAGGTGGCGAAGGTGACGCCGGTGGTCTTTCCGTCGGCATCTTCGCGCATGTAGATCACGGCGATCGTCTGGAAATCGGGGGAGAGCACATTGGTCAGTCGCTGCGTCACGCGGCCGTTGTTCTTGTTAATAATCTCGTTCACCAGCGAACTGATAGGGCGGACCGCCGCGTGCGTCTGGCTGGCGTTGCCGGTGACGGGCATGTCGCGCCCATCGAATTCGGTGGCGTACGACCAGCGGGTGGTGTCGCCGCGCGCGTTCACCGCCTGGATCGTGACCTGCATGCCGGTGGGGCCAAGGGGCTCGTAGGTCATGATGTTGCTGGTGGGCGCGGGTGCATCGGATTTGAGCAGCCACCGTCCAAAGCGTGGGTTGGACGGTTGGGCGTACGCGTCCCGCGCGCCGACGGAGAGGGGGGCGACCAGCAGGGCGGTGATCAGGAGCTGTTTCCACGACAGACGCATCGGCGCGCTCACGAAAAGGGGTGCGGCCATTCTGCAGCCTGTCGGTGTATTTTGCGAGTCTATTCCGCATCCCTGACCGTTCAGCCAGAGCTCTCCGTGGCCAATATCCTGCAGCGTCTTCCTGTCGGCGAGAAAGTCGGCATCGCCTTTTCCGGTGGTCTCGATACCAGCGCCGCCCTGCATTGGATGCGGGAGAAGGGCGCCGTGCCGTACGCGTACACGGCGAACCTGGGACAGCCCGACGAGACGGACTACGACGAAATCCCGCGCAAGGCGATGGCGTACGGCGCCGAGAAGGCGCGACTGATCGAGTGCCGCGCGAACCTGGTGGCTGAAGGGTTGGCGGCGTTGCAGTGTGGCGCGTTCCACATCACGACCGCCGGCGCGACGTACTTCAATACCACGCCGCTGGGGCGCGCGGTCACGGGCACCATGCTCGTGGCGGCTATGCGTGAAGACGATGTGAACATCTGGGGCGACGGCAGCACGTTCAAGGGCAACGACATCGAGCGGTTCTATCGCTACGGGCTGCTCACGAACCCGTCGCTCAAGGTGTACAAGCCGTGGCTCGACCAGCAGTTCATCGACGAACTCGGCGGCCGCACGGAGATGTCGGAGTACCTCATCAAGAGCGGCTTCGACTACAAGATGAGCACCGAGAAGGCGTACTCCACCGACTCGAACATTCTGGGCGCCACGCACGAAGCGAAGGATCTGGAGTTCCTGAACAAGGGCATGCACATCGTGCAGCCGATCATGGGCGTGGCCCACTGGCGCGACGACGTGGAAGTGCAGCGCGAGACGGTCACGATCAAGTTCGTGGAAGGCTATCCGGTCGCGATCAACGATCAGGAATTCGGCAGCGCGCTGGAACTGTTCACGGAAGCCAACGTGATCGGCGGCCGTCATGGCCTCGGCATGTCCGACCAGATCGAAAACCGCATCATCGAAGCGAAGAGCCGGGGTATTTATGAAGCGCCGGGGCTCGCGCTGCTCTACATCGCGTATGAGCGCCTGGTCACGGGCATTCACAACGAAGACACGATCGAGCAGTACCGCATGAACGGCAAGAAGCTTGGCCGCCTGTTGTATCAGGGCCGCTGGCTTGACCCGCAGTCGCTCATGCTGCGTGAATCCGCACAGCGCTGGGTGGCGAAGGCGGTCACGGGTGATGTCACGATCGAACTGCGTCGTGGCAATGACTACTCGATCATGGACACGAACAGCCCGAATCTCACGTACAAGCCCGAACGTCTGACGATGGAGCGCGGCGAAGCGTTCTTCACGCCGCTCGATCGTATCGGTCAGCTCACGATGCGCAATCTCGACATCATGGACACACGCGAAAAGCTGGTCGTGTACACCGGTGTCGGCCTGCTGCAGTCGAGCGGCGCGACGGGTGTGCCGCAGCTCCCGAGCGGCGAGAAGTAGTTTTTTCTCGCGCAGGACTGACGCCGCAATGACGGCGTGGCTACAGAGTGCACGGGCCGGTCACCACCAGGTGATCGGCCCGTTTTCATTCCGTTTATGAGCCATGAGCGAACTGCTGCACGGCGACATCACGCACGAGATCATCGGCGCGTTCTACGATACGTACAACGCACTCGGCTGGGGCTATCCCGAGAGCATCTATGCGAATGCGATGCCGATCTATCTGCGTCGCCGCGGCCTCCAGCTGGAACGCGAGGTCACATTTCCCGTTGTGCTCGAGGGCATCGCGCTCGGCGAGTTCCGCGTCGACGTCGTCGTCGAGGGAAAAGTCATCGTCGAGCTGAAAGCGTGCGAACGCATCGTCGTGGCGCACGAAGCACAGCTGATCAGCTATCTGCGATCCTCGAAGCTCGAACTGGGGCTCTTGCTCAATTTCGGTCCCAAGCCGGAGCGCCGACGGGTCATATGGACCGATGACATTCGTGTGCTGCGAGATCGCTAAAAGCCAGAACACGGATGACACCGAAATCACAGAACCAACACGGATAAGCCAAAAGCGCTTTTCATCTTATCCGTGTTGGTTCTGTGTATTCCGTGCTCTCCGTGTTCTGGCTGTTGTTTTTGCTGTTGCGGTTGCTGTGCTGTTGCCGTGCGCTGACCGCTGTCAGTCGTTCTCGCTCATGTACGAGAACACGGCGCCCTGTGCATCCTGTACGACCATGATCTTGCCATACGGACTCGGGATCGGGCCGTGCAGGGTCTTGCCGCCGTGCTTGGTGAGCGTCGCGTTCGCCGCACCGAGCGAGTCTACGGCGAAGTACGGCATCCAGTGGGGGGGAATGCCCTCCCAGGCCGTGTCCATTTGCATCACGCCAGCCACGGCGGGTTCTCCGTCGTGGAGCGTGTAGTACTCCACGGCGTCGCCGGGGAGACGTTGCGACGTGAGGCCGAAGACGGCCGCGTAGAAGGCCGCGTTCTCGGCCGCGTTGCGGCAGGCCACCTCCGTCCAGCACATCGTACCGTGCTCCCCTTCGATGCCGGCGCCCGTGAAACTGCCGTGCTCCCAGAGGCCAACGACCGCGCCACCGGCATCGACCGCGACTGCCATGCGTCCCAGATCGGGCGGGATGGCCATGGGCGGTACCATCACCGTGCCACCGTGGGCCGTGATGCGGGCCATCGTGGCGTCGGCATCGGTGACGCCGAAGTACACCGTCCACGTGACCGGGGCGGCTTCCTGTCCCGGCATCTTCGGCGCGATGGCTGCCGCCGGGATCCCCTGCGCGAAGGCCATCGTGTAGAAACCCAGCTCAGCCGGCGAGTCGCCGAATGTCCACCCGAACAAGTCGGCGTACAGCGCCTTGGCGGCCATGAGATCGGACGTGGCCAAGTCGAACCAGACCGGCCGATTGATGAGGCGCGTCGTGACCATGGGCATGAAAACCTCCAGAGAAAGTGGCACAACCGAGTCTCGGAATGCGCTCTACCCTATCGCCAATCGAATTTCGACGCAAACATTCAGATCTGCCGACTCGCCGCCATTCGCGGTCGGTCCCACCGATTCACATCAGGAGTATTCCGATGAAGCGTACGATGCAGGTCGCGCTCGCGACTGCCGCACTGGCCCTCGTGCCCCAGCTCGTGCAGGCGCAAGAGACCGAGAAGTCCACCGCCGTGAAGGGCGGCATCCAGATGAAGGGATGGATGGGCAAGGTTGATGGCAAGGAGGCCAAGGCCGGACTCACGGTCGACAGCGCGAAGTTTGTCGGCATGGGCAAGGACGGGATGCACGCCACCACCGGCCCGGCGATCACGTACTGGAACCCCGAGATGAACGGGAAGGGTGATTACGTCGTGAAGGCCACGTTCTCCGAGCGTGAGTACATGGGGCTCAACAACCATCCCCATCCGTACGGCATCGTCATGGCCGGCAACGACATGGGCACGGACAGCGAGAGCTACCTGTATTGCGCGGCGTATGGCAATGGCAACTTCATCGTGCGCGGCATGGGCCCAGCGCCGTTCCAGATGAACGGACCGCGTGGTGGCATGAGCGAGGCTGTGCATAAGGCCGAAGCGAAGGGCAAGCCGGTGACGCAGGAGATCGCGCTGCAGGTGAAGGGCGACAAGGTGTCCTGCATCATCAACGGCACCGAAGTGGCGAGCTACAGCAAGGCCGATCTGGTCGCGGCTGGTAAGCTCAAGAGCACCGATGGCGTGGTCGGCTTCCGCATGGGTCACAACACGGATGCGCACATCGCCGGCTTCTCGATCGGCAAGCCGTGAGTAATACCGACACGGCGGCGCGCCAGCTGGACCGGCTGCGCGTCGCCGTGGTCGGGGCTGGTGCCATCGGCGGCGTCCTTGGCGCGCGGTTGCAGCAGGCCGGCCACGACGTCGTGTTTATCGCCCGCGGCGCGACGCTCGACGCGCTGCGCTCGCGCGGTCTTATTCTCGAGAGCATCGATGGCGATCTCACGCTGCCATCGGTGCAGGCGACGGATGATCCACACCAGGTGGGCGTGGTCGATGTCGTCCTTGTGTGCGTGAAGGCCACGCAGGTCGAGAACCTCGCGCCGTCGCTCCGGCCGCTCGTGGGGCCGGCCACGGCGGTCATTCCCGTGCAGAACGGGGTCGAAGCCAGCGAACTGCTGGCCATCGCGCTCGGCGCGAGCAACGTGCTCGAGGGGCTGGGCCGGGTGCTCGTGGAGCAGGTGGCCCCGGGGCACATCCGGCACACCGCCGTCACCCCGATCATCGAATTCGGCCGTCGGGCCGGGGCGCCGGAGCAGTCGGCGGCGTACGCGCAGATCCCCCGCTTCGTCGCCGCCCTCCGAGGTGCCGGGTTGGTCGCCGAAATGCCTGACGACATGGGCGTCGCCCAATGGGAGAAGTTCCTGTTTATCGAGCCCATCGGCGCAGTCGCTGCGGCTGCCCGTGTGCCGTTCGGTATCGTACGATCGATGCCGGCCTCGCGGGCCGTGATCGACGCGGCGCTGCACGAAGTACGCGACGTGGGCCGGGCCGTTGGTGTGGCGTGGCCACACGACGCCATCGACCGTGTGTGGGCGCGCTATGATAGT
>JBBARJ010000241.1:0-5523 GCA_040399825.1 Gemmatimonas sp.
TCTTGGGCGAGCAGATCGCGCAGCAGCGGGCGGAGGTGCGTGAGCTCCGGCGCGAGCTCGACGACTTGGCCAGTGCGCAGCAGGACGAGGATGCCGACGAGGATGCCGACGAGGATGCCGACGAGGTCACGCCTGACGTGATCGCCGGCCTCGATCGCGACTACCGCTGACGGTCGGCGCTCCGGTGCCCCGCGCCCAGCGCGTGCTCTTCGTGACCCACAATGTGCCGCGCTTCGTCGGTGACGCGGCTGGGTCGTTTGTCCTTCGGCTCGCCGTCGCCCTGCAATCTGCCGGGGCGCAGGTCGAAGTCATCGCGCCGGCGGCGCCGGGCCTTGCGGACATCGACATGCTCGAAGGCGTTCGCATTGAGCGCGTGCGCTACGCGACCGACGCGCGCATGACGCTCGCCTATGTCGGGAACATGGCCGAGCAGGTAATGTCGTCGTGGGGCGGAAAGCTCGCCCTGCTGGGACTGCTCCGAGCCATGCGGCGCGCTGTTCGCCAGCGGATCGATGCGGCAGCGCGTGCGGGTGAGGCCTACGACATCGTGCACGCCCATTGGTGGTTCCCCGCTGGGCTCTCACTCTGGCGCTCGCGCCGCGCAGGCGACCCGCCTCTGGTCATCACGATGCACGGCTCCGACGTCCGCCTCGCGCAGCATACCGCGCCGGCGCGCGCGGTCATGCGCGCCGTGCTCGGCGAGGCCTCGATCTGCACAGCCGTCTCGGGATGGCTCGCAGACACGGCGCACCGGATTGCGCCGGATACCACGGTGGCTGTGTCTCCCATGCCAGTAGATACGCGACACTTTACTCCCCCCGCGGATCCGTCGACAGGGACAGTTTCGATGCGCAGCGGTATTCTGTTCGTGGGCCGACTGAATGCGCAGAAGGGTCTCGCCGATCTGCTCGACGCGATGGTGTCTCCGGCGATGCGTGAGCACGACGCACAACGCGCTGGCGAGGCCACGATGCTCGAGGTCGTCGGAGACGGGCCGGAGCGCGAGGCACTGATGGCGCGTGCCGCGAGCCTTGGTCTCGCGGAACGTGTGCGATGGTACGGTGCGCTGCCGCAGCCCGCCTTGGTCCCCCTTTACCAAGGGGCGTGCGCACTCGCCATTCCCTCGCGTGAAGAAGGGCTCGGACTGGTGGCGGTGGAAGCGCAGCTCTGCGGCACGCCCGTGGTGGCATATGCCGACGGTGGGCTGATCGATGTCGTCCGCCCCGACCATGGTGGCACGCTGGTGACGGTTGGCGATACACGTGCGCTTGGCGAGGCACTTGCCCGATTGCTCGGCGACGACGTCACCGCGCACCAGCGCGGCATGGCCGCGCGCGAGGACATGCTTGCCCGCTTTTCGCCCGACGCCGTCGCCGGGCGGTATCTCACCCACTACCGACAGGCCGTTCGATGACGGAACCGGCGACATGGCGTGAGCGCGGTCTCTGGCATCATCCGGCGCTCAAGCTCGTGTTGCTGCTGCTCACCGGCACCTTCATCGCATGGGCGCTTCACGGACAGTGGACTGAGATGCGCGCCTCGGCGCGTGAATTGCGCGTCGAGTGGCGATGGATCGCCGCCGCCAGCGCGACGGTGCTCGCGGTCTACGGACTGCTCATTCAGAGTTGGCGCATGTTACTGCGCGGATGGGGCGGTGAGCTGGCGTATCCGGTGGCGGTTCGGATCTGGACCATCGCCAATCTCGGTCGTTGGATTCCCGGCAAGGTCTGGTCGGTGGGCGCGCTGAGTGTGCTCGCCGCTCGCGAAGGAGTCTCAGGGGCCGCTGCCGCCGGTGCGGCGGTCCTCGGCACGCTGCTGAATATCGGTGCCGGGTTCGGAGTCGCCGTGATCATGGGCGCCGAGGGACTCGACACCGTCTATCCTGGATTCCGAACCGGTGCGTTGAGCGCAACGGTCATCTTCGTGGCCGGCGTGTTGGCGCTCCCGCGGCTGCTGCCACCGGTGCTTGCCTGGTTCGCCGCCAAGCGAGGCGTGCCATTGGCCGGCAAGCAGTTATCGGCGAGCACCCTCTGGGCGTCGGCTGCCATGAACGCGGCGTCGTGGTTGGGGTATGGGTTGGCATTTGCGTTGTTCTCGCGAGGTGTCACCCCGCGAATCGGTGGCGATCCGGCCCTGTTCATCGCCGTGTTCACCGCGTCCTACCTCATCGGATACCTCGTGCTGTTCTCCCCCGGGGGACTGGGATTCCGGGAGGCGGCTCTGACCGTCTTTCTGGTGGGCGTTGGTGCCGCGGGGCAGGGGGACGCCGTGATACTCGGCGTCACATCCCGGGTCTGGCTGACCGTGCTCGAAGTCCTCCCGGGGCTCATCAGCCTCGTCTTGCTTCCGGCTTCGCAGCGCGCCGCGCTGCAGCGCGCGGAATGAGCGGTCCCGCTTGGAACGTGCTCACCGATCACCTCTCCCGCCTTTGCGATGGCTCGCTCTGACGCGACGAGCGCAGCGCCACCGTCACCACGATTCCCGTTAGGCTGGGCGGCGATCGTCTGCATTGCCGCGACGATGCTGCTGGCGTGGCCAGCGCTCGGTGGCGCTTTTCTCGTCAATCCGAATTCGGATCAGTACATCGCCGGCTATTCGTTCCGTGAGTTCGCAGCACGTGCGCTACGGGATGGACAGGGATTCCCACAGTGGAATCCGTACCAGTTCGGCGGCATGCCGTACATCGCGGCGATGCACGGCGACATTTTCTACCCGACGTTCCTGCTGCGGATGGTGCTGCCCACCGACATGGCGATGACGTGGGGCTTCGTGGTCCATATGGTCCTTGCCGGCGTCTTCACCGTCGGATTCCTCGGGGCGGCCGGTGTTCAGTTCTACAGCGCGATCGTGGGCGGCGTTGCATATCTGCTCAGCGGGGCCGTCGCGTCGTACGCGTCACCGGGACACGACGGAAAACTGTTTGTCAGCGCGCTGCTACCCGCCGCCCTCTGGGCCCTTGTTCACGGTATGCGCGACGGCCGGCGCGGTGCCTGGGGGCTGCTCGCGTTAATTGTCGGTTTGGCGGTGCTCTCGCCGCACCCGCAACTCCTGCAGTACCTGTTGCTCACATGCGGTGCGTACGCCCTCTTCGTCGCCTTCCGTCCGCGGAGCGTGACCTCCGAGTCCACGGTAGCCACTCGCGACGCCAATCCGTCCAGACCGCTCCCCCGGCTGGCCCTCGCGCTCGGTGCCGTGGCCCTCGGTGCCGTGATGGGCGCGGTCCAATATCTTCCCGTTCAGCAGTACGTACCCTGGTCACCGCGGGCCGGAGGCAAAGGATACGACTATGCCACGAGTTTTTCGTTTCCCCTCGAAGAAACGATCAACATGTATCTCCCGCAGTTCTCGGGCATACTCGAGCACTACTGGGGCCGGAACGGCATCCATTTCCATAGTGAGTACATCGGCGCGACGGTGCTCGTGCTGGCGCTCTTCGCCTTCGGCGGAGGGCTCGGGAATCGGCATCGCTCACACGCCTGGTTCTGGCTGGGCGTGCTGATCGTATCGGTCATCTGGGCCTGGGGCGGCCATACACCGTTCTATCGGCTGGTGTATGCGATCGTTCCGGGCTCCACGTTTTTCCGGGCGCCGAGCACCATCCTGTATGTCAGTGCCTTGGCCTGCGCGGTACTTGCCTCATTCGGCGCGGAGCGGATGCTCGCGGGGAAGGGGACCACCCGCTACGCCATTGGCTGGGCAAGCTTCGCGCTGGTGGTTGGGGTACTCGCCACGTCGGGCGCCTTCACGAACCTTGCGATCTCGATCTCGGGTGACGGGCGTGGAGACCTTATCGCAGCCAACAGCTCCGGCGTCATCGCCGGCGCGTGGAGATCGGCGATCGCCGTACTGGCGCTGGTTGGGCTCATGCTGGCCGTAGCGCGCGGCGCGCTCAATACGACCGTGGCCGGTTGGATGCTGGCTTCCGTGGTCGCGCTCGACCTGTGGAGTGTGGAGCGATTGTATTGGACGTTTTCTGCCCGCGCAGACCGGCTGTACGCGGAAGACGATATCATCCGCTTCCTCAAGGCACAGAAGGACCCAGGCCGAGTGATCGCGATTCCGCTCGGCGACAACATGGCACCACATGATCCGTTTGTGGCCGGCGACGCGCTGATGCACCACGGAATCCGTGGCGTCCTCGGGTATCATGGTAACGAGATCGGCCGCTATCAGGACCTCTACGGTAAGAGCGAGGGGTTCCAATCGATCGCCAATCCGAACTTCTGGTCACTGACCAATGCACGATTCTTCTACACCAATACTCCGGGATTGCCGTTTCCGGGAGCGAGGTTGGCTGCGGGGCCCGTACGTAACGCGGCGGGCACGATGACCTATCTCTACGAGCTGCCCGGTGATCACCCAGCCGCTTGGGTCACGCCGCTCATCGTGAAGCTCGACGATCCGACGACCAAAGCGACGGTGCTCAACCCGTTGTTCGATGTGAAGCGGGTGGCGATCTTTGACCTATCCTCGAGCTTTGATGCCAAACCGGTCAACTCGCCGTTACCTGAGCCCGTTCCGTTCGGCGTCACAGTGACGAGGTATCAAGCCGGAGCCATCGACATCACACTCGATGGCCCAGCGCCCTCAGGCAGCGCGTTGATCGTTTCTGAAAATTTCTATCCTGGTTGGACCGCAAGGGTGGACGGAAAGCCTGCCACCATTGCACGGGCCGACTATACACTGATTGGCCTCGAGCTGCCCACGGGTGCAACGTCCGTGCAGCTCCGCTTCGACAGCGCACCATATCACACGGGGAAGTTGTTGACTTTACTGGCACTTGGCGTGGCGTTGCTCTGGTGGATTCTCGGGTTCGCGCTCGACCGGAAGGCCGTATCGGCGGCCGACGTTCTCGCAGCGTGAGGCGAACGACGTGACCAGAATGCCGACTCCGGCTCGCGGTTCGCTCGCGCTGGGTGAGCGAGCCCTTGTGATCGTCCCGACCTACAACGAGAGCGAAAACGTCACCCGCATCGTCCCGCTGATCCTTGCGCAGGATTCGCGGCTCGACGTTCTGGTGGTCGACGACAACTCCCCCGACGGCACCGGCCAGCTCGCCGACGGGCTTGCGGCCGCCGATCCACGTGTCCACGTTCTTCATCGCGCGGGCAAGGAAGGACTCGGCCGGGCGTATTTGGCGGGGTTCAAGTGGGCACTCGAGCGCGACTACGCCTTCATCTTCGAGATGGACGCCGATTTCTCGCACGATCCCGGTCACTTGCCTGAGTTCCTGGCCGCGATCCGCGACTCCGATATGGTGCTCGGTTCTCGCTACCGCGACGGCAAGGTGACGGTGGTGAATTGGCCGATGACGCGACTGCTGTTGTCGTACAGTGCCAACATCTATGCGCGTGCGGTCACTGGACTTCGACTGGGCGATGCCACCGGCGGCTACAAGTGCTTCCGCCGAGAAGTCTTGCTGGCAATCCCGCTGGATCAGGTTCGGTCGAACGGATATGCCTTTCAGATCGAGATGAGTTTCCGGGCGTGGCGGCGCGGATTCCGCATTGCGGAGATTCCGAT
>JBBARJ010000242.1:0-5405 GCA_040399825.1 Gemmatimonas sp.
CGGCAACATGTACGGTTTCCGCTTCATCGGCGACGCGTCCGAACTGCCGGCGGACGCGCAGTCGCGCGCGGGTGAGTTTGCGCGCAACGACGAAGGACTGCTCGTGTACGTCGGTGCCGGCAACGCCTACACCGATGGCGAGACCAAGCGCCTGTGGGGCACGCCGGCGGTGACGATCGGCAGCCAGTCGTATCAGTGGGGCATGCCGGTCCGGGCGCTCGACTCGACGGGTAACGCGGCCGTGACCCGCATTGGCGATGGGAACCCGGACTTCCGCTTCGGCGTGTCCAATACCATCGGCTGGCGTGGCGTGCAGCTGTTCATGCTGTGGGACGCGCAGGTTGGCGGCGATGTGTACAACCAAACCAACCAGCGCATGTACCAGTACCAGCGCAGCCGCGATGTCGACCAAGCGGGCAAGGCGCAGGAGCTCAAGAAGCCCATCGAGTACTATGTGTCGCTCTATTCGGCCGCTGACCCGACGAGCTACTTCGTGGAAGATGCGAGCTTCGTGAAGCTGCGGGAGTTGTCGCTCAAGTACCGTTTGCCGAGCAGCTTCTCGCGTGCTTTGGCGCGTCTGGGTGCCGAACAGGCCTCGGTGTCGCTCATCGGCCGCAACTTGGTGACGCTCACGCGATATAAGGGGTATGACCCCGAAGTTGGCAGTGTGCTCAGCCGCGTCGACAGCTTCTCGTATCCGCGCTATCGCACGTTGACGGGCAGCTTCGAAATTACCTTTTAATCGGCGAGCCTCAACTCATGAATTCGACTCTCAAGAAGTTCGCTTTGCCGATTGGCCTCACGCTCATTGCGGCGTCCTGTCAGGACCTGGATGTGGTGAATCCCAACCGGCCCGATGCCGAGCGCGCCACGGCGCAGCCGGTGACGACGGAATCGTTTGTGGCCACGTCGTTTCGCACGTGGTGGCCGGTGGCGGGGCACGATGACTACCCGGCGTGGGCGTTCAGCACGATGGCGCGCGAAATGACGTCCGGTTTCGCTGACTTCGGCCAACTCGAACTGTCGTCCGAGCCGCGACAGTCATGGAACAACAGTCCCGTGAATGCACGCCGCCAGGTGAACGAGCAGCCGTGGTATCAGTTCTACCGCACGATCTCGGCGGCCAACGATGTCGTGGGGGCGATCGATCGTGGGCTCGTGATCGAAAGTGCCGCGCGTACCGCTCGGGCCAAGGCCATGGGCAAGTTCATGCAGGGCATCTCGTACGGTTATCTCGGCCTGTACTTTGACAAGGGCGCGTTGATCGACGAGACCACCAAGCTGGATACGCTCACGGGCAAGGTGCCGACGTTCGTGGACTACAAGGTGGTCACGACGTTCGGTATCAAGCAGCTCGACGCGGCGATCGCGATCGCGAATGCGCAGCCCACGATGACGTTCCCCGTCGACAACTTTCTGTATCAGTCGCTCACGAAGGACCAGTTCGTGCAACTGGCGAACTCGTTTGCGGCGCGGCTCCTGGTGTACTCGGCCCGCTCGCGTGAAGAGCGGGCTGCCGTGAACTGGGCAGACGTCATCCGTCGTGTGGACGCCGGCATCAAGACGGATTTCGCGCCGTCGGCGCAGCCGGATGTGTTCTTCGATGACTGGAAGCGGTTGATTGCGCGCCTGCGTACGGCGGGCCGTCCTTCCGACTTTGGTCGTCCGAGCTACTGGCTCGTAGGGCCGGCCGACTCGACGAACGGTTGGCGGACCTGGGTCGCGACGCCGAACGACAGCCGTCAGCCGTTCCGCATCACGACGAAGGACCGTCGCATTCAGGGTCCGACGGGACCGACGTCGGTGGGCAAGTACATGGGCTACAACCTGAACAACATCTTTCAGGCGGCCCGCGGCACATATCGCTTCTCGCACTACTTCTACAAGCGCAACGGTGTGGATCTCACCTACCAGACGGGTCCGCAGGTCGCGATGACGGTGACGGAGATGGATCTGCTCAAGGCCGAGGCGCTCATCCGGTTGGGCCGTGCCGCGGAAGCGGTGCCGCTCATCAACAAGTCGCGCATCGCCAACGGCGAACTGCCGGCGGTGACGGTGGACGGTCCGCCGAACGAAGCGGGCTGTGTGCCGCGCAAGGAAAACGGCGATTGCGGCAGCTTGTGGGATGCGTTGCGCTATGAGAAGAGCATCGAGGGCGCCGGCGTGAACGGTGTCGTGGCGTTTTTCGACGCGCGTGGCTGGCGTACGCTCCCGGAAGGCACGCCGATTCACTTCCCGATTCCGGGCCGTGAACTGCAGACGTTGCGGCTTCCGCTCTACACGTTCGGTGGACCTGGTGGACAAGGCAGTGCGCCGGCGCGTGATCCGGAACGTTGCCCGGTCTCGTTGGCGCGGTGTGCACCGTAAGCCTGGCTCGTGTGATGCGTTGAACTGATCACGCGGAGACGCAGAGGGCGCAGGGATCGCAGAGAGTGTTCTTCTCTGCGGCCCCTGCGCCCTCTCTGTTTTCTCTGCGTGATCAGTTCAGCGATCCGTCAGCGACACGCGTCACCCGCGTGTCATACCAACCTGACTACGCGCCCAGCAGCTGCGTCACAGTGGCCGCCACGTTGTCGGCGCTGATGCCGAACTTCTCGTACAGCGTGGGGGCCGGAGCGCTGGCGCCGAAGGTGGAGATGCCCACGATCGCCCCCGTGTCGCCAACCCACTGGTACCACGACATCGGATGCGCCGCTTCCACCGCCACGCGCGGTACGCCGGCGGGCAGAATGCTGGCGCGATATGACGCGTCTTGGCGGGCGAACAGCTCCAGGCTGGGGCAGCTCACCACGCGTGCATTCACGCCGTTGGCGGCCAGCTTCTCGCGCGCCGCCAGCGCGATCTCGACTTCCGAGCCGCTCGCCATGAGCACCACGTTCGGCACACCGTTGGTGTCGGCGACCACATACGCGCCGCGCGGCACACCGGCCCGCGCGCGCGCCGGCTCGTTGTAGTACGACAGCTTCTGACGCGTGAGTACGATGGCCGACGGACCACTGCGATGCGCGATCGCGACGCGCCACGCTTCGCTCACTTCGTCGGCATCGGCTGGACGCAGCACCAGCAAGTTCGGAATGCAGCGCAGCGCCGTGAGATGCTCGATCGGCTGGTGCGTGGGGCCGTCTTCGCCGAGTCCGATGGAATCGTGCGTGAACACATAGATCGCCTGCACACCCATGAGGGCGGCCAGGCGAATGGCCGGACGCATGTAGTCGCTGAACACCAGGAACGTGCCGCCGTACGGGATGATGCCGCCGTGCAGTCCCATGCCGTTCATGATCGCGCCCATCGCATGTTCGCGAATGCCGAAATGGAAGTTGCGACCGGCGGCGGCGGTTGGGGCGTAGTACGTCGCCCCCTTCACGTTGGTGAGATTCGACCCCGTGAGATCGGCGCTGCCACCCACCAGCTCCGGCGCGGCCGAGGCAATCGCGTTGATCACCACGCCGCTGGCCGCGCGGCTCGCCACGTTGCCACTCTTGGCGTCGAACACCGGGAAGGCGCCGTCGAGTGCCGCCGTAACCGTGCCCGCATTGCGCCGCAGCAACTCGGCCGCGAGTTCGGGGTGCGCCGCCTGATACGCCGCCCACCTGGTCTTCCACTCGCTGTGCGACGCGGCACGCGTGGCCACGCGCTCCGTCCAATGCGCACGCGCGGCATCGGGGACGAAGAACGGTTCCGTGCCCGGCCAGGCGTACGCGGTTTTCGTGAGCGCAATTTCGGCCGCACCCAACGGTTCACCGTGCGCCTTGGCCGTGTCCTGCTTATTGGGCGACCCGAAGCCGATGTGCGTCTTCGTGATGATCATCGTCGGACGCTGCGTGTCGGCCTTCGCTTCAGCGATGGCGGCGTCGATGGCGGCGAGATCGTTCACGTCGTTCACCTGCAACACCTGCCAGCCGTAGGCCGCGAAGCGCTGCTCGGCGTTGTCGCTGCACGAGAGATCGGTGCTGCCGTCGATCGTGATCCCGTTGTCGTCGAAGAAGCCGATCAGCTTGCCGAGCTTGAAGTGACCGGCGTAGCTGGCCGCTTCGTGCGAGATGCCTTCCATGAGGCAACCGTCGCCGGCCACGAAGTACGTGTAGTGATCGACGATGTCATGACCGGGGCGATTGAAGGTCGCGGCGAGATGCGACTCGGCCACGGCGAAACCGACCGCGTTGGCCACGCCCTGACCGAGCGGGCCGGTGGTCGTTTCCACACCCGGGGTGTGATGGACTTCGGGGTGCCCCGGCGTTTTGCTCTGCCACTGACGGAAGCGCTTGATCTCGGCCAACGGCAGGTCGTAGCCGGCCATGTGCAGCGTGCCGTAGAGCAGCATGGACGCATGCCCAACTGACAGCACGAACCGGTCACGGTCGGCCCACAGCGGGGCGGTCGGGTCGTGACGCAGATGCCGCGTGTAGAGCGCGTAGGCCAGCGGCGCGAGCGCCATCGGGGTGCCCGGGTGGCCGGATTCGGCCGCCTGCACCGCGTCCATGGAAAGGGTGCGGATCGTATCGATCGCGAGACGCTCGGTCTCGGTAACGGCAGCAGTGGCGGGCAAAGCGGACACGGACAACGCTCCGGAATTTCGGTCAGGTGAGGCGCGCCAGTGGAGTGGGCACCGCAGATCTGAAATCTAGCGAATTCCGGAGGCTGGCATGGGTCGACTACATCAGCGGGCCAGATACCGTTCTCGCGTGAGATCCAGATGGTGCGCGAAGTGGCCGGCGATCATCCAGGCCAGCGCCCGCGGAGAGATTGGATGTCCGCTGGCCACACCGACCTGGCTCCACGCTTGCTCGTCGAGCGACTTCACCAACGACAGGGTGGCCGCCCGGACGGTCTGGATTTCGGTCAGAATGTCGTCAAGTGGGCGTCCGGTGGTGCGACTCTCCGGTACCCATGCGTCCTGATCGAAGCCCGGCAGCGGCGTCATGTCGCCGCGGGCGACGCGCATGAGCCGATAGGCGAACACCCGCTCGGTGTCCGACACGTGCACCAGCGACTCGCCCAGCGTCCATTTGCCGGGCGCGTAGGCGAAATCCACCACCGTGGGGTCGACGGCGCTGAGCAGTTCCACGAGGGCGACTGGCTGGGCGACCAAGAGCGACCAGAGGTGGTCGGTGCCCATGGCGTCGAGGGCCGTCGCGGTGGCGTCGATGTAGGTGCTGGCGAACGGCGCGTGTTCCGACGGCGACGGGCGGGTAATCGTCATGTGAGAGGCTCCGATAGTGGGGGAAGACAGGCGAGTTGCTCGAGCACGGCGTGAAGCTGCGACGGATCGGGGACGGCGCCCTGCGCGAGTCGGGGCGATCCGCCGCCACGGCCGCCCACTGCCTGCAGTGCGGTGCGGAGTCGCTGCCCTGCGTCGATGCCGGTGTCGGCTGCCGTGGCCATCAGCACGCCGCCTGCTTCGGGAT
>JBBARJ010000243.1:0-5379 GCA_040399825.1 Gemmatimonas sp.
AGCGGCCGGCGTGGCGCGCGGTGCCGAGAGGCGCAGCTTGGAGACCACGCGGTCGGTGATATCCAGATTCTTGTCGGCCGACACGATGAGCGAGCCAGCCGCCACATCGAAGATGAAGGCAAAACCACCCTCGGCACGAAGGTCGTCGAGCACCTTCCGGACGTTGTCCATAATCGGCTGCATCAGCTCGGCTTCACGCGCCTGAGCCTGCTCCTGCATCTTCTGCGTGCGCTCCTGATAGTCCCCCTGCTTGTCGCGAAGCGTCTTGAGGCGGGCTTCCTTTGCGGCCGGCGACAGCGAGACTTCTTCCTTCGCATACGCTTCCTGCAGCGTATTCAGCGAGTCGGACAGCTTCTGCACGGCCGCGCGCATCGACGTCATGTCCTTTTCGAACAGCGCCTCCGCTTCGGCCCGGCCGGGGGCGGACTGGAGGATGGCGGCCGAGTTCACATAAGCGAACTTCTGACCCTGAGCGGAAGCCAGGACAGGCAGGCCAAGCACCAAGGCGCAAGCGCCAACGAACGAGGAAAGTCGCATAAGAGGTCCCGAGTTTAGAAGAGCTGACCGAGTCGGAAATGGAACTGCCACTTCGGATCGGGCCGGACACGTCCGGTTACCAGATCCACTGTCGTGCGATCAAAACCATACGCCATGTCTAATCCAAGCGGTCCCAACGGCGTTACGGTAGATACCCCGAATCCGGCGGAACGGAAGAGCCGGGTCGGATTCATCTGCCGAGCCGACGCCCAGTTGTTGCCGGCGTCGGTAAACGCGTTGAAGTAAAACATCTGGTTGAAACGGACGCCGATCTCACCCGTGAGGGTCATGAAGGCGTTGCCAAAGGACGCCGGGTCGGATCGATACTGATCCGTGTTCGGGTTGAACCCGATCGGGGTGATCGAGAACTCCGGATACCCGCGGAGCTGCTGGCCGAACATGACGCCACCGACCGCGAATTGCTGCTGGAAAAAGAACGGTCCGGAGTTGCCGAACAAGCTGCCGGCGCGGGCCGTGAGCCCCATCGTGAACTTGATAGGCTGCGAACCCGGGTTCGTTCCACCAAGCTGCCCCAGCAGGGTGTAGGCGCGCATCTCCGTGGTGACACGCTGAAAGTTGACCGTGCCCCCCAGGGGACCACCACTGAAGTCGGCCGTGATCGTTCGCATGGAGCCGCCCGTCGCAAACGGCAGGTCGATACGCGTGTCGTAGGTGTACTCGAGGCCGAGGTTCGAGCGGAAGCAGTTCCTGGTACAGGTGTTCTGGATCTGCCCGGAAGTGAACGTGGCCGATTCACCGTTGTACGACACGGCCATCGTCGAGAAGTAAGACCAGGGGACAGGCAAGCCGAAACGCAGCTGCGAGCCGGTCCGGATGTTCTGGCCAAGGTTGCCGACGATGAAGCGCGACTGCGTGCGATACGCGCTGAGCGCTCCGGACACGCGCGAACCACGAAGCGCAGGGTCGGTATAGGTGGCGGTGAAGTCGTTGAAAAACCGGCCGTACTGCCAGTTCAGCCGCCCCTGCTTGCACAGGCCGAACAGGTTGGGCTGCTCGAGGCCGATAAAGCCACCGAAACCCACCCCGCCCTGCCCCATCGACGCACCGAAGTTGATCGATCCGGTCCGCTTCTCCTTCACGCGGAACACGATGTCGACGTCCCCTTGATCGTTCACCGGACGATAGTCAGGGAACGGCATCGGCGACTCGAAGAAATTCATGTTGCCGATGCTCTGATAGCTGCGAATCAGCGCGGCCTGATTGAACACGCCACCCGGCACCAAGAAGATCTGCCGTCGAATGCAATCATCGGCCGTGAAGTCGTTTCCAAGAATCTCGATGCGGTTGACGATGGCCGGATTCTTCTCGTCAATCTCCCACCGCAGGTTCACCGTCGGAACGGAGTCCGCTCCCTCCAGCTTGCGCTCAAGCACTGGATTGATGCGCGCATAGAGGTAGCCGTTGTTGCGATACTCGGCATTGACCTTTTCGATCGCATCGTCCCACTTGTGCTGATCGAAGATGCCTTCGGGCGCCGCGGCCTCGCGCTTGATCAAGCCCTTCACGCGCTGCGTCAGCGTGGGGTCATTGCCTTCGAACGGATAAAACTTCTTCAAGTCTTCCGTCGGGAAGCGGCGGTTGCCTGCCACTTCAAACGTGCCGATACGGTATCGCGGACCTTCCTCGATCCCGATCTGCACCAGTCCTTTTCCCTTTTCGCGATCGACGATGAGCGTGTCTTTCGCAATGCGCATATCGACGTGCCCGAGTCGCGAAAACAGCGCGGGGAGGCGCTCGCCCAGATCCCCGACATACTTGTCTTCGTCAAACTCCCCTTTGCGAAACCAGAAGAACCCCTCGGGTTTGGTCTTCATCGCCGACACGACCTGCTTTTCCTTCACCGACGTGTTTCCCACGATATCGATACCTGCGATCGCCAAGCGGCGACCCTCATCGACCGTGTACGTGATTCCGATGCGCTCGTCATCCATCGTGACGGAGTCGATCCGTACCTGGGCCAGATAGTACCCCGCCGCCTCGTACGTCGAGTCGATGCGGGCCCGCGCTTTCGCCAGCATCATGGGGTCGATCGGACGACCGACCAGCAAGTCGATCTTGTCACGCACGGACCGTTCCGAGACGTTCTTCGGACCCACCACCTTGATGTCGCCAAGAATCGCGCGCTCCCGTACCTGAATGACGGTCAGCACCTTTTCCGGCACGCTCTCGATATCGCAGAGCAACTGGACGTCGTCGAACAGATTCAGCGCGTAGAGCCCCTTCATGGAGCGCTGAATGGAGGGAAAATTGAGCGGCGTGCCGGGCGTCAGACCCATTTCGCCACGGATGCGCGCATCGGGCGTTCGCGTGTTTCCACGGATCGCGATGGAGTCGGGGGACGCACAGCGCCCCGTTACGTCTTGGGCGGCCGCCGCACGAGGGGCTACCGCAGACGCACACAGGGCGATACCGGCCAACACCAACCGGGCCGTTCTTTGGGGGACGCTCTTCAGCATAGCCGTTGAATATACACCGAAACAGCAAGCGGCCGGACCCCCATGGGTCCGGCCGCCGCTGATCCTGCGTTACACCTGGGGTGTAGGGGACAGGACGCGGAACTCCAGTTTCTCCTTCTCCGTGGTCGAGACCGCGACTTCGATCTCATCCCCCTTGGAGAACTCGCCCAGCAGAATCTTCTCGGAGAGCGAATCCTCGATGTACCGCTGAATCGCCCGCTTGAGCGGACGAGCGCCGTAGTGCTCGTCGTGCCCGTGGTCAACCAGGAACTCGGTCGCCGCATCGGTCAGCTTGATCGTGATCTCCTCCTCGGCCAGACGCTTCTGGACGTCGGCGAACAGGATCGATACGATTTTCGAGATGTGCTCCTTCCCGAGCGGGTGGAACACGATCACATCGTCAAGACGATTGAGGAATTCGGGGTTGAACACGCGCCCCATCTCCTCCTTCACCTTTTCCGAAATACGCTCGAAATCCCCGCGCGCATCGTTGCCGGCAAAGCCCAGGGACTTCCCCCGCGTGATGTCCTTCGCGCCCACGTTCGACGTCATGATGACGACGGTGTTCTTGAAGTCGATCACTCGGCCGTAATTGTCGGTGAGGTGACCCTCATCGAGCACCTGCAGCAGAATGTTGAACACGTCCGGGTGCGCCTTCTCGATTTCGTCCAGGAGGACCACCGAGTAGGGCTTGCGGCGTACGGCCTTGGTGAGCGTGCCAGAGTCTTCGTAGCCCACGTACCCCGGTGGCGCGCCGATAAGCCGCGACACGGAGAACTTCTCCATGTACTCGCTCATGTCGACGCGGATCAGGGCGGACGTGTCGGCAAACAGGAACTTGGCCAGCGAACGCGCCAGCTCGGTCTTACCGACGCCCGTGGGCCCCGAGAAGATGAACGAACCGATCGGACGACGCGGATCCTTCAGGCCGGCGCGGCTGCGGCGGATCGAGCGGGCGAGGGCCTTGATGGCTTCATCCTGGCCGACCACCGACTGGTGCAACTCGTCTTCCATCCGGAGCAGACGCGACGTTTCCGCTTCCTGGAGACGCGTGACGGGAATACCCGTCCAGCGGCTCACAATGAACGCGATCTCTTCCTCGCCCAGAGTGGGCCGGTGCGACTGACGCCGCTGCTCCCAGTCTTCCTGCTTGCGACGAATCTGCGCCTGCAGATCGCGCTCGTTGTCCCGCAACGAAGCCGCGCGCTCGAAATTCTGGTCGCGAACCGCCGCTTCCTTCTCGTTGTTGATCGCTTCCAGCTGTTCCTTGAGTTCGGCCACCTCCGCTGGCGGCACCTGCGCCGCCAGACGAGCGCGCGCGCCAGCCTCGTCGATCACGTCGATCGCCTTGTCCGGCAGGAAGCGGTCGGTGATGTAGCGTTCCGACAGCTTGGCCGCGGCGAGCAACGTCTCGTCAGGGATGTTCACACGATGGTGGTCCTCGTACTTCTTCCGAAGCCCCTGCAGAATCTGTACGGTCTCGTCGATCGAGGGCGGCTCGACCACGACCGTCTGGAATCGACGCTCGAGGGCTCCGTCCTTCTCGATATACTTGCGATACTCGTTGAGCGTAGACGCACCGACGCACTGCAGTTCGCCGCGCGCGAGCGCCGGCTTGAGCATGTTGCTGGCGTCGATGGCGCCTTCGGCCGCACCGGCCCCGACGAGGGTGTGCAGCTCGTCGATGAACAGGATGACCTGCTTGTTCTGCGCGATCTCGTTCATGACCGCCTTGAGGCGCTCCTCGAACTGACCACGGTACTTCGTGCCGGCGATGACGGCCGCCATGTCGAGCGAAAGCACGCGGTTGTCACGGAGCGAATCCGGGCAATCGCCGTTGGCGATGAGCTGCGCGAGTCCTTCCACGATCGCCGTCTTGCCGACACCGGGCTCACCGATCAACACCGGGTTGTTCTTCTTCCGGCGGGTCAGCACTTCCATCACGCGCTCAATTTCCTTCGCGCGTCCGATCGTGGGATCGAGCTGTCCTTCCGCAGCGAGCTGCGTCAGGTCGCGGCAGAAATGATCGAGCGCTGGCGTTTTCGACTTTTTGTCGCCCTTCGCCGGTGCAGCAGACGGCGGCACGCCACCGGCCTTTTCGGCCTGCGGCGCCTGGCCACCCTGCGGCATTTCGGTGCCGAGGAGACGCAGCGTTTCCGCCCGCGCCGCCTCGAGATTGACGCCGGCGTCGGTCAACACCTGGGCGGCGATCCCCTTCTCTTCGCGAAGGAGCCCCAGCAGCAGATGTTCGGTACCGACGTAGCTGTGATTGAGGTCGCGGGCTTCCGCCATCGCGAGTTCGAGCACCTTTTTGGCGCGCGAGGTATACGGCAGATCAGGTCCGGTCGCCTGTGCCGCTTTCCCC
>JBBARJ010000244.1:0-5368 GCA_040399825.1 Gemmatimonas sp.
TCACAGGCCGATACCGTCGCTTTGCGCGGCATGGACCGCTACGAGCAACATCTTGAAGCCTTGCACCTGCAGCAGCTGTCGGCGCGTCTGCGACGTCACGGCGTGTATCTGATCACCGGCGGCTTGGGCGGAATCGGTTTTGTGCTCGCGTCGTATCTCGCGAAGGCCTACCAGGCGAAGCTGGTCCTGATTGGACGCGGCGCGACGGCGGCGCGATCCCGCGCGCAGGTAGACGCGCTTGAAGCCGCCGGCGCGGAAGTCGAGGTTGTGCAGGCTGATGTGACCGACGAAGCGCAGATGCGCGCCGCCGTGCGCAGGGCGGGTGAGCGCTTCGGTGAGTTGAACGGCGTGTTTCATGCCGCTGGTGTACTTGATGACGGACTGTTCCCCTTCAAGTCCCGTGAGCGTGCCGAGCGGGTGTTGGCACCTAAAGTGCTCGGCACGCAAGTGCTGGATCGTGCGCTTGGCGCTGCGCCGCTCGACCTGCTTGTGCTCTTCTCCTCCATTAGTTCGGTCGCGGGCCTCGCGGGACAATCCGATTACACGGCAGCGAACGCGTTCCTCGATGCCTTCGCGCACGAGCGAAGCGCGCGCGATGGCTCGTTTGTGGTGGCCATTAACTGGAGCGCTTGGCGAGACGTGGGAATGGCCGCGGGAATTGCGGCGGCGTCTGGGCACGACGGTACGAGTGCACCAGAGCATCCGCTCCTTGGCCGCCGACTCTGGGCGGGCGACGGCAGCGAACTGTTCGCCAGCGAGCTGTTCGCCAGCGAGCTGTCGGCGGCATCACACTGGGTAATCGCGGAGCATCGGATTCGCGGTGGGCGTTCACTGATGCCAGGCACCGGTCACCTCGAGATTGTTCGGGCGGCGGCACAGTCACGTCCGGAGCCCGGAATCCTCGAGATCGGCGATCTGACGTTCATGTCGCCGCTCGTGGTGCCTGACGATGCCTCCCGGGAGATGCGCGTACACGTCGCGCGCCGTGGCGACGGTCGTCGCACCATCGCCATTGCTGGTCAGAGCCGCACCGACGATGGAAGTATCGGGTGGCGAGAGCACGTCACCGCCACGGCGGGGTTCGTTGAGGTGCCGCAGCCACCGGCGTTGGATCTGCCGGCAATTGCCATGCGCTGTTCCAATCGGGTGGACACGTTCGTGCCCGATCAGGAAAGCGTCAATATGGCATTTGGTCCGCGATGGAAGAATCTCCAGTCCATTCGCTATGGTCAGCAAGAGGCGCTGGTGACACTCGAGTTGCCGGTGGCGTTTCGCGGCGACCTCGATGCGTACCTGCTGCATCCGTCACTGATGGACATGGCGACCGGTCGGTGCGAGGCGTTGGTGCCCGGCTTCGATCCGGCGACCGACTTCTACGTGCCGCTCTCGTACACGCGTGTGCGAGTCTTCGCGCCACTCCCGGCGCGATGTGTCAGTCACGTACGCGTTGCGGCAAACGACTTCGATCCACGAGATCTGCTGGTTTTTGATGCGACGATCTGCGATGAGCACGGACGCGTCCTCGTCGAGGTCGAGGAGTTTGTCATGTCGCGGGTCACCGACAAGGGGCAACTGCACGGCGACGGCTCGCGTGGTGAGGCCCGCCGCGCACACGCCCGCTTTGACTTGCCAACCACGGTTGCTGTACTGCCTCCGATGGTGCAGCGATTAGACGCCGGCATCCGTTCCGCCGAAGGCATGCAAGCCCTCGAACAGATCCTGAACGGCCCCGTGATGGCCCAGGTATTTGCCACACCAGAGCCAGTGGCCGTCCTGATCGAATCGCTTCGACGGCCTCCCGAGCGAGCGCGTCCCTCGGCGGTCGCCGCGGCGGAGAACCCGTTACAGTCAGTGGGCGAGGTCGAAACGGTGCTTGCCACGCATGAGGCCGTCAAAGACTGTGCCGTGTTGCGTCGACTGAACCGACAGGGTGAGCCCAAATTGGTCGCGTATCCGGTGTTCCATCCGGGTGCGCGAGCCACCAGCAGCGACCTGCGACGGTTTCTCAAGGCCCGGCTCTCGGAGGCGCTCGTGCCATCGACGTATATCGAGCTCGATGCGCTTCCACGCAGCAGCGACGGTGTGGTGGATTGTGCCGCACTGCCCGATCCATTCGGTGTTGTCGACGACTATGTCGCACCACACACGAGCTCAGAAGTGCTGATTGCGGACATTTGGATGGACATCCTCGGCGTTGGCCGAGTGAGCATTCACGATAATTTCTTCGACGCTGGTGGACACTCGCTTCTCGCCGTTCGCGTCATCGTGCGAATCGATAAGCGCATTGGTGTGCGGCTCAGTCAGGCCATCATGGTTCTTCAAACGCTCGGGCAGATCGCGGCGGAATGCGACCGGCGACTTGCGACCGTCGGCTCCACTTCCCCGTGATCGGCACATGAATCCCCTGTTCTTCGGGTCGTCAGCGAGTCCCCTGTACGGAGTGTACCACGCACCGAGGGCGCAACAGGGACGAAAGACGGGCATCGTACTCTGTTATCCATTCGGACAGGAGTACATGCGGGCGCATCGTGCGTTTCGACAGCTCTCGTTGTCTTTATCGAAAATTGGATTCCACGTGCTCCGTTTCGACTATTCCGGCACCGGTGACTCCGCTGGCGACGCGACGGCATTCGGGATGACGGAATCCGTCGCCGATGTCGGTATCGCCATTGATGAATTGCGCGACACGGCCGATCTCGAGCGGGTGCTGCTCCTTGGTATGCGCCTCGGTGGATCCATTGCGGCGCTAAGCACCATCGAGCGTGACGACGTCTCGCACCTCGTCTTGTGGGACCCGGTGTTCGATGGCCCATCATACGTAGACGAGCTGTTATCGGGTGTTGATGCGGCAAGGACCACGGGTACCGTGGGTGTGATGGGGTATCCGGTGACGGTACCCCTGCAAAATGAGCTTCGCGGTATGCGGATCTCCCGGATCGTGTCGGAGGCGTGCGTGAAGGTGCTCCTGACGTATGATGCCGATACCCAAGAGGCGCGAGATGTAGAACGTGGCATGGCTGCGGCCGGGCGCGCCGTGACCTTCATGCACGCGCCGCTGCCCGGTCGGTGGGACGAAGTCGACAACTGGGGATCTGCGATGCTTCCACAGTCGACGATTCAATCGATCGTCGGCTGGATTGATCAGGAGGTGCCATGACCATCGAACGTGCCGTGCAGTTCGGCAGCGGGGCTCGACTCGCGGGCGTCCTGACCGAGCCGTCTCCGGAACGCGCTCGGGTAGGCGCGCCGCCGGTCATCCTGATCAATTCCGGCATCCTTCACAAGGTCGGATCGTGTCGGCTGTATGTGAAACTGGCGCGCGCCCTCGCTGAGGAGGGATTCGTGACCTTGCGATTCGATCTGAGCGGCCTCGGTGACAGTGATGTCCGGCGCGATGCGATGTCGTTCGAAGAAAGTTCCGTGGCAGAAACGCGTGACGCCATGGATTACTTGCAGCGCGTCCGCGGCGCCGATGCGTTCATCCTCGGCGGTCTCTGCTCCGGCGCCGATGTGTCGCACATGACGGCAATCGATGACGCGCGCGTGGTGGGTATGGCGTCTATCGACGCACGCACGCACCGTACGCCGGGGTTTTGGTGGCACAACTACGCGCCCAAAGTGCTGAGTTTTGCGACATGGCAGAAGTGGTTCGGCCGAGTCCTCGCTGGTAATCGCCGTCGCGTGACTGCGGGCACCGAGGTGCATCCCGACGAACGGGCTTTCGAAGTCCCCAGCTACGTCCGCGTGATTCCTCCTCGTGATGAACTCGCGGAGGAATTGCGCGCGATCGTGCGTCGAGGCACGATGCTGCTATACGTCTTCACCGGCGGCCTGGACTTCTACAATCACGAGGGGCAGCACCGTGGGGCGTTCCGTGATGTACGGTTTGGCACGTTGATGACCGAGCGTCATCTTCGCGCGTCCGATCACATCATTACCGATCTCGACCTACAGCGTCAGGCGGTGGACATGCACGTGGCGTGGGCAATCGATGTAGCGAACGCGGTGTCCCAGAGACGCAGCCCGCTGTCGCAGTCCGGGACTCCAGCGCTGGGTTGAACGCTGGCCACGAGCAGGTACCGCGATGCCGATCGCCGCACTGCTCGCTATCTTGCGCATACCATGGCCACCGATCACTCGACCTCCGTCACCGTCCCGGACCAGCGCCCGCGCGCGGCGCTGCTGTCTCGACTCCTCGATCCGGAACAGGTCGTCCTGTTCGACGGCGCGATGGGAACCATGCTGTACGCCCGCGGTGTGTTCATTAATCAGTGTTACGACGAGTTGTCGCTTCGCTCGCCGGACCTGGTTCGCGAGATCCACACCGCCTACGTGAAGGCCGGCGCTGATGTGCTCGAGACGAACACCTTCGGCGCCAACCGGCTCAAGCTCACCCAGTACGGGCTTGAGGGGCAGGTGGCGGCCATCAACATCGAGGCTGCTGCGTTGGCGCGTGAAGCCGCCGGCGAGCAGCGACTGGTGGCGGGGGCCGTTGGGCCATTGGGCGTGCGTCTCGAGCCGTACGGGGCCCTCGGGCGCGACGAGGCGCAGGCCATTTTCCTCGAGCAGATGACGGCGCTCAAGGCGGGCGGTGCCGACTGCTTTCTCCTGGAGACGTTCGCCGACCTGGAAGAGCTGGAACAGGCCATTCTTGCGGCGCGCGCCGTAGACGCTGGCATGCCGGTGATTGCCCAGGCGACCGTCGGGCTCGATCTGCGCACCGCCTACGGCGCCAGCCCCGAGGACATCGCGCGGGTGCTTGATCGGTGGGGCGTCGATGTGATCGGCCTCAACTGCTCGGTCGGTCCACAGACCATTCTCGAGGCTGTCGAGCGCATGGCGGCGGTGACGCACAAGAAAATCTCGGCGCAGCCCAACGCCGGTATGCCGCGCGATGTCGGAGGCCGGTCCATGTATATGGCGAGCCCCGAGTACATGGCGACCTACGCCCGGCACCTCGTGCAGGCGGGCGCCAAGATCGTCGGCGGCTGCTGCGGTACCACGCCCGAACACATCAAGGCGATGGCGGAGGGCGTGCGCCCGCTGTCGCCCCGCTCGCGCGTTGTTCTGGGTGAGGATCGAGCGCTGGTCGTTGGGCAGGTCACGGAGCAGCCTGCCGGTCGCCCGAGCATCCCGATTGCGGAGCGTTCACGCCTCGGAGCGAAGCTGGCCGCCGGTCAGTTCGTGACGTCGGTGGAGATCGTCCCCCCGCGCGGCGTGGACACTGCGCGTCTCGAGCGTGATGCCGCGGCCCTTCACGCCGCCGGCGTCGACGCCATCAACGTTCCCGATGGACCGCGTGCGCAGAGTCGTATGGGCGCCATCGCGACCAGCCTCATCATCGAGCGCCACGGTATCGAAGCGGTCA
>JBBARJ010000245.1:0-5348 GCA_040399825.1 Gemmatimonas sp.
CGGCGCTGCTCGGCGCCTGTGCGACGGGCGAGGCCCCGACGGCGCCGGTGACGCCGCCGCCACCACCGCCGCCCTCGCCGGTGGCGTTCACCGTCCCGGCGGTGACACGGGAGTTCCGCGGGCTCTGGATCGCCACCGTGGCGAACATCGACTGGCCGTCGCGCAGTGGTCTGACGGTGGCGCAGCAGCAGACCGAATTCTCGCTGATTCTTGATGCGGCGGATCAGGCCGGGTTGAATGCCATCGTGCTGCAGGTGCGGGCGGCCGGTGACGCCCTGTTCCCGTCCACGCTCGAGCCTTGGGCACGGTCGCTGACCGGAACGCAGGGCGTCGACCCGGGATACGATCCGCTGGCCTATGCGATTACCCAGGCTCGGCTGCGCGGCATCGAGGTGCACGCGTGGTTCAATCCGTTCCGCGCGGCGAATCTGAGTGATTCGCTGCGCTTGGCCAGTACGCACTTCGCGATGCGCCGGCCCGAGCTCACGCGAAAGTACTGCACGCAGCTCTGGTTCGATCCCGGCGAAGCGGCGGTGCAGGATCAGGCGATTGCGGTGATCACCGATGTGCTGCGTCGCTATGACGTGGACGCGGTGCATCTCGACGACTTCTTCTATCCGTATCCGGACTCACGGTGCGCGGGGCTCGATTTTCCCGACAGCGCCACCTACGCCACGTATCAGCGGGGCGGGGGGCTGCTGGGGCGCGCCGACTGGCGTCGCGACAATGTGAACCGGTTCGTCGAACGCTTGTATCGTGAGTCGCACCGCGTGTCACCCACGGCACGCGTGGGGATCAGTCCATTCGGCATCTGGCGTCCCGGCAGCCCGGCCGGGATCGTGGGGCTCGATGCGTATGCGTCGATCTATGCCGACTCGCGCACGTGGCTGCAGCGCGGCTGGGTGGACTACTTCGCGCCACAGCTGTATTGGTCGATCGCCTCGAGCGGTCAGAACTTCGGCGCGTTGCTGACGTGGTGGGGACAGCAGAACACGATGCGTCGTCACCTCTGGCCCGGCTTGGCGGCGTATCGTGTGAGCGACGGGAGCACGAGCGCCTACACGGCCGCCGAGATTCCGGCACAGGTGCAACTCACCCGCGGGCAGAACGCGGCGGCGGGTGGTTCGACCGGATCGCTGCTCTACAACACCACGGTGGTGGTGAACGATCGCGGCGGGCTGCGCTCGTTGCTCACGAGCGGCGTGTACGCGGCGCGCGCGCTGCCGCCCGCCACCGATTGGCTCGATGCGACGGCCCCGCCGGCACCGAGCATGGGCGTGACCTCGCTCGGCGCCGTGCTGCGGGTGTCGATTGTCCCCGTCACGAGTGAGCCGCTGTCGTGGTACCTGATTCGCTGGCGTACCAATGGCACGTGGTCGCAGCGCCTGCAGCGCGTGTCGGCGCTGACCGCCGACGTGCCGTCAGCGGGCACCGACGGCATCGTGATCAACGCGATCGACAAGGTAGGCAACGCGAGTACGGACGGGGTGTGGCGCCCGTAGTCGCGGTGTGCACGGAGCCTACTCGTCCATGTGCGTGTTGTCGCGCGTTTCGGGCATGGTGGCATACACGACCAGCGATGCGAGAATGCAGCCGGTGACGTACCAGTAGAACCAGCGCTCGTGGCCCATGTTCTTGAACCACAGCGCGAAGTATTCCGCCGTGCCACCGAACACCGATACGGCCACGGCGTACGGAAAGCCCACGCCCAGCGCACGAATGCTCGTGGGAAAGAGCTCGGCCTTCACGACGGCGTTGATGGCCGTATAGCCGCTGACGGCGACGAGGGCGAGGATTAGCAGCGTCAGCGCCTGGGGAATCGTGCGGGCCCCTTCGAGGGCCGTGAGCAACGGAATCGTGCCGAGGGTGCCGAGCACGCCGAAGGCCGTGAGCACCGGCCGCCGGCCGATGCGGTCGGAGAGGGCGCCGATGGCTGGCTGCAGCAACATGTAAATCAGCAGGGAGATCGCGTTGACATACGTGGCGTCGCTCTTGCTGAAGCCGGCGGTGTTCACCAGGAACTTCTGCGCGTACGTCGTGAACGTGTAGAACGCGACGGTGCCGCCGGCGGTGAGACCGACCACGGTGAGGACGGCGCGTGGATGGGCCATGAGGCCGCGCATGGTCGCCGCCGCGCTTTGTGGAGGACGCGACGCACGATCCTTCTCGAACGCCGACGTTTCTTCGAGGCCGCGGCGCATGGCCACGGCAACGACGGCCAACGCGGCGCCGACGATGAACGGAATACGCCAGCCCCACGACTCCAATGCGGCCGGCGCCATCGTGCGCTGTAACAGCAGCAGCATCGCCAGCGCCAATAACTGGCCCATGATGAGCGTGACGTACTGAAAGCTCGACCAGAAACCGCGATGCGTCTTGCCGGCCATCTCGCTGAGATAGGTGGCGCTGGCCCCGTACTCGCCGCCCACGCTGAGCCCTTGCAGCAAGCGGGCCAGCACGAGCATGGCCGGTGCGATCACGCCGATCTTCGCGTAGCTCGGCGTGATGGCGATCAACAGCGAGCCACCGCACATCAGGAGCACCGACAACGTGAGCGCGGCGCGACGTCCGTGTTTGTCGGCGTAGCGCCCCATCAGCCACCCACCGGCCGGTCGCATCAGAAAGCCGACGGCGAATACCGCGGCCGCGTTCAGCAGCTGCACCGTTTGGTTGGCGGGCGGGAAGAAGCTCTTCGCGAAGTACAGCGAGAAGGCGGAGTAGACGTACCAGTCGTACCACTCGACCAGATTGCCGACCGAGCCGCCCACGATGGAACGCAGTCGGGTGCTGGCCGACTTCGGGGCGCCCACTTCGGTCGCGACGGGGGACGCGCTCACGTGGTCACCTGCGCGTCGATGGTCCGGGCCAAGAGGTCGAGGAGGTCGGACTCGGTGCGCACACCGGGCACATCGTTCATGTCGATCACGTAGCCATAGCGTTTTGCGACCGCTTCATAAAGGGGGATACGGTGGGCGAGCAATTGCTCGAATCCCCACACCGCGAAGTCGTCGGGGTCTACCTGCTCGTCGTGCGTGATGTCACGCAGCGACTTGTACTCGGCCCACTTGGCGTCGAGAAACGCCGGGTTGTAGTACATCGGCTTGGGATGCGCACGAAAGCGCTCGACCAGCATGCGCGTGTGCTCCGGCGTGCCACGGATATACACGAGCATCGTATGGTCGGCGAGACACCGCAGCACCGGATCCTGCTCGTCGTGGGGATCCACGACTTCACACAGGCTACCACCGGAGTCGCAGACGAAATGCGAGTACCCATAGATCGCTTTGGCGCGGTCGATGAACTCCGGCACGTCGAGCAGCGCACGGATCTCGGCCACGCGGTGCTGCGCCTGGCGCCGACGGTATTCGTCGAACGAGAGCCCGCCGAGCGCCGGGTTGCCGGGCTTCCCTAGGTATGTGGAGAGCGGACTCAGATTCTCGAACGAGATGTTGGAGCGGATGTAGATCGAGTCCGAGCGCAGCAACTGGCGCAGGAAGGGATTGCGCATCGCCTCCCGCTTGAAGTTGTCGACGATGTGCTCGTCCATGTATCGCGTGCCGATGCGATAGTCGACGGAGTACTGGAACCAGTCGTGCTTCTGCAGCAGTCCGGCCAGGGACGTCTTGCCGACGCCGGACATGCCGAAAAAGGTCACGGCATGGGCCGGCTGGTCGCGGAGGGCTCGTCCCGATGAGAATCGCATCGTGCTAACTTCCGCTCTCGCTCCAAGGACCTCAACCCCTCCCCCGAATGTCGTTCGCCAAGCACGGCCTGCAGGTCTTCGATATCCCGATCACCGTGCTGCCGGCGGATATTGACGACAATGACCACGTGAACAACGTGGTGTACCTCCGCTGGATCTTCGACGTGGCGCTGGCCCACTGGAACGCCAGCGCCTCCGACGAGATGAAGCAGACGTACGGCTGGGTCGCCACGCGCCACGAAATCGACTATCGCCGGGAAGCGGTGTTGGGCGACGCGATCGTGGCGCGGACGTGGATCGGCGCCGTGGATTCCCGGCGCTTCGAGCGGAACACCGAGATCGTTCGGACCTCAGATGATCACGTGCTGGCCCGAGGACGGTCGCTGTGGACACTGATTGCACGCGACACGGGGCGGATCACGCGGATCCCGCCGGACATGATTTCGCTCTTTTCGGCGTACATGCACCCGGCGTATGCCGAGTCGGCATAAGCCGAGTCGGCCTGAGCCGAGTTACGGCTGCCGGGCGAAGGCCCGCGAGCCGGCATAGAGATAGGCCGCCCGCCCGTTCTCGCGGCGCACGTAGATGTGGCGTGCCGCGCCCTGCGGCGGGGTGACCAGCAGTTCGTTGGCACCCACGAGTTTCGCGTTCATCACCGCGCCGCCCTGCTTCACCGTCAGCGCGCCGTCCTGCTCGAGCACCTCGAGCACGTTCCGCCCCTGCGCGTAGCGACCGACCAGCGCGGCGCGCTCGGCGGCGTTGGCCTCACGCGGCGCGGGGGCCGAGACCTTGGGCTCGGAATAGCCGACCGCCAGTTGCAGCGCCGCCGACTCGATGGCGTCGATGCCGGCGCCCGGTCCGTTCACGAGCACGATGACGGCCGCCTTGCGGTCGGGGAGCATCGTGATGCTCGCGTTGTAACCGTTGATCGAACCGCCGTGGGTCCAGACGCGATCCGCGCCCGAGCGACCGACCACAAGGCCGTAGCCGTACATCGCCGAGTCGAGGCCTGAACCGCCTGGATGCTCGACATAGCCCGTGGTGACACGGCGCACGGCACCGGCGGAAAAGGCCTGCGCGCCGTCGATTGTGCCGCCGTTCATGAGGGCGATTGTGTAGCGCGCCAACTCGGGCGCGGTGGCAAAGAGGAATCCTGCCGCCCACTGCGCCGTATTCTCGGGCATCGGTCGCACGATCTGCATGCCGCCGGCAATGTCCTTCGCGTCGGCCTCATGCCCCATCGCGATCGGATACGTGAGCGCTTCGAGCGGCTTGAAGGTGCTGAGGCGCATGCCGGCGGGGCGCATGACCAGCGACTCCACCAACGCGGCGAAGCGCTGCTTGCCGGCCACTTCGCCCACGTACCCCGCCATCGAGATGCTGGGGTTCGAGTAGGAGAAGGTGCGTCCCGGCTCGGTGTAGAACAGGGTGTCACTCACTTCGCGCATGACTTCGCCGAGGGCGCCCTCACCCATGCGGCCGTAGGCGACGGCGTTGTCGAGCCATCCCGCGCTGTGCGTCATGAGCTGCTGGGTGGTCACGGCGCCGACGCGCTTGCCCTTGAGCGAGGGCACGATCTCGCCGATCGGCGTCGTCATATCGATGCGCTTCTGCTCGACCAGCTCGGCCAGCATGGTTCCGGTAA
>JBBARJ010000246.1:0-5336 GCA_040399825.1 Gemmatimonas sp.
CTGACCATTTTCACGTACGAGGCTTTCATGTCGCTCCGTCTGCGTCCCTCCGCCGTACTCATCGCGGCCTGTATCACCGTGCCGTCGCTCGCACGTGCCCAGTCGAAGGGCCTCGACGAAAGCGACATCATGCGTCTCAAGTCGGTTGGCGGCGTGGCCATGGCGCCCGACGGCGCGCGCGTGCTCTACGCCATCAGTGCGTGGGAGCATCCCAACGCCAAGGGGGACACGGCGCTCGGCGATCGTCACGAACGTCGCTCACATGTGTTCATGGTGCCGGCCGCCGGCGGCGCGCCGCGTCAGCTCACCTTCGGCGAGCGTGGCGAATCGCAGGCGCAGTGGTCGCCCGATGGCCGCACGATCTCCTTCGTGGCCGCCCGCGGCACCGGCACCGGTGATGATGCGCCGAAGCCGCAGATCTGGCTCCTGCCGGCCGATGGTGGTGAGTCGCGTCAGCTCACCACCGTGCGCGACGGCGTCTCGTCGTATGTCTGGTCGCCCGATGGCTCGCGCATTGCCATCGTGACCACGGATAGCCTCACACGCGAGCAGGAAGCGAAGCTCCGCCGCCGTGACGACCCCAAGGTGTACGAAGACGATTTCCGTCTCAATCACATTTGGGTGGTCGATGTGGCCTCGGGGAAGGCCACCAAGGTGACGTCGGGGGCGTACACCGTGAGTGGTGTGCCGAACTGGTCGCCCGACGGCAAGAAGCTGGGCTTCCGCGCATCGCCCACGCCGATGATCCGCGATGAACGCGGCAACGCGTATGTGGTGGACGTGACGTCGCTCGCGCTCGATGCCATCACGACCACCAACGACGCCGAGTCGGCGCCGCAGTTCTCACCCGACGGGAAGACGCTGGCGTTCACGATGCTCCCGCACGAGATGGCGCCGCACAAGGACGGGATCATGCCGCGCACGCTGCGGAATGCACGATTGGTCACGTTCGACCTCGCGACGCGCGCGATCACCAATCATGCCCGCGCCGACTTCGACGTGAGTCCGGGGGCGCCGCGCTGGTCGCCCGATGGCAAGCAGCTGTGGTTCACCGCCAGTGATCGCGTGTGGACTTCGTTGTACGCGTACGACGTGGCGGGCAAGAGCTACAGCAAGCGTACGAAGGACGTGCTGGTGCAGGGGCTCTCACCGAACAGCGACGGCAGCACGCTGGCGATGGTGCTCGATACACCGGACCTGCCGGGCGAAGTGTACGTGCAGAAGGGCAGTGCGGCGCCCACGCGGATCACCACCACCAACGGGTGGCTGAGCGAGCGGGCGCTCGGTGCGTCGCGCGTGATCACGTGGAAGTCGAAGGACGGCCGCGAAGTGGAAGGCGTGCTGTTGCTTCCCGTGGGCTATCGCGAGGGCACGAAGGTGCCGCTCGTGGTCTCTGCGCACGGTGGACCGACCGGCGCGCATACGAACGGCTTCAAGGCCGGCACGAGCCCCGGCCAGACGTATGCTGCGCGCGGCTGGGCGGTGCTGTATCCCAACCCGCGTGGCTCCACCGGCTACGGTGAATGGTGGATGCACGCCAACACCGGTGACTGGGGCGGTGGTGACTACCGCGACATCATGACCGGCGTGGATGATCTCATCAAGCGCGGCATCGCCGACTCCACGCGCATGGCGTTCGAAGGCTGGAGCTACGGCGGCTACATGACGTCGTGGGTGGTGTCGCAGACCGGACGATTCAAAGCCGCCATGATGGGCGCCGGCCTGCCGTCGCTGCTGTCGATGGCCGGTACCACGGACATTCCGGGCTACATCAACACCTTCTTCGGTGATCCGCAGTACGACGGCTCGATCGTGAACGCGAACATCCGGAAGTACCTCGAGCGCTCGGGCATCAGCTACAGCGACAAGGTCACCACCCCGTTGCTGATTCTGCACGGCGGCAACGACGAACGTGTGCCGATCGGTCAGCCGATGGAGTTCTATCGCGCGCTCAAGGATCGCGGCAAGACGACCGAGCTGGTGTTCTATCCGCGCGAGGGACACGGCTTCACCGAGTACTATCACCAAATGGACCGCATGAAGCGCGAGTACGAATGGATCGCGCGCTTCACGCTGGGCAATACGGTGAAGACGGCGATGTAGTAGGCTCGGCCGTACGTGGGTGGGAACGCAGAAGCGGCGGGCGGGTTGATCTGGTGTGACCACACCGGATCAAATCGCCCGCCGTCCATTTCTGACCGCCGAATGGCGGTATCTCGTGATGCTGAACTACGAGATCCCGCCGGCCGTGCTCGAGCCACTCGTGCCGCAGCACACGGTGCTCGATTTGTTCGAGGGGCGCGCCCTGGCGAGCATCGTGGGCTTCCGCTTCTTGAACACCCGTGTGCTTGGTGTGCCCGTCCCGTTTCACCGTGATTTTGACGAAGTGAATCTGCGCTTCTACGTGAGGCGCCCAATGCCCGATGGGTCGGCTCGTCGCGGCGTGGTGTTCGTGCGCGAACTCGTGCCCCGGGCGGCGATCGCCTACACGGCGCGGCTGTTTTACAACGAGCCCTACACGGCGGTGCCGATGCACAGCCGCGTGCCGTCCACGCTCATCGCGTCGCCGGGACGCCTGCTGTACGGCTGGTTTGCTCACGCGCAGCATCAACAGGTGAGCGTGACCGCAGTCGGTGAACCTCAGCCGTTAGTGCCTGGCTCGGAGTCAGAGTTCATCGCCGAGCACTACTGGGGCTACACACGGCAGCGGGATGGCAGTACGGTGGAGTATCAGGTGGCGCATCCCTCGTGGCGCGTCTGGCCGGGAGCGGCTCCGTCGTTCGAGGCGGATGTGCACGGACTGTATGGGGCGGCGTTCGACGCACCGTTGTCGAGGCCGCCACGCTCGATGTTCGTGGCCGAGGGGTCGGAGGTGACGGTGTATCGTCCGACTCGTTTGCCCGTGGTTCGCCCATGACCATCCTTCGCCGCTGGTGTCGCCCGCTCGTGATCGCCGGTCTGGCCGGGATGCTGCTCGGTGCGGTCGATCCGCTGGAAGCATCGCCCGTGATCGCGGTCGCCAGCGTCCTCGTGGCGCTGGGAACGCCGCGGCAGGAGAGCATCGTCGGCAGTCGCGTGTGGCTGGCATGTCTGATGATCGTGGCTGGCGTCGCGGCCATTTGGATCATGAGTGCCTTCGGTGGCGTGGGTGGCCGCACGGGGCGATCAATCTGGTGGCTGCTCGTCGCGGCGCCATATCCGGTGGGGTGGATTCTGGGGCTCGTGGGTGCGGGGCAGCGGTTGCGCGAGATCAAACGGGCGCGAGCGGATGCCCCGTCTGGTGACAGAAAGGCGCGTGGAGCTGACCATCCACGCCGGAGCTCTCGATGATGGATACAAAACGCTGGGACTCTGCGCTGCTCGAGCATCACGAGGTCGTGGCTGGATTCGTGGCGGCGGTCGAGCGCCTCGATCAAGCGCGCTGGCATGAGCCGATGGGGCCGGGGCGATGGAGTCCTGCCGCGCTCACCATGCACGTGATCACGTCGTATGAGCTGGGGAGAGCGGCCATGGCCGGCGGCGGGTCCATGCGAGTCGTCGTGCCTCGTCCGGTCTCGTGGCTGGCACGCCGTATCGCGCTGCCCGTATTGCTCGCGCGGCGCACGTTCCCGAAGGGAGCCGAGGCGCCTGTTGAGGTTCATCCCGACCTCGAGGCCGCGGCGTCATTGAGCCAGTCGGCGGCCGGCGTGATGCTGTGGGCCGTCGCGAATGCGTCGATCGAGGCGCTGCGTGGCGCCGACCGTGTCCGTCCGCAACCACGCTTTGTGCACGCCATCTTCGGGCCGCTCGATCCCTTCCTGACCGTTCGCCTTGTCAGCGCGCACACGCGGCATCACGCGCGTGGGCTGGCCGATCTCTCCCGCCCCCACGCATAACCCGCAGGCGTCGCTGGTGTCGTCACGCACGCGACGGGTACAGACGGTGCAGCCGGCGCGTGCTCAGCCGTTCGACACGAAGAGCCAGATGGCGCTGGCGAATCCAATCGCCGTCACGGCGTTGCGTACCCATGCCTGCGGCACTTTCTGCGCGAGCCCCGACATGAGATAGCCACCCGCGCTCGATCCCACCGCCATCACCACACCAATGGGCCAGTTGACCTGCCCCATGGCGGCGAAGGTGATCGCGGCGATGCCGTTGAAGCAGATGCCATTGAAGTTCTTCAGGCCGTTCATCTGGTGAATGTTCGTGAGCCCCATGAGGCCGAACACCGCCAGCATCACAATCCCCGCGCCGGCACCGAAGTAGCCGCCGTAGATGCCGACCACGAATTGCCCGATCAGCATGACGGGGGTCGGATTGAGGGGGCGTGCGATCACGCCAGTCGGTGACGCACTCGCGCGTTTGCGCAGGTGCCTCATCACGGGGCCTTGGAGCGCGAACAGCACCGTCGCGCCGAACACCAGCCATGGCACGAGCGCGCGAAACTGCTCATCCGTGGTGGCCAGCAGCAGGGCCGCCCCGATCCCGCCACCAAGGATGCTGGGAACCGCGAGGCGCAACGCCCAGCGCTCGGCGCCGGCCAGCTCGCGACGATAGCCCCACATGCTTGCCAGTGATCCCGGCCAAAGCGCGAGGGTGCTGGTGGCGTTGGCGGACACCGGTGGCACACCCAGCGCCAACAGCGCCGGGAACGTGAGCAGTGTGCCGCCGCCCGCGATCGAGTTGACCGCGCCGCCCAACGCCGATATGGCCGCGATGACGGCAAGCTGAGGAACGGAGGGGTTAGTCAGCAGCATCATCGCTGCATCATCGTATCATCATCGCCGCATCAGCGGCATATCAGCGTCGCATCGCGGCGAGGGCGAGACAGCCCCATCCCGCGATGAAGCACACCCCGCCCAATGGCGTGATGGCGCCGAGGGCACGCACCCCCGTGAGCGCCATCGCATACAGCGGGATGATCACCACGGCACCGGCCAGTATTCGTGTCGATACCAGGTAGGAAATGCTCTTGATGCCCATCACCTCGAGGGCGTCGATCTCCTCGGAGATGCGCATGGCACCGATTTCGGCGGTGGCGCCGGCACCGACGGTGGCGGCCAATGCCTCACCGGTCACCACCGGCGCGGTCAACCGCACGTTGACCATTGCAGCAAGGAAGCCGGTGAAGGCCTCCACCCCGATGTTGCCCAACGACGCGAAACCCTGGATGGCGATCAGCGACCCGGCCGACAGCGTCACGAACCCGACGATCGCCACGGTTCCGCCGACCACGGCCATGGCGCCGGCGCCCATCCCGATCTCGGCGATCAGGCGGACGATCTCTTTGCGGTAGTACCGCAGCGCATGGCCGATCTGTCCGACGGCCTGAATGGCGAACCAGGCGAGTCGCCCGC
>JBBARJ010000247.1:0-3129 GCA_040399825.1 Gemmatimonas sp.
GAATGCTCGTGAAGTCGGCAACCACATCGGGCGTGATGTAGGCGTGCGGATCGCCCATTTCGTACACGAGCTGCTCGGAAACGCTCGGCACGCTCACGCGACCGCCCGTTCCTGCGTGCTTCGTGATGACGAACGTGCCGTCGTCGGATGCCTCGGCGATCGGATAGCCGACATTCGCCATGTCGGGAATCGTCCGCCACTCGTGCATACAGTTGCCACCCGACGACTGCGCACCGCACTCGAGAATGTGGCCGGCGATAATGCCCGACGCCATCTTGTTCCAGTCATCCGCGGCCCAGCCGAATTCGTGACGGAGGGGCGCCATCGTGAGCGCGGTATCCGTGCTACGGCCGATCACGACGACGTTGGCCCCGAGTGCCAATGCTTCGACGATCGGCTCGGACCCGATGTAGGCGTTCGCCGACATCACGCGATCGCGAATCGTCGACAGCGGCTCACCGGTGTCCATGTTCTTGAGCTCATGCCCGGCCGCCATGAGGTCGTCGAGGCGCGCGAGAATGTCATCGCCCGTTACCACGCCGATGCGGATCTGGCCGCGCACGCCGTGCTTCGAGGCCGCCTCGAGCAGGGCCTCGGCACAGGCCACCGGATTCACACCGCCGGCATTGGCGATCACTTTGACGCCACGTTCCGCGACGGCCGGAAACACACTTTCCATGGCGCCGATGAAGTCGCGCGCATACCCCATGCGAGGATCACGCTCTTTCTGCTTCTGCAGAATCGACATCGTGACTTCGGCGAGGTAGTCGAGCATCAGGTAATCCACCTGACCACCTTCCACCTGACGACGCGGCGCTTCCAGCCAGTCGCCCCAGAAGCCCTGACCGCTGGCGACGCGCACCACGCGCGATGAATCGGACATCAGTACTCCGTGCCGGGAACCGGCGCGCCGTAGGTCGGCATGGGGGGCAGAACGAAGGCACCGAGATGCGGACCCGGATTCTGGGCCGCCGCACGCAGCGCAAGCGCCAGCATCGTGCGGGTGTCTTCGGGATAGCAAATGGTGTCGACAAAGCCACGCGCAGCGGCGTAGCGGGCATCAAGCTGCGTTTCGTAGTCCGCGCGCATCTGCGCGGCCGACTCGAGCACGTCGGGCGACGGATCGACGCCCGCCTTTTTCGCCGCATCGAGCGCGGGGCCGTGTACGGCACCGACGGCCGCTTCGCCCTCCATCACCGCCATGCGGCCAGTCGGCCAGCTGAAGATGAAGTCGGGATCAAAGCCCTGCCCCGCCATCGCGTAGTATCCGGCGCCACTGGCATGGTTCACGGTGAGCACGATCTTCGGCACGCGGGCGCATGCCATCGCTTCAACGAAGCGCGCACCGGCGCGGATAATCCCCTCGTGTTCGGCATCGGGCCCCACCATGAACCCCGACACGTCCTGCACGAAGATGATGGGCAGTCCCTGGCGATCGCATCGCTCGATGAAATACGCGACCTTCTCCGCGCTCTCGGCGTAGATGATGCCACCGAACCGCGGGCGCTCACCCGCGCGCCCCTTGATGAGGCCGCGCTGGTTGGCCACGATACCCACCGGAATGCCTTCGATGCGCGCGTCGCCGCAGATCATCTCCTTGGCGAGATGCGGCTGGAATTCGTCGATCGCACCGTCGTCGAGCACCGCCTTCAGCACCGCATGCATGTCGTATGACATGCGATGATCCGCCGGCAACACGTCGTACAACGCGGACGGTGGGACGGCAGGCGGCCGATACGTCGCCGGCACGCTGCGCAGCGGCTTCGGCAACCGCGCCACGAGCTCGCGCAATTTGTCGAGGCACTGTGCGTCGTCGTCGAGCGCATAGTGCGCGACGCCCGAGATTTCCGTATGCGTGACCGCACCGCCCAACGTCTCGCCGTCGACCGTTTGTCCGGTCGCGCCCTTCACGAGATTCGGACCTCCCAATCCCATGAACGATGTGCCCTTCACCATCAGGATCACGTCGCTCAACGCGGGGAGATAGGCACCGCCCGCGACACACTGTCCCATGACGGCGGAGAACTGCGGAATTCGCAGATACCGACGCATGATCGAGTTGTAATAGAAAATGCGCGCGGCACCGAACTGGCCGGGGAACACGCCTCCCTGATACGGCAGGTTCACGCCCGCCGAGTCGACGAGGTAGATGATCGGGATTCGGCAGCGCATCGCCACTTCCTGCGCGCGAAGGATCTTCGTGATCGTTTCCGGCCACCACGAGCCGGCCTTCACCGTCGCATCGTTGGCGACCACGACCACTTCGCGCCCATCGACCATGGCAATGCCGGTGATGACGCCGGCGCCGGGGGCTTGTCCGTCGTAGCGGTCGTAGGCGACCAGCAGGCCGATCTCGAGGAACGGCGTTCCGGGATCGGCGAGTCGCTCGACGCGCTCACGGGCGGTCAACTTTCCTTGCTTGTGCTGCTTCTCGATCTTGTCCGGTCCGCCCCCGAGTCGGAGGCGGGCTTCCAGCGCGCGAACGTCGTCAGCGAGCTGGCGAAGCCGCCCGCTCACGCGTCCTGCTGCTGACGCGACGCGAACCACTCGCGGATGTACTCTACGAGGTCCTGCGTGCTCGTTCCGGGACCGAACAGGCGGGCCACGCCGCGCTGCTGGAGGGCATCCATGTCTTCCTTCGGAATGATCCCCCCGCCGGTCAGCAGGATGTCGTCGCGGCCGGCTTCAACGAGGAGATCGCGGACACGCGGGAAGAGGGTCATGTGGGCACCGCTCAGAATCGAGAGGCCCACGACGTCCACGTCTTCCTGAATGGCCGCCGAGGCGATCATTTCGGGGGTCTGGTGCAAACCGGTATAGATCACTTCCATGCCGGCGTCACGGAGCGCGGCAGCCACCACCTTGGCGCCGCGATCATGGCCGTCGAGGCCAGGCTTGGCCACGAGCACGCGAATCGGTCGAGTCATCGGAGGGCAAACGGGAAAGGACCCGGGAGCGGGCGCCGCCGACGCGTGGATGCCGCGCGGCAGCCCTTCAAGCTACTCACCCGTCCTTACGCGCCACCAGCAGCATTTCGCTGGATTTGCGCGTCAGCGGGCGTTCCGTCCAGGCATCGAACGCTTGCTCGACGACCAAACCGACCTCTTGCATGCGCGCCGCAAGCTCGGA
>JBBARJ010000247.1:3229-5297 GCA_040399825.1 Gemmatimonas sp.
CGAACGCTTGCTCGACGACCAAACCGACCTCTTGCATGCGCGCCGCAAGCTCGGAGGCGGTGTAGAGCCGGATGCGATGCGTCCGCTCGCCGTCACCCTTGGGCCCGCGCCACGTCGACGTGATCTCGAGGAAACCGGACAGCGGGTCGAACCGACGCTCCTGACCGAACACCGTCCCGTCCCCCGTGCTCCACCAGTCGCGGGTGAGAAAGCGCGCCATAACGCCATCGCGACTGCCACCGTGCCAGATCAGCAGCCCGCCGGGCTTAAGGACGCGGGCGAACTCGGCAAGCACTTTTCGGTCGTCGTACGGATCGTCAAAGAACCCGAAGGACGTGAACAGGTTGACCACCGCATCGAAACGCCCCGACCACTTGGTCGGCAGCTTCCGCATGTCGCCTTGCGTGTAGCGCAGGGTCTTTCCCGTCCCGCGGCGCTTGGCGACCTCGAGCAGGGGCTTGGAGTAGTCGAGCCCGTCGACGTTGAAACCCGCCTCAGCCAGCAGATGGGCGTGGCGCCCCTGACCGCACGGGCAATCGAGGATGCGAGCGCCCGAGGGCAACTCCAGTACCTCGAGGAGACGCGAAACCTCACGGCGATCCTGCACGAGATTGAACAGGGGCTCGTACTCGTGGAGGTACTGCGCGTCAAAGTGTGTCGCCCACCAAGGGCTAGTCGTCTTCATTCCGACACGCTAGATACCCGAACGGTCCCACACAAGTCGCCAGCGTTCCCGCAGCCGGGATCGCCGACGGGAAGGACCGACCTCGAACGACAGTGGGATTGCCGTGCACACCATCCGTTTGATCTACGCCAGCGATGCGCGCGAAGACCTGCGCTACCGCGATTTCATGACCATCATGGATACCGCGGCCGAGACCAACCGGGATCGCGCGATCACGGGCATGCTGTGCTACGGCGGCGGCCAGTTCCTGCAAGCGCTCGAGGGGGAACGGCTCGCCGTGAACGCGCTCTACCATCAGATCGCGAAGGATCCCCGGCACGCCAACTGCCAACTGCTGAGCGTGGACGAGATCAGCACGCGCGACTTCGCCGAATGGTCGATGAAGATCGTGGACTGGAACGACGCGGTCACGGCGGCGCGTCAGACGATGCTCCTGAAGCACTCTGGTTCCACACAATTCGATCCCGCACACATGAGCGGTCAGCAGGCGGCGGGTTTTCTCCGTGATCTTGCCGCGATGGAACGCCTGCTGACCGAGTAGCCGGCTCTAAAAGAACACCGGCTCGCGGTACGCGCCGAAGACGTCTTCCAGCGCGGCGCGAATCTCGTAGAGTGTGCAATACGCGCGCGCGCAGTCGAGGATGCGCGGCACCACGTTTTCGGTTCCCCGGGCTGCGTTCCTGAGGGCATTGAGGCGTTCGGTGACGAGCACGTTGTCCCGCGAGGCACGCATCGCCGCCAGTCGCTCGCGCTGTTCCGTCTCGGCATACTCGCCGATGCGCAGGATCGGAATCGTGAGTTCGGGTTCGTCGGTGACGAATTCGTTCACGCCCACGACGAGCTTGCTGCGCTGCTCGATCTCCCACTGCTGGCGCGACGCGCTCTCGGAGATCTTCTTCTGGAACCAGCCGTCTTCGAGTCCCTTCACGACGCCGCCGAACTCTTCAATTTGCGCGAAGAGCGCTTCGGCTTCCCGTTCCATCTGGTCGGTAAGCGCTTCCACGTAGTACGATCCACCGAGCGGATCCATGACGTTGGGCACGCCCGTTTCGTACGCGAGAATCTGCTGCGTACGCAACGCGACCTGCACTGCCTCTTCCGTGGGCAGCGAGAGCGTCTCGTCCATCGAGTTAGTGTGCAGTGACTGCGTACCGCCAAGCACGGCGGCCAGCGCCTGATAGGCCACGCGCACGACGTTGTTGGTCGGCTGCTGCGCCGTCAGCGTGACGCCGGCCGTCTGCGAATGGAAGCGCATCATCCACGAGCGCGGATTCTTCGCGCCGAAGCGCTCCTTGAGGTGACGCGCCCAAATGCGACGCGCGGCGCGCAGCTTCGCGATCTCCTCGAAGAAATCGTTGTGGATGTCCCAGAAGAACGACAGCC
>JBBARJ010000248.1:0-1217 GCA_040399825.1 Gemmatimonas sp.
ACTCTCTCCCACCTACTCGAACTGGCGCGCCACCGGCGGCCTGCGCGAGTGGCTCGAAGAGCACAAGGTCCCGGTTCTTACCGAGGTCGACACGCGTCGTCTCACCAAGCATCTCCGCTCTGCCGGTGTCATGCGCGGTGTCATCGGGCTCGGCGACACGCCGTCCGCCGAAGCGCTGGCGGTTCTTGAGGGCTGCCCGAGCATGGCAGGGCTCGATTTGGCGACCGTGGTATCCACCCGTGAGGCGTACTCATGGGGCAAGCCGGACGCCACGTATCACGTCGTGGCGTACGATTACGGGATCAAGCGGAACATCCTGCGCCTGTTCGAGGCGCACGATTGCCGAGTCACCGTCGTGCCGTCTGACACGCCGGCCGACCGCGTTCTCGCGATGAAACCGGACGGGGTATTTCTGTCCAATGGTCCGGGCGATCCGGACGCCGTGAGCTATGCGCCGGCCGCCATCCGCGAGATCGCGGCCACCCACACGCCGATGTTCGGCATTTGTCTCGGCCATCAATTGATCGGCCTGTCCTTCGGGGCGCGTACCGAGAAAATGCCGTTTGGACACCGGGGCGGGAACCAGCCGGTCAAGGATCTGGCGACGGGCAAGGTGCTGATCACCTCCCAGAACCACGGCTTCGCGGTGGTGGGTTCCGTCGAGGGAGTTGAAGGGGCGCCAGATCTCGCGATCACCCATGTCAACCTCAACGATGGCACGGTCGAAGGGCTGCGTCATCGCACGCTGCCGATCTTCGCGGTGCAGTACCATCCCGAGGCGGCACCGGGACCACACGATGCGGTTCCGCTGTTCGATCAGTTTCTTACGGCCCTTAGAAATCGTCGTCAGTGAAGTGACTCAAACGCTTGACTGATAAGCACTAAGGTCATACGTTCGCTTCCTCCGCTTGATCTTCGATGCGTGCCGGACGCTCCAGAAACTGGGACGGCACGTTGACCCCTTGGTAGAGTCCATGACGAAAGCCGATCTGGTTGAGAACGTCACGGCGCGTATCGCGCGGACGGCCGGACCGACCATCTCTAAGAAGGATTGTGCGCGGGTGGTTGACGCCTTTCTTGACGCAATCAAGGAAGCCCTTCAGGAGCAGAAGAACATCGAGGTGCGTGGTTTCGGCACCTTTAAGATCCGGCAGCGCAAGACGCGCATGGCGCGCCATCCGCGCCCGGACACCTGGGACGAGTTGTGTCGCCAGGGC
>JBBARJ010000248.1:1227-5291 GCA_040399825.1 Gemmatimonas sp.
CCGGCTCGCCTGTCGAGGTGTCGGCGCGTCCCGTCCCGGTCTTCAAGCCGAGCAAGGAATTGCGCGCCATGGTTGCCGGGGTGGACGAGAGCATGCTCGAGGACGAAGAGGGCGATGAGATGAACGAGGCCTAGTTCGCCCTCGTTGCACGGCTGTATGGTCATGCCACGCCCCGCCGCGCCTCACGCGAGCGGGGCGCTGGTGTATCTGTTCTTGAGGGAACCGAACGCTGTGTCTTGGGCTATGTTGTACCGACATGAGTATTCCTGTCCTTCTCTTCGCGTCTTACGCCGATGCGTTCGGCGCCCGCCGGCTCGAGGTGCCTCTTGAGGCACCGTGTCAGGTGGCAGACCTTGTGCGTGTCATCCGCACGATGCCTGGCGGTGACCGTCTGCCGGCCGCGCCGCTCGTGGCCGTGAACCGCACCTGGGTCCGCGAGGACGCCCCGGTCCGCATCGGCGATGAGATCGCGCTGATTCCTCCCGTGGCGGGCGGATGACCGTGCCAGAGCGTGGTGTGTTGCACGTCGCGATCGTGACGGCGCCGATCGACGTGGGAATGCTGTTGTCCCGTGCGCAGGCGCCAGGCGTTGGCGCCGTTTCGCTATTTCTGGGCACTGTACGCGACCTGAACGACGGGCGGCCGGTGAGCGGGATGGAATATGAAGCCTACGCGCCGATGGCCGAGTCGGAACTGCGCGCGATTGCGGAAGAGACCTGCGGGCGCTTTGCCGGCTTACGCCTCGTGGTTGAACATCGGGTCGGTACCCTCGAGATCGGCGAGGCGAGCGTTGCTATTGTCGCCTCGCATGCGCACCGTGCGCAGGCGATGGACGCGGCCCGCGAGGTGATCGAATCGCTGAAGCAGCGCGTGCCGATCTGGAAGCGCGAGCATTATCTCAGCGGTGAGCGCGAGTGGATTGATCCAACCAAGGTGAGAGCGTGAGCGAGCCCATCCTCGGCGAGTCGCACGATCAGTTCGGGCGGAAGATCGAGTACCTTCGTATTTCGGTCACCGATCGATGCAACTTCCGTTGCCAGTATTGCATGCCGCTCGAAGGCCTCCCCTGGCTGCCGAAAAAGGAGATTCTGCGCTACGAGGAGATCGCCGACGTCGTGCGGCAGCTTGCCCCGATGGGATTGAGGCGACTTCGCATCACCGGCGGCGAACCCACAATCCGACCGCAACTTGCCACGTTGGTAGGGATGCTGCGCGATATCCCCGGGATCGAGGATATCGCGCTGTCGACGAACGGCGTGAAGCTACCGACCATGGCCGCGGAACTGGCTGAGGCTGGTCTCGATCGCGTCAACATTAGTGCCGATTCGCTGCGCCCTGAGCGGGTGGTGGCGATTGCGCGCCGGGATCTGCACTTCGATCTGGTGGCTTCGGCGCGGGCCGCCCAGGCCGCCGGTCTTGGCCCCATCAAGATCAATGTGGTCGTCATGCGTGGCATCAACGACGACGAGATCGCCGATTTCGCCGCGCTCACGCGCGACAATCCGTGGCATGTGCGGTTCATCGAGCTCATGCCAGTGGGTGAGCTGCGCGAACTGACCTTTGATCATGTGGTCCCGACGGATGAGGTGCTGGCACGCATCCGGGCGGTCGATGCGCTGGAGCCCGATGCGGGGCCGGCGCGCGGGAACGGTCCGGCGGTGTACTACCGGTATCCGGACGCGGCCGGTACGGTCGGGGTCATCACCCCGATGACCCACACGTACTGTGAGCGGTGCAATCGGGTACGCCTCACCGCCGACGGTCGATTGCGCACCTGCCTGTTCGGTGACCACGAGGTACTGCTGCGCGATGCGATCCGGAATGGTACCCCGCTGGCGCCGCTGTTTCTCCAAGCGCTAGCCGAGAAGCCGAAAGCGCACGAGCTGTTGCAGATGCGCGTCGGCGGCCTGCGGGCCCTGAGTCAGGTCGGTGGCTGACCGCTCGTCGCCCCTTTGCTGAATCAGCGGGCCCGCTCGTGTTGCTCGTGTCTGTGCAGCACCCTATGTTGCGAACGCTGTCCTCTTCGCAGCGGCATTGCTCGACTAACCGCCTAAGTGCGTTTTAGCTTGAGCATCGCCCCTCCGCATCATTCAACTTCGCTCGGACACCCGTTCGGAGAACCGGCACAACATGGTCAATAAGATCACGGTCGTTGGCGCGGGCAATGTCGGCGCCACGACGGCGCAGCGCATCGCCGAGAAGTCGCTTGGACGCACGGTGGTGATGGTCGACGTCGTCGACGGCATCCCGCAGGGCAAGGGGCTCGACCAGTGGGAGTCGGCGCCCGTCGAAGGATTCGACACGCGCGTCATCGGCACGAACGGGTACGAAGAAACGGCCGGCTCGGACATCGTCGTCATCACTGCCGGTATCGCCCGCAAGCCGGGCATGTCGCGTGACGACCTGCTGAACACGAACGCCGGCATCGTGAAGTCGGTGTCGGAGCAGATCAAGGCCACGTCACCCAACGCCATCGTGATCGTGGTCTCGAACCCGCTCGACGTGATGTGTTACGTCGCGAAGCAGGTGACGGGCTTTCCACGCGAGCGCGTGATCGGCATGGCCGGCGTGCTCGATACGGCGCGGTACCGCTCGTTCATCGCCGAAGCGCTCGACGTCTCGGTGCGCGACATTCAGGCGATGGTACTCGGTGGACACGGCGACACGATGGTGCCGCTCATCTCGTACACCACGATCAGTGGCATTCCGGTCACGCAGCTCATGCCGCGTGAGCAGCTCGACGCGATCGTGCAGCGCGCGCGCGATGGCGGCGCCGAGATCGTGAAGTACCTCAAGACGGGCTCGGCGTACTATGCGCCGTCGGCCGGTGCGGTCGAAATGGTCGAAGCCATCGTGCATGACCGTAAGCGCATCCTGCCGTGTGCCGCGTGGCTCGAGGGCGAGTACGGCCTGTCGGGACTGTTCCTCGGCGTGCCCTGCAAGCTCGGTCGCAACGGTCTCGAGAAGATCCTCGAAATCGACCTCACCGACGAGGAGCGCGCCGCGCTCGAACGCTCCGCACAGGCCGTGCGCGAGCCGATGTCCGTGATCTCCCTCTGATTCTGACGGGACCGGCGCGTTCACCACGGTGATCGCGCCGTTTTCTTCTTCTTCCCCCGCCTATGTACGTACTCTCGCGTTTCTGGCAAAGCACGATCGGTAAGAAGATCGTGATGGCGGTGACCGGGATCATCGGGATCCTGTTCGTCATCGGCCATATGTCCGGCAATCTGCTCATGTTCAAGGGGCAGGAGGCCATGGCGCAGTATGCGCTCCTGCTGCGTACGAGCATGCCGCTGCTGTGGGCGGTTCGCGTCGGCCTGATCGCCGCCGTCGTCCTCCACGCGGTTGCCGCGTATCAGCTCACGATGCGCTCGCGCGCGGCGCGCCCGGACGGGTATGCCGAGCGTCGACCGCAGGTCACCACGTTCGCCGCACGCACGATCCGCTGGGGCGGTGTGCTGATTCTGGTGTTCATCGTGGCGCACCTGCTGCAGCTCACACTCGGCGCGGTACATCCGGATTTCACGCACCTCGATCCGTACAACAACGTGCGGATCCTGCTGTCGAACCCGCTGATGGCAGCGTTCTATGTGCTGGCGATGGCGGCACTCGGTCTGCACCTGTACCACGGCAGCTGGGCCGTTGTCCGGACGCTCGGCGTGGCCCGACCGTCGGCGCAGCCGCTCAAGCGTCGCGTGGCGCTCGCCATTGCGATCGTCGTCGCCGCCGGTTTCATGATCATCCCGATCGCCGCCGTGCTCGGCAAGTTTTCGCCGGCACCACCGCTCGCCGAATCGTCGGCGGCCACTGCGCTGGCGACGCCTGTTGCGGAGACCCACTGATATGCTCGACCTGAACGCAAAGACTCCGAGCGGTCCCCTCGAGCAGAAGTGGGACCAGCACCGTTTCTCGATGAAGCTGGTGAACCCGGCCAATAAGCGTCGGCACAACGTGATCGTCGTCGGCGCCGGCCTCGCCGGTGCCTCGGCGGCGGCTACGATGTCGGAGCTCGGCTACAACGTGTCCTGCTTCGTGTACCGCGACACGCCGCGCCGGGCCCA
>JBBARJ010000249.1:0-5229 GCA_040399825.1 Gemmatimonas sp.
TGCTCACGCGCGCGATCGATCGCGGACGCTTCGGGCGGATCTATATGGCCAACTGCACGGTGCGTTGGACGCGTCCGCAGGACTACTACGATCAGGCGCCGTGGCGCGGTACGTGGGAGTTCGACGGCGGCGCGTTCATGAATCAGGCGTCGCACTATGTCGATCTCGTGCAGTGGCTGGTCGGGCCGGTCGAGAGCGTGATGGCCAAGACCGCAACCATGGCACGGCGCATCGAGGCTGAGGACAGTGGCGCCGCGGTGCTCAAGTTCCGCTCCGGTGCCATTGGCGTCATCGAAGTCACGATGCTGACCTTCCCCCGGAATCTCGAAGGGTCAATTACCATCCTGGGCGAGAAGGGGAGCGTGAAGATCGGCGGGACGGCAGTCAACAAGGTCGAACATTGGACCTTCGCCGATTACGACGATGACGACAAGCTCGTCGAACAGGCGAACACCAATCCGCCAAGCGTGTACGGTTTCGGGCACGAAGGGTATTACCGCAATGTCGAATCGGTACTGCGTGGTGACGCGCGTCCCGATACGGACGGTCGTGCGGGTCGCAAGTCGCTCGAACTCATTCTGGGGATCTACGAATCGGCGAAGACTGGCCGTGACGTCCCCCTGCCGCTTCGCGTCAACAGCTGAACTCATCCGTCATGGCCGTTCCTCTTCTCGATCTCAAGGCGCAGCACGCCACCATCCGCGATGAAGTCGTCGCCGCGGTGATGGACGTCGTGGATCAGCAGGCGTTCATTCTCGGCGATCCCGTCGGGCAACTCGAGTGCAGCGTCGCTGGTCTGTCGCAGGTCAAGTACGCCGTCGGTTGCGCCAACGGCACAGATGCCCTGCTGCTGGCGCTGCGCGCGCTTGACGTTGGTGCTGGCGACGAGGTCGTCACCACGCCGTTCACGTTTTTTGCGACTGCCGGCGCTGTGCACAACGTCGGGGCACGTCCCGTGTTCGTCGATATCGATCCGCGTACGTTCAACATCTCGCCCAACGCGATCCGTTCGGCGGTGAACGAGAAGACCAAGGCGGTGATCGCCGTCGACCTGTTCGGTCAGATGGCGGCCATCGAACAGGTCAACGAGGCAGCGCAGGGGCGTCCGGTCATCGAAGATGCGGCCCAATCGATCGGCGCCAGTCGCCTGATCAATGGTGCCAAGGTGATGGCGGGTGAAGCCGCGACGATCGGCACGTATAGCTTCTTCCCATCCAAGAATCTTGGCGGGTACGGCGACGGCGGCATGATGGTCACCCAGGATGAGGCGCTGTTCGAGGCGCTGATGAAGCTCCGCACGCACGGGAGTCGTCGCACGTATTTCCACGAGATCGTCGGGTATAACAGCCGACTCGATGCGCTCCAAGCTGCCGTGCTGCGCGCCAAGCTGCCGCATCTGGAATCGTGGAGTGCCGCGCGCCGACGGAATGCAGCGTATTACGATGCCGCGTTCGCCGATCTGCCCGAAGTGGTCACGCCGTATATCGATCCGGCCAACACCTCGATCTACAACCAGTACACGATCCGTGTGCCACAGCGTGATGCGCTGCAGGCACATCTCAAGGATCGTGGTATCGGTTGCTCTGTCTACTATCCGTTACCGCTGCACTTGCAGCCGTGCTTCGCGTATCTCGGGTACCAGCACGGGCAGTGCCCCGAGTCGGAACGCGCGGCGCTCGAAGTGCTGTCGCTTCCTGTTTTCCCCGAGCTCACCACTGTACAACTCGATGAAGTCATCGGGGCAGTGCGAGCCTTCTTTGGACGCTGAGGCGCACGACATGGTCGATTCCCCGTCGATGAAGGACCACCTGCTCTCGAAGATTCAGGACCGCACCGCCGTGATCGGCGTCATCGGTCTGGGCTACGTGGGGTTGCCGCTCGCGATGGAGTTCGTTCACGCCGGCTTTCGCGTCATCGGGTACGACGTGAGCCAGCGCGTGATCGATCTGCTCATGGCCGGACAGTCGCACATTCAGGATATTCCGAATCGGGTGGTCCAGGAGGCCGTGGCGGCCGGAAGCTTTGTGGCAACCGCCGTCGAGTCGCGTATCGGGGAATGCGACGCCATCTCGGTGGCGGTACCGACGCCACTGTCCAAGACGCGCGATCCGGATATGGCCTTCGTGCTGGCCGCTGCCGACGCCATCGCGCGGCAGGCGCATCCCGGCATGTGTGTGGTGCTGGAGAGCACCACCTACCCGGGCACGACGCGGGAGCTGCTGCAGCCGCGACTCGAAGCAAAGGGACTCACCGTTGGTAAGGACGTGTTCGTCGCGTTCAGCCCCGAGCGCGTCGATCCGGGCAACCCCGTCTACCAGACCAAGAACACTCCGAAGGTGGTCGGTGGCGTTACGCCCGCCTGTGTCGAGGTGGCGAGCGCGCTCTACGCCAGCTGCATCGACGTGGTCGTCCCGGTCTCTTCGCCGGAAGCGGCCGAGCTGGTCAAGCTCCTCGAGAACACGTTCCGGGCCGTCAACATCGGCCTGGTGAACGAGATTGCGATCGTCTGTGACAAACTGGGCGTGGACGTCTGGGAAGTCATCAACGCCGCCGCGACGAAACCCTTCGGTTTCATGAAGTTCACACCGGGCCCCGGTATCGGCGGGCACTGCATCCCGCTCGACCCGCACTATCTCGCCTGGAAGATGCGCACGCTCAACTACAAGACGCGTTTCATCGACCTCGCCAGCGAAATCAATTCGCACATGCCCGAGTGGGTGGTGCAAAAGGTGGCCGACGCGCTCAACGAAGTGCGCAAAGCGGTGCGAGGCAGTCGCGTGCTGGTGCTGGGCGTCGCCTACAAGCGCGACATCGACGATGTCCGTGAGAGCCCGGCCCTTGATGTCATCCGGTTACTCGAGGAGCGCGGCGCCCACGTGGAGTTCCACGATCCGTTCGTGCACGAGTTCCGTGAGGAGGGGCATGTCCGGAAGGGCGTTGAACTCAGCGATGAAATGCTGCGCTGGGCCGACGCTGTCGTGGTGGTCACCGATCACAAGAATGTCGATTACCAGCGCGTCGTGGACCACTCGGCCCTGCTCGTCGACACTCGGAATGTCACGGCCGGCCTCAAGGCCGGGCGTGCTCGTATCATCCCGCTGGCGTCCGGCACGCGGACCGTGGGCGCAACATCATGAACCGAGCACCCGTTGGCGGTACGGAGCCGCATGTGGTGCGTCGGGTACCAGAGTCCGCATGAGTCAACGACTGTCTCGCGTTGAATTCCGCCTGTTGATGCTGCTCGGCGTTGCCGCAGCATTGGCGGGCTGTTCTCGCGGTTTCCAACCTCGCGATTACGCGAATCCTGAAGCGCTCTTCCGTGCATCCCTGCTCGAATTCCAGCGGCAGAAGTGGGATAACGCGAAGATCGGCTTCGAGCGTCTGACCAGTGATTTGTCGGCGCGCGATCCGCTGTTGGCGCCGGCATACTTTTATCTGGCGCTCTCACATGAGCAACAAAAGGAATACCTGCTCGCGGCGCAGGCGTTCGAGCGTATCACCGACGGCTTCCCCGACGATACGCTAGCGTCAACGGCCATGCTCGGCGTCGGCCGAAGCTACCAGAGCTTGTGGCGGCGGCCATCGCTTGATCCAGAGAACGGGCAGAAGGCCGTCTCGATCCTCAGGGCGTTGCTCTCGTCGTATCCTGACAGCAAGGAAACGGACGACGCCAAGAAACGGATCGTCCAGATCGAAGAGTGGATGGCCCAGAAGGACTACGACACCGGGGTCCATTACGTCCGCGTCCGTCGGTCCATCGATCCGGCGATCATCTACTTCAAAGATGTCGTCACCACGTATCCGAGCACGAAGGCGGCCCGCCTTTCGTGGCTGCGGTTGCATGAGCTGTACACAAAGATCCGCTGGAAGGAAGACGCAGCGGAGACGTGTACCGCCATGTGGCGCGCGTACCCCGGGGATCCGTTGGTCAAGGTCGCCTGTGGCGCCGCACCAGCCGACTCGGCCACCGCCGCCAAGGCACCGCCTCCGGCTGTCCCGTCGCCAGTGGCCTACGCACGCCCCGGACCGGCGCGTCGCGGATGACCCGCTCCGTCTGACCCCGATGCGCATCGGCATCCTTGGCGGAAGCTTTGATCCGCCCCATGTCGGCCACCTCCTGGTGGCGCAGGATGCCCTCGACGAGCTCGCACTCGATCGTCTGCTTATCGTTCCGGCGGCCCAACAGCCGCTCAAAGGAACCGATCAGACGCCTGCCGGGCACCGGCTGGCGATGGCGCAGGCCTGTTTTGGCGGAATCCAGCGCATCGAGGTCGACCCCATCGAAATCGATCGGGGCGGGTTATCTTTCATGGTTGATACCGTGGAGTCTTTGCGTCGGCGCTGGCCGTCGGCGATGCTGCACCTGCTGGTCGGCGACGACGTGGTCTCCACGTTGCCGCGTTGGCGTGACGTGACTCGGTTGTTGTCGATGGTGCAGCTGGTTGTGCTGCATCGCGCTGACCGAGGACATGATGCGGCCGCGCTCGCCCTCCCGTTGGCAAGCGTCGGAGCATCCACGGCACGGCGACTGGCGACGCGACGCGTCGACGTGTCATCAACCGAAATCAGGGCACGGGTTCGGGACGGGCGCTCCATTCGGGGCTTCGTTCCTGGTGCCGTGGCGACGTACATAGCGACCACCGGACTGTATCTCGAGAATTCCCGGGAGTCGTCGACTGAGGAGGGCCCAGCGCGCGCCTGATGGCGAACGGGGACTTTGCGGTCGCGACGCCCTTGCCATGAGGTTCGTATGCTGAAAGCCTTGATCGGGCGCGTGTTCGGCACGCGTCACGAACGTGAACGGAAGCGGGTGCAGCCGGTGCTGACGGAGATCCATGAGATCGAAGCGCGCTTGGCCTCGCTGTCTGATGCAGAGATTCAGGGGCAAACCGCCAAGTTTCGCGGAATTCTTGCCGAGCGCACCGGTCCCATTGAGAGCCGCATCGCGGAGCTCAAGGCGGTGAAGCACGACTCCGCCGACGCGGCGGAGCGCGAGCGCATCGACCTCGAACTGCAGGGCGCGGATGGTCGTGGCGGTGCGGAAGGCGAGTTGCGGACGGCGATCGCCGAGGTCCTCGACGAGCTGCTACCGGAGGCCTTCGCGACGGTGCGCGAGGCGTGCCGGCGGCTCAAGGGCTCCACGGTCACCGTGACCGGCAACGAGCTCACGTGGGACATGGTGCCGTACGACGTGCAGCTGATTGGTGGTATTCAGCTGCACCTCGGCCG
>JBBARJ010000250.1:0-5229 GCA_040399825.1 Gemmatimonas sp.
CGGCGTCTCAGACGTGGGCGGTGCTCCATGGATACTCGCGGCCGAACGCATCCTCGAAATTGAACACCCCGAAGAAATCGTCGCGCGAGTCTTGCGGCTGACTGATCAGCAGGCCCATGTCGACCATCGTGAAGACGATGTCGCCGATGTCGCGCGTGGCCTTGAGGCCCCAGTGCTCGAGGACGAGTCCTGCCATGACACCGAAGCGCTGCAAGGCGAGTTCGCGGCAGGAGTGCGCGAGCTCGGGACCGGTGATGTGGCGGCGCTCGGTCAGTCGCGCCTGACAGTGCTCGAGCGACGCGAGCACGAACAGATACGCGCGTTCATCAAAGCGCGGCTCTCGCAGACGGATCTGATCCATGATGCCTTCACGGAACGCCAACTCGGTCACTGCTGCTGCTCCTGATCGTGGCTATATCGTATCGGGGCGCTGGACGCGTGGCCGGCGCACTGTGCAACGGATGCACCACGCGAACGGCCGGAATGCAGCGGGCCTCCAGTGCAACAATACTGGAGGCCCGGGCAGCACCTGACAACTCCTTGCGAACGGCGCGGCGGACGGTCCTTACGCCCGCGCCACCGCCCGGTACAGCGGATACGCGTCGGCGAGCGCCTTTACGTCGGCCTTCACTGCCGCGATCGTGTCGCGATCGTCCGGCGCCGACAGCACACGATCGATCAACGCGGCGATCTCGCGCATCGCGTCCGCGCCCATGCCACGCGTGGTCACCGCGGGCGTGCCGATACGGATGCCGCTCGTCACAAACGGAGACTGCGTCTCCTTGGGCACGGTGTTCTTGTTCACCGTGATTCCCGCGTCATCGAGCACCTTCTCCGCCACCTTGCCGGTCAAACCTTTGCTGCGCAGATCGATGAGCATGAGGTGATTGTCGGTGCCGCCGGACACGATCTGATATCCGCGCGCCGCCATGGCCGACGCCAGCACCTGCGCGTTGTCCACAACCTGACGGCAGTACGCCGTGAACGACGGCTGCAACGCCTCGTGGAACGCGACGGCCTTGCCGGCGATCACATGCTCCAGCGGACCACCCTGCATGCCGGGGAACATCGCCTTGTCGATCGCCTTCGCGTGTTCGGCCTTGCAGAGAATGATGCCGCCGCGCGGACCGCGCAGCGTCTTGTGCGTCGTGCTGGTGACCACATCGGCAAACGGCACCGGCGACGGATAGACGCCCGTCGCGGCCAGTCCGGCGAAGTGTGCCATGTCGACCATGAAAATGGCGCCCACTTCCTTCGCCACATCGGCGAACGCCTGCCAGTCGATCGTGCGCGAGTACGCACTGTAGCCGGCGATGATCATCTTCGGCGTGTGCGCACGCGCCTGCGCCCGCATCTGCTCGTAGTCGATGATGCCGTCTTCGGTCACGCCGTACGACACCGCGTTGTACAGCAGCCCGGAGAAGTTCACCGGCGAGCCGTGCGTGAGGTGGCCGCCCTGCGAGAGATCCATGCCGAGGAACGTGTCGCCCGGCTTGAGGAAGGCGAGGAACACCGCGGCATTGGCCGACGCACCGCTGTGCGGTTGCACGTTGGCGTGATCGGCCCCGAACAACTGCTTGAGGCGGTCGATCGCCAACTGCTCGACCTTATCGACGACGTCGCATCCGCCGTAGTAGCGCTTACCCGGCAACCCTTCGGCGTACTTGTTGGTGAGCGTCGAGCCCACCGCTTCCATGACCGCCGGCGACACGAAATTCTCGCTGGCGATGAGCTCCAGGCCGTCGCTCTGCCGCTGCGTTTCTTCGTCGATCAGATGCGCGATCTGCGGATCCGCCTGCGACAGGGCATCCCCCGGCGGCAAGCGATCCCACTGCGACCAGTTTGCGCTGGCTCCACCACTCATGTCGTACTCCCCGAGGCGTCGGCCTCAATGTCGTCCCGTTCAATCTTCGCCACGCGGCCCTCATGACGACCGCCCTCGAACGGGGTCGTCAACCACGCGTCCAGAATGGCGAGGGCATCTTCGTCCGACACAAAGCGCGCCGGCAACACCAGCACGTTTGCGTCGTTGTGTTTACGAGCGAGCGCGGCCACCTCAGGGTTCCACGCCACGGCAGCGCGCACGCCCGGATAGCGGTTCGCCACGTAGGACATCCCGAGTCCCGTGCCGCACAGGAGGACCCCGCGGGCGGCTTGCCCGTCGGAGACCTCCTGCGCCAGCGGATGGGCATAATCGGGATAATCGGTGCTGGCGGTGCTATGCGTTCCGATGTCTTCCACCTCGTATCCCAGCTCGGCGAGCGCCGCACGCAGACGCTCCTTGAGCTCGAAGCCCGCGTGGTCGGACGCGATGGGGATCCGCTCCCCCGGCTTTGCCACATCCACCATGGTCAGATTGCTCCGTTGACTGCTCAGGATTCCTTGTTGGGATACTGCGGCCACGTTTTGATCATACCGCGAACCGCCTGAATGCGCTGCTCGGCCACGCGATCGGCGGCCTTGTATGTGGGAATGCCCGTGTCCTTGGCCAGCCGGAAGACACTGCGCACGGTCTGGTAAATCTCGTCGGCCTTACGCAGCGACCGCTCCCGGCTCCAGCCGGTGAGCTCGCTGTACACGTTGATCACGCCGCCGGCGTTGGCGACGTAGTCGGGCGCGTACAGCATGCCGCGGGCTTCGAGGGCATCCCCATGACGGTCTTCGAGCAGCTGATTGTTGGCCGCACCGGCCACAATCTCGACGTTGAGCTGCGGGATCGTATCGTCGTTGAGGATCCCGCCCAGCGCGCACGGCGCGAACACATCAGCCTTCGCGCGATAGATCTCGTCGAGCGCCACCGCGGTGGCCCCCATCTCGTCGACCACCCGCTTGATACGGCCCGCATCGATGTCGGTGACGAGCAGCTTCGCGCCCGCCGCGTGCAAGGCTTTGGCGAGATAGTAGCCCACATGCCCCAGCCCCTGGATCGCGATCGTGCGCCCCTCGAGGCTGTCGCTGCCCCACTTCTCGCACGCCGACGCCTGAATAGCGCGGAACACCCCGTGCGCCGTCACGCTCGACGGGTCGCCCGACTTCGAACCGATACCGGTCACATGCTTCGTTTCCATGTGGACGAAGTCCATGTCTTCGACCGTCGTGCCGACGTCTTCCGCCGTGACGTAGCGACCGCCGAGCGAATCGACGAAACGACCGTGTGCGCGGAACAACATTTCGCGGTTGGTCGTCTTGTTGTCGCCGATGATGACCGACTTGCCGCCGCCAAGATTGAGGCCGGCCACGGCATTCTTGTACGTCATGCCACGCGAGAGCCGCATGGCGTCGACGACGGCCGCGTCTTCGGAGGCGTAGTTCCAGAATCGGCAGCCGCCGAGCGCGGGACCGAGCGTGGTGTCGTGAATCGCAATGATGCCGCGGTAACCGGACGCTTTGTCATGGCAGAAGACGACCTGCTCATGACCCATCTCGGCGATTTTTTCGAAGTAGTGCATAGGTGGGAACCGGAAAATCAGTCTGGGAGAGATCCGTCGTTCGCGGCCGCCGCGGCCAGTGTCTCGCGGGCGATCACGATGCGCTGAATCTCCGACGTGCCTTCGTAGATTTCAGTCACTTTCGCATCTCGGAAGAAGCGCTCGACGGGATAGTCGGTCACGTAGCCGTAGCCGCCGAACACCTGCACGGCCTGCGTCGTGACCCACATGGCAGTCTCGGTCGCAAAGAGCTTCGCCATGCTGCTGAAGCGCGTGATTGTCTCCCCGCGCTGCTTGGCCGCCGCGGCCGCATGCAACAACGTGCGGGCGGCGGTGATGCGCGTCGCCATGTCGGCGAGCTTGAACTGAATGGCCTGAAACTCCGCGATGGGCTTGTTGAACTGCTTGCGCTCGCCGGCGTAGCGCACGGCAGCTTCGAGCGCCGCGCGCGCGATGCCGATGGCCTGCGCCGCAATGCCAAGACGCCCGTGATCGAGCGACCCGAGGGCATACACGAAGCCCTGCCCTTCTTCACCGAGCAGCCGGTCACCCGGCACGCGGCAATTATCGAGGTTGATCTGGAGTGTGGGCGACGCCCGCAGCCCCATCTTGTTTTCCTTCTTGGCCAGATGGAAGCCAGGCAAGTCGGGGGTGAGGATGAACGTCGAGATTCCCTTGCTGCCCTTGCGGGCGTCGGGCGAATCGGTGCGCGCCATACACAGAATCACGCCGGCTTCGCTTCCGTGCGACACCCAGGCCTTCGTGCCGCTCAGCAGCCAGTCGTCGCCATCACGCACCGCCTGACAGCGCAGGGCAGCGGCATCGGAACCGGCTTCCGGCTCCGACAACGCGAAGGCCCCCAGCAGTTCACCACGCGCCATTGGCGGCAAGAAGTGCTGCTGCTGGGCCTCGGTGCCGAATTCGAGGATCATCTGCGTGGGCAGCGAGTTGTGCACGCTGAGGAGCACGGCCGCCGAGGCATCGGCGACGGCGATCTCCTCGAGCGCCAGCAGGTAGCTCTGCGCATCGAGATCGAGTCCATCGAAGCGTTCCGGCGTGAGCATGCCGAAAAACCCGAGCGCCGCCATCTGTGTGACCATCACGCGGTCGAAGCGCGATTCCTGATCGCGCTCCCCCGCGAGGGCCACGAGTTCGCGCTGCGCGTACGCGCGCGCCATCGCCTGAATGTCCTGCTGCGTTTCGTTGAGCTGAATCAGCGACATGGCGGGTCAGTACTGGTAGAAGCCACGGCCGGACTTGCGTCCGTACCAGCCGGCGGCGACGTACTTCCGGAGCAGCGGGCACGGACGGTACTTCGGATCGCCAAGTCCGTCGTGCAGCACGTCGAGAATCGCGAGGCAGGTATCGAGGCCGATGAAGTCGGCCAGTGTGAGCGGTCCCATGGGATGATTCATGCCGAGCTTCATCACCGTGTCGATGGCTTCGGGCGTACCGACGCCCTCCATGACGCAGTAGATGGCCTCATTGATCATCGGCATCAGAATGCGATTCGCCACGAAACCCGGAAAATCGTTCACTTCCACCGGCGTCTTGCCCAGCCCCTTGGAGAGGCGCATGACCGTCTCGGTGGTGGCGTCGCTGGTGGCAAGGCCACGGATGACCTCCACCAGCTGCATCACCGGCACGGGGTTCATGAAGTGCATCCCGATCACCTGCTCGGGGCGCTTGGTGCGCGCGGCGATTTCGGTGATGGAGATGGAGCTCGTGTTGGTGGCGAGGATCGTGCCGGCGGGCGCCAAGCGGTCGAGGTCGGCGAAGATCTTGAACTTGAGCGTCACAT
>JBBARJ010000251.1:0-5207 GCA_040399825.1 Gemmatimonas sp.
GGAAGAGCCGGTCGTACTCGGCATCCGACAAGGCGGGACGGTCGAGCACGTAATACTCGTGCTGCGCGCGAGTCAGCAGGTCGCGCAAATCCGCGGCGCGCTGCACGGTCAAAGATGGAACGACGCTCATGCGAAGAATGTATCTCGAAGAGAGAGAGGCGTCATCCGTCGCTGTCGGGGTTTCGGGTGGTCGGTGCAGCTACACCGGAGTCGGTCGAGTACCACGGACTCATTGACGCGCGTTGGCGCGGGAGGTCGCATGTTCAACAGCATCACGCGGGATCGCGGCGATCGCATGGATGGTCGTTCACTCGGGCTCGGGCTGCTTATCGGTGCCGCGATCGGCGCTGGGGCCGCGCTGCTGTTGGCACCGGCCAGCGGCGAGCGGACCCGTCGTCGGCTGCGCCGCAACGCGCAACGTTTGGCAGAGCAGGGTGGCGACACACTGTCCACCCTGTGGGATGACGCCGATGAATCGGCCCGGCGTTTCGCGCGGCGGGGTGTGACGCAGGGCCGCAAGGCGGCCGCGCACGTCCGCGAGCGGGCCCGTGACGTCGTCCCGTGGTAATGCCTACCTGAGCTTCGCCAGCTCCTCGTCGGCGCTCTTACGATAGTGTTCGTCGTTGGCGTCCTGAAACGGCGCGCGCAGGGCCGCCTGATAGGCGGCGCGCGCGTCGTTCCGACGCCCGGCATCGCGGTAGACACGCGCTAAATCGAGATGGTGCACGAGGCGATTGGGCTCCACGACGACCGAGGCTTCCATGTAGCGAATCGCTTCCGGCCAGCTGGCAGCGCCCAGCGCTTGCCCGCCCAGGAATGTTTTCGCCAGAGCCCGCGAGATGCCGTTCAGTCGCATCACTTCGGCGTTCCACACGCCGAGCACGTGGAGTGCGCCGGGATGCTTGGGCTGCAGTTGAAGCGCCTTGAGCGCCTCGTCGCGCACCTCGACGGCGTACTTGATCCGATCACGGGGGTTGGCGGCGAGCGCCGTACGGCCCACCGCACGCGACAGCTGGAAATGCCCTTCCGCATCGTTCGTATTCACCTGCACGGCTCGCCGCGCGTAGTCCGCGGCGCGTCCATACAACGCCGTGCGCGTCGCGGGGTTCGGCTCGAATTCACCGAGGTCAACCGCTTCGCGGGCCGCCTTCCAGAGCGCGGCGTATGATTTGGGCTCTGCCTGAACGGCCCGTTCGTAATGTCCCAGCGCCGCGCTCGGACGGCGTGCCACGCTCTCCCGGTCTCCCGCGCTCAGCAGATCGCTGACGTTCTGCGCCGCGAGGGCGCGCGGTGCGAGCGGCAGCCCGGGCAGCCCGGGCAGGGCGAGCACGGCGGCGCCGGCGGCGAGACAGATCGCGGCGCGTCGTGCCACGTGGCGTGCGGTGCGGACCGCGAGGATGTAGGTTGGCTGCATCATGAGTACTCAATGTTGGCACGCGCGCTGATCGAGCGAAAGCGCGACGGCGGTCGAATTACTCCCGCTGAGTGGCGCACGCTCATGTCGCAGTACGCGACAGACGAGATTCCGGACTACCAGATGGCCGCCTTGGCGATGGCCATCTACTTCAACGGGCTTGACCGCACCGAGACCGGGGCGCTCACCGACGCCATGCTGCACAGCGGCGCGATGCTCGATCTCGACCATCTCAAGATGGCACGGGTCGATAAGCATTCCACCGGCGGTGTTGGCGACAAAGTGTCGCTCATCTTGGCCCCGCTGGTGGCCTGTCTCGGGGTTGCGGTGCCCATGATGTCGGGGCGCGGGCTTGGGCACACCGGCGGTACCCTCGACAAGCTCGAATCGATCCCCGGGTTTCGTACCGATTTATCGTTGGCCCGCGTCACGGAGCAGCTGGAACGGATCGGCTGTGCGCTCATCGGACAGACGCGCGAGATTGCTCCCGCCGACCGCCGGCTGTACGCCCTGCGTGACGCCACAGCGACCGTGGAAAGCATTCCGCTGATCTCGGCCAGCATCATGTCGAAAAAGCTGGCGGAAGGCCTCACGGGACTCGTACTCGACGTAAAGCGCGGCTCGGGTGCCTTTCTTCCGGAACTCGATCGTGGGCTTGCGCTGGCCCGCACGATGATCGAGCTCGGCGCCGACCACGGGTGTCCCGTCGTGGCGCTCATGACCGCCATGGACCGGCCCCTCGGTCGGGCCTGCGGCAATGCGCTCGAAGTCGAGGAATCGATCATGGCACTCCGCGGCGAGGGCCCGCCCGATCTTATGAAGGTCACCTACGCCCTCGGCGCCGAAATGCTGGTGCTGGCGGGCGTGGCGTCCGATCGCGACGACGCGCTCCGGCGGATGGAAGTTGCCATTTCGAGCGGTCGCGCCGCCACCAAGTTCCAGGAGATCATCGCCGCCCAAGGCGGTGACCCACGGGTTGTCGACGACCCGTCGATTCTGCCGCAGGCAGCCGAATGCGAGCTGTTTTTGGCCCCTCGCGGTGGCGTGATCGCGCAGGTGGAGCCGAGGGCCATCGGCCGCGGCATCACGGCATTGGGAGGACAGCGGACCAAAGTGGAAGACGGTATCGACCCGAGCGTCGGGTTTGTGATCACGGCCAGACCTGGCGATATCGTACGGGCTGGAGAGCCCTTGGCCACCGTTTTCGCCAAGGACCGGGCTGGAGTGGACGCCGGTCTGGCGGCCCTACGCACCTCGATCGTCGTTGCCGAAGAGGCCGAGCCCCCGCTGCCGCTCATCTCGCATCGGGTTACCGAGGCGGGGGTGGAACTGTACGAGTCGCCCGGATAGTTTGAAGGCCAGTCGGGAAACGGCTGCCTTTTGATCACCGACGCTTCGCGTCCTCGTCGCCATACCATGATCGCTCCGAAGACGAACAGTCTGCTCAGTCTCGTGGCCGCCGCCGCCGTGCTCCCCCTCCTCGGGCTGTACGGGCTGCTGATGTACATCGTCACGCCGACCCCGACGGGCGGTATGGAGACGACGGTCACCACGATCTGCTATATCGCGTTCACGTTCATCTTCTCGGCGCTGATCATCGTCGCGCTGAACTTCTCCAAGCAGCTGTCGCGCGAAGCGAAGGGTGTCTACCTCACGCCGTAACACGGGCGGGGGGGCATAAGCGGAGGGGTGCGGGATCAAGGTGATCCCGCACCCCTCTTGCTTTTGTACCCACAACTCCGGACCTCAACTCAAAACCCGATACTCACGTGAGTGCCGGGTTTTGAGTAAAAGTGTGGAGTTCTGGGTCTTGCCGCATGCAGGTAGGGTCCTGACACGGAGTCGGTGTTGAGAATCACAACACACGAATCGCACTGCACGATCTCCATGTCCGGGACTTCCGCCATGCGCCACATCAGACTGATCGCTCTCGTCACGGCATCGCTCGCGCTCACCGCGTGCGCCGGTGATTCCACCACCAGTCCCGTTGTGAACGACACGCCGACGGTTACACCGGTCATCGGTCCTGTGGCGGTCGTGTCGCCGAACGCCACGCAAGCGGCGATGGTCGGGGTGCCGTTCGCGTACGATGCCACGAAGGCCGGCGCGACGTTCAGCGATCCGCGGAAGTCGGGCCTCACGTACACCGTGTCGTTCACGCCGGCGGTGAGTGGACTGTCCGCCGCGAACGGGCGGATCGCGGGTACCGCTACCGACCCCGGCGTATACACCGTAACCATCACGGCGCGCGACAACAGCGGCAGTGCCGCGTCGCACAGTTTCGCCATCGTGGTGTTTTCGGGAGATCTCACCGCGCCGACGCTACCGACCACGACGCTTCTGTACGCCGACGCCAACAACCCGCTCCCGCGTCACTTCTCGCAGGCTGCGCCCAACGCGGGCAGCCCGATCGGCGCCGACAATACACCGGCATCGAACCTTACCACGAACGCCGGCGCAACACTGGGTCGCGTGCTGTTCTATGACCGTCGGTTGTCGGTGAATGACCGTGTGTCCTGCAGTTCGTGTCATCAACAGCAGTTTGCTTTCTCCGACACGGCCAAGTTGAGTCGTGGCTTCACCGGTGGATTCACCAGCCGTCACAGCATGGGGCTGGCCAACGCGCGCTTCTACGCAAGCGCTCGATTCTTCTGGGATGAACGTGCGGCGACTCTGGAAGCACAGGTACTGCAGCCCATTCAGGATGGCACCGAAATGGGCATGACGCTGCCGAGCGTGCTCACCAAGCTTTCGGCCACCACGTACTACCCGGCGCTCTTTACCGCGGCATTCGGTACGAGCGAGATCACGACCGATCGGATGGCCCTCGCCCTCTCGCAGTTCGTGCGATCGCTGGTGTCGGTGAACTCGAAGTTCGACCGCGCCTTCGGGGTGAATGGTGTGCCGAACTTCGCCGCCACCTTCACGGCGCAGGAGCTGGCCGGACAGGACCTCTTCAACGGCCGCGCCGGATGCGCGCGCTGTCACGGCACGAACGCGCACATCAGCGACGGGGTGCACAACACCGGGCTCGACGCCACGATCACCGACGTCGGCGCAGGCAACGGACGCTTCAAGGCGCCGTCGCTGCGCAACATCGCCGTCCGACCGCCGTACATGCACGATGGCCGCTTCCGGACACTGGAGCAGGTGATCGCGTTCTACGACAATGGCGTGCAGAACAATCCGGGACTCGACAACCGTCTCCGCGGCGGCCCCGGCGGCCCCGGCGGCAACGGACCGCCGCTGCGGCTCAATCTGTCGGTGGCCGAGCGGGCGTCGTTGGTGGCGTTCCTCGGGACGCTCACGGACAACACGTTCCTGACGGATGTGAAGTTCTCGAATCCGTTTGCGCGGTAAACGCAAAACCCGACACTCACGTGAGTGTCGGGTTTTGCGTCAAAGCGTGGAGTCAGGACGGCACTAGATGTCCAGGTTACTCACGAATCTCGCATTGGTTTCGATGAACAACCGGCGCGGTTCGACTTCGTCACCCATGAGCGTCTGGAACGTCTGGTCGGCCAGCACGGCGTCTTCCATGGTCACGCGGAACATCGTGCGCGTTTCCGGATCCATCGTGGTCTTCCAGAGCTGCTCGGGGTTCATTTCACCCAGACCCTTGTAGCGCTGGATCATGATGTTGCCGCGGCCTTCGGGACCGCCGAGGCGCTCCACGTAGCCGTCGCGCTCCTTCTCGGTGTAGGCGTAGTACTCTTCCTTGCCCTTGGCCACGCGATAGAGGGGCGGCTGCGCGATGTACATGTAGCCGGCGTCGATCAGCTCCGGCATCTGA
>JBBARJ010000252.1:0-5195 GCA_040399825.1 Gemmatimonas sp.
CATCGACGCGCTCGACACGCGTCCGTCGCAGGTGCTGTTCGAAGTCACGGTGGCTGAGATTGCGCTGGGTCGCGGTACGGAGTTCGGCGTAGACTGGTCGGCGGTGAATCGTGGCGGTGACGTGCAGGGCCAGTTTGGGAACCCCGAAATTCCCGACACCGGCTCCACGTCGGCGCTGCTGCGCCTGGTGCGGCTGGATGGCACCGGCGTGCGGGCCATGCTGCGTGCGATCGCATCCACCAGCGATGTGCGCGTTCTGTCCACACCGGAGATCATCGCGGCCAACAACCGGGAAGCGTCGATCCTGGTGGGCAGCAAGGTGCCGTTCGTGGCCTCGACGCGATTGGGCAACGACATTTCGATCGACCGCGCAATTCAGTATCAGGATGTGGGCACGAAGCTGTCGATCATTCCCACGATCAACGATGACGGCTACATCTCGGTGCAGTTGCTGCAGGAAGTCAGTTCGCTCACCTCGCAGACGGTGGCGGCGGCCCAGAGCGCGCCGGTGATTTCCACGCGTGAGGCGTCCACGCGGGCGATTCTCCGTGACGGTCAGACGGTGGTGATCGCGGGGCTGATCGGCGACACGCGTCAGACGCTCGAGCAGGGGATTCCCTGGCTCAAAGACATTCCGTTCTTCGGCGCGCTGTTCAAGCGGCAGTCGATCACGCGCCAGCGCACGGAGCTGGCGATCTTCGTCACGCCGTATCTCGTGCGCTCCGACGCCGATGCCGATGCGATCCGCGAGCGCGTGAAGAAACGCTTGGAAGATCGTTCGCCGGGCTCGCTGGACGGTACGCCGCTGACCCGGAAGCCACCCGCATGAGCGGGGATGCCCGCCACAGCGGGGATGCCCGTGATCTGCGGGCGGCGGCGGCCGGTGAGCTGGCAGCGCGCCTTCCGGCCCGCTGGCTTGAAGAGCACGCCGTGTTACCACTCGAACTCGACGAGGGCACGCTGGTGGTCGCGGCCGACGGGGCGATCCCGGCGATGGTACAGGATGCCTTGGAGCGCGCCTTCCGCGCCGACGTGCGCGTGCTGCCCCACGGCGCCGGCGACATTCGCGCGGCGATCCTGTCGGCGCCCCGTATGGCGGTGGAGGCCGTGGACACGACGCCGAGCGGCGGTGATCTCCTGCGCGGTGACCTGCTGCGGGGCGAGCTCACGGAATCGCTGGACGACCTGCGGGCGCTCGCGTCGCGCGAACCCGTGATTCAGGTGGTGAACGCGATGTTGGCCGAGGCGTCGCGCGCGGGCGCCAGCGATGTGCACGTGGAATCACGCCCGGACGGTTTGCGGGTACGCATGCGACTGGATGGCGTGTTGCGCGACGCGCAGCAGTTGGGCGCCGAGTTCCGGTCGGCGGTGATTTCGCGGCTCAAGGTGCTGGCCGGGTTGGATATCGCGGAGCGTCGCCTGCCACAGGATGGCCGTGCGCGGGTGCGGGTGGGCGACCGTGAACTCGACGTGCGCATTTCTACGTTGCCCGCCTTGCACGGCGAGAGTGTGGTGCTGCGCCTCCTCGATGGCGGTCATGCGGAGCAACCGTCATCGCTCGAGTCACTCGGGTTGAGCGCCGACGTGCTCACGCAGTGGCGCGCGCTGTTGCAGCGCGCGTCGGGGCTGCTGCTGGTGAGTGGTCCGACCGGCTCGGGCAAGACCACCACGTTGTACGCCGCGCTGCGTGAACGCAGCACGCCGGGCGTGAAGGTGGTCACTGTGGAAGACCCGGTGGAATACCGACTCGACGGCATCGTGCAGCTCCCCGTGAACGCCCGCGCCGGTTTCGGGTTTCCGAACGCGCTGCGGGCGATTCTTCGTCACGATCCCGACGTGATTCTGGTCGGTGAAATGCGCGACGCCGAGACGGCCGACATCGCGGTGCAAGCGGCGCTCACCGGTCACCTCGTGCTGAGCACGGTGCATACGACCGATGCCACGGCGGCCTTGGCGCGCCTGCAGGAAATGGGGGTGCCGCCGTATCTGCTGAGCGCCACGCTGCAGGGCGTGCTGGCCCAGCGACTGGTGCGTCGGGTGTGTACACAGTGCGGGGCGTGGCGCCCGCTCACCGAGTCCGAACGGGTGCGGGTGGCGGCCTCTGGCGTGGCGATGACACAACTCCGGGAAGGCGCCGGGTGCACGCCGTGCGCCGGTACCGGATTTCGTGGCCGCGTGGCGATCGCCGAGCTGCTCGTGCTCGACGATGCGCTGCGCGGTGCCTTTACCCAGGGCGCGTCGCTGGTGGAGTTGCGGGCGATGGTGCGCGCCCGCGGGGTGCGGTCGCTGCGTGAGGATGGGTGGCGTTGCGTGGCGGCGGGTGAGACGACGATCGACGAAGTCGTACGCATGGTGAGCGAGGACGACGGCGCGTGAGCGATCGCACGTCGGCATCCGCCTCGGTATCGGCATCCGTCTCCGCCTCGGCATCCGCAGGCCTGACGCGGTGGCGCTATCAGGCGGCCGATGCTCGGGGGGCCATGACACGCGGCGAAGTCGATGCGGTCTCGGCGGATGCGGCGGTCGACCTGCTGCGCCGCCGTTCGCTGTGGGTCATTGATCTCGAGCCGACGCGAGGAGCCTCGAGCTCGGCGGTGCTCTCGTCCGGAGCCGCATCGACGTCGGCGATGCCATCGGCCACGCCGGCCCGATTGCTGGACCGGCTGTCGCAGCTGACTACGGACCGCGAGGAGTCGCTGGCCATTCTGACGCGGTCGGTCGCGACCCTGTTGGGATCGGGGGTACCGCTAGAGCGCGCGCTGGCGTTCGCCGCCTCCGGCGAATCGGACGCCCGCTGGCAGCAGGTCTTCCGTGGCCTCCAGACGGCGGTGACACGCGGCGAGTCGCTGTCCGAGGCGGCGGCCCGCGTCGAGGCACTTCCGCGCGCCTACGCCCCGCTGCTGGCCGCCGCCGAGGCATCGGGTAGCATGGCGGCGACGTTCGTGCGACTCGCCGACGATCTCGAGGCGCGGAGTCAGCTGCGCGCCCGGGTCCGCGCGGCGCTGGTGTATCCCACACTGCTGGCGCTGGCGTCGACGGTGGGCACGCTGGTGATCCTGGTGGTCGTGGTGCCGCGCTTCGCCGATCTGATTGCGGACGCTGGCGGCACTGTCCCGGCCAGCACCCAGTTGCTGATCGCCCTCAGTGCCCTGCTCTCGCGCTTCGGGTGGCTGCTGGCCATCGCCGTGATCCTCGCCGTTACCGGCGTACGCCAGTCGCTGCAGGACGGCTCGCGGCGCCGGCGCTGGCATGCCACGCGCCTGCGCTGGCCATTGCTCGGTCGGTTTGAGCGCGAACAGGCGGCGGCCGGGTACCTCAGCACGCTGGCGGTCGCGCTGGAGTCGGGCGTCCCCCTGCTGCGCGCGATGACGTTGGCGCGCGGCACCGTGGGCAATGCGGCGCTGGCCGAGCAGTTGGCCGGCGCAGAAGCCGTGGTCCGGGACGGCGGGGCCGTCTCGGACGCCCTGTCCGGGTCGTTGCCCCCGCTGGCCACGCGGCTCCTTGAGGCCGGCGAGCAAGGCGGCGCGCTGGCCCCGCTGGCCCGTCGGGCCGCCACGGCGGCCAGCGATCAGGTGCAGCGGGTGATCACGGGCACCGTCTCGCTGATCGAGCCGGTCATGATTCTGGGGTTCGGTGGGGTCGTCGGCTTTGTCGCCCTGGCGCTGCTCCAGGCCATTTACGGGATTAACGCCAGCAGCTTCTAACCGTCACACTCAGGGCACGACGTCACACAGTTTCACAACCGGTACCACGCGCGTGCCAGATTGGAGAACTTTTCCGTTGACAATGGCGGCGCCGAACATGAACCTTCGGGGGTTGAAGTAAGACCAAGGTCCGTAGCAGCCCCCTCCCGTCGCCCCTCCGCAGACCGACATGTCGACGAACGCTGATCAACCCGAACCCGTGAGCGAGATCGCGCCCCCCGACGAGCGACGTTCCAGTCGTCGTCGCTTTTTCGCGGTTGGCGCATCGGCGGCGGTGGGCCTGGCCGCCACGCAGACACTCGAGGCGCAGCGCCCGAAGAGTCGCGGCAGCAGCCCGTTTCCGAACGGACAGCCAGCGAACACCGCCGCTGATCCGTCGGCCTCGTGGAACGATCCGGTGCTCCGGCTCGTGCGTCGCGTCACGATGGGGATGCACCCCGACGAAATCGCGCTGGCCCGTCGGCTCGGCTATGCCGGTTATCTCGACTATCAGCTCGGTGCGTCGGCGATCGATGACAGCGCCATCGAGACCATCGTGGCTACGCGACTGCCGATGACGCAGATGCCGCTGGCGACGTTGGCCATGCAGGATGGCAATGAGGTCAACAGCCAGCTGGCCGATGCGACATGGTATCGCGCGGCGTTCTCCAAGGCGCAGCTGCGCGAGCGGATGGTGGATTTCTGGACCGACCACTTCACGATCAGCCTGAACAAGGTCGGCTACCTCAAGCTGATCGACGATCGCGATGTGATCCGCGCCAATGCGCTGGGGACGTTCCCCGCGCTGTTGCGTGCGACGTCGCAGAGCGCCGCCATGCTCCGGTATCTCGACCAGAACCTGAGCCGGACCCCGACGCCGAATCAGAACTACGCCCGCGAGATCATGGAGCTCCACACGGTTGGCGTGGACGGCGGCTATTCGCAGACCGACGTGGCGGAGCTCTCACGGATACTCACCGGTTGGACCGTCGCCGGTGGCGGCACCTTTGCGTTCAATCGCAATTTTCACGATCGCAACGCGAAGACCTTTCTGGGGCGTTCGTTCCCGGCCATGCCCGCCACGGCGACGGACGTGCAGATGAAGAGCGAAGGCGACGCCGCGATTCAAATGCTGGTGGAGCACCCGAGCACGGCGGCCTACATCGCGCTCAAGATGGCGCGCTGGTTGCTGGCGTACGAGCCGCCGCAGGCCGTGGTCGACGCCACCGCCGCGACGTACTTGGCTACCGGCGGCGACATCAAGGCGATGATCCGCACGATTTTGTCGGGCAAAAACCTGATGGCGGCGCCGGCGAAGTACAAGCGTCCGTTCCACCTTGCTATCTCCGCGATGCGCGGGATGGGCGCGTCGGTGGTGAACGTGAGTGCCGTCCGGCAGACGGCGGACCGGATGGGAATGCCGGTGTTCATGTGGGAGCAGCCGAACGGCTACCCTGACCGGGTAGACTGGTGGAGCGGCCTCGTGATCACGCGCTGGGCGTACATGCAGTA
>JBBARJ010000253.1:0-5191 GCA_040399825.1 Gemmatimonas sp.
GATTCGCGAGTACGGTTTCACGCGCCCCGCGGGCGGAGCACGTTCATGAAAATTCTCGTGATCGAGGACGATCCCACCGTTGGGGAGTTTGTGCGCCGTGGGCTCGAGGAGCAGCGGTGGCAGGCGGACCTGGCGAATAACGGACTGGAAGGCGAGCGGATGGCGATTTCACAGCCGTACGATCTCGTCATTCTCGACATGCGGTTGCCGGGGCGCAACGGCCTCGACGTGCTGCGGACGCTCCGCTCGCGCGGCTTCGAACGACCCGTCCTGGTGCTCACCGCGCAGGACGCCGTGGACGCCAAGGTCGAGACACTCCGTGCTGGCGCCGATGACTACGTCACCAAGCCGTTTGCGTTCGAGGAACTGTTGGCCCGCGTCGAGGCGCTCCTGCGCCGACCGCGGGCAATGGCGTCGCCTCAGTTGCGCGTCGCCGATCTCGAACTCGATCAGGGCACGCGCGACGTGCGTCGTGGCGAAGAATCCATTGAGCTCACGCCGAAAGAATTTGCGGTGCTGGAGTATCTGATGCGCCACGCGGGGCGCGTGATGAGCCGGACGCTTATCACGGAATATGCCTGGGGGTATCATTTCGATCCCGGCACCAACATCGTCGACGTGGTGATCAATCATCTGCGCAAGAAGGTCGATGCGAAGTTCGAGAAGAAGCTGATCACCACGGTGCGTGGTGTCGGCTACATGATTCGCGGGTAGCGGAGCGCGCGTGGGATCGATCCGGGCGCGCCTGACGGCCGCGTACACGGCGGCATTCATCGGCACGCTCGTGATCTTCTCGATCGTCTTGCTGGCGGTGCGCCGCGAGATCCTCGTTCGTGAGCTCGAGGCGCGCGTGCAGGCCGAAGCGGATCAGGTGGTGCGCGCGATCAATCTGGCGCGCAACACCGGCACCGATCCGATCGTCGCCCAGAAGGATCCGTTGGCCGGGCCCAGTGTGTCGTTCCGCATGCAGTCGTTCCTGTCGCTGCTGGAAGGCTACGTGCTGGTACAGGACAGTAGCCAATACGACATCTACGCCTCGCCCGCCGTGCAGATGCTCTCCGCATCCGATCGTGATGTGTTCAGCACCGCGGCGCGCCAATCGATGCCCTCGCTCTCCGTCCGGCGGGTCACGATGCGCGCCGATATCGTCCTGCTGGCTACGCGTGTGGTACCGCTCAGTGAAAATGCGCGCTATCGCGTCTACGCGGCCCTGAGCACGTCGGACATCAGCTACACGCCGCGGGAGCTCGTGGGCACCATGCTCATCCTCGCGCCATTTCTGCTCGCGATGTCGATGACCGTCGCGTATGTCATCGCCGGTCGAGCCTTCCGACCCATCGATCGCATCATCGATCAAGTGGAGGCCATCACCGACGGTCGCTCGCTCCACCGCCGGTTGGCGATCGGCGGCGCCGGCGACGAACTCGCCCGTCTGTCGTCCACGCTCAACGCGATGATCGAGCGACTGGAGACGTCGTTCGGGGCGTTGCGCCGCTTTACGGCCGACGCGAGCCACGAGCTCAAGACGCCGCTCGCGGTGATGCGCGCCGATATCGAGCGATCGCTGTCGCCGACCTCCACGCCCACGGAGCAGGCGATCGCGATTGAGGAAGCGTTGCAGCAGGTCACCCGCATGGCCGATCTCGTGAACTCACTCCTCACCTTGGCGCGCGCGGACGAAGGACGTTTCGATCTGTATCGGGAACCGGTGGAGCTCGCGCCGCTGATGCGCGAGGTCGTGGAGACGGCACGGCTGCTCGGTGAGGACGCCGGGCTCACCATCGACGCGCCGGTGATGGAGAATGCCGAAGTGCTCGCCGATCTCACGCGCTTGCGCCAGCTGTATCTCAACCTCGTGACGAATGCGATCAAGTACACCCCGCGCGGCGGCCGGGTGGAAATGACGCTGACGCGGGGGGAGGTCGACGTCACCTTCGCGGTGAAGGATACGGGCATCGGGATCGCGGCGGCCGACGTGCCGTACATCTTCGAGCGCTTCTGGCGCGCCGACCTCGTGCGCTCGCGCGCATCGGAACGGGGCGGATTCGGATTGGGACTCGCGATCTGCCAGTGGATCGCGCAGGCACATGGTGGTACGCTGACCGTCCAGTCGCGCTTAGGCCGGGGCAGCACGTTTACCGTGGTGCTGCCGTTGGCCGGTGCTCCCGGCTCTGGCATGACGGGCGAGTACGAGTCGATTGTCAATAGCCACGTCGACGACGATGCGGGAAACGGAATGCTAACGGCGGATTAATCCGATCCTAATGTTCTTTCCATTGCTCGATCATCTCCGGGACGTAGAATCGCCGTAGTCAGTTCCCGGGCCTCTTGTCCGGGCGCTGCGATCCGTAGCCCGCACCCCGGACAAGCGAGATGTTCAACAACCTGCTTGAATCTCAGGCTCAGAAGCAGAAGCGCTTGGGTGGGTCCGTCACCTCGATCATCGTCCACACGGCCATCGTCGTTGCCCTCGTGATTGTCACGAAGAACTCGGGCATCATCAACGAGAAGCCGAAGGAAGAGAAGGTCGACTTCGTCGAGGTGAAAAAGGACGAGCCCAAGCCCCCCGAGCCGGAAAAGGCCCCACCGCCGCCCGACGCCGTGGTCGCGCCGCCTCCGCCCAAGGGTTTCCAGGTGCTTTCGGCCCCTATCGAAATCCCCAACGTCATCCCCGACATCGATTTGTCCAAGAAGGTCACGGACGAAGCCGACTTCTCGGGTAAGGGTGTCGCTGGTGGTATCGCCAAAGGTGTCGAAGGCGGAAAGGGCCCGGTCCCTCAGGGTGACCAGCCCTACTTCGACTTCCAGGTCGAAAAGCCCGTCGTCATGGCGCCGGGCGCGCAAGGTCCCGCGTATCCCGACATGCTCCGCACCGCGGGCATCGAAGGCACTGTGTTGGCACAGTTCGTGGTCGACACCACGGGCCGTGCGGAAATGAACACCTTCAAGGTGCTCAAGTCCGACAACGATCTGTTCTCCAACGCCGTGAAGAATGCGCTGCAGCGCATGCGCTTCCTCCCCGCCGAAGTGGGTGGACGCAAGGTAAAGCAGCTCGTGCAGCAGCCGTTCCAGTTCTCGTTGAACCGCTAAGGTTTCCCCCCTCGCTCTGCGGAGATTTTCGTCATGAACATGTCGTTGATGGAGCTGTACTCGTCGATGGGCTGGTTTGCCAAGGGCATCGTCTTCACGCTCCTTGGTATGTCCGCCTTCTCGTTCACCGTGCTCATCCAGAAGTGGTGGAGCATGCGGAAGGCGCAGGCCGAAACGCGGAAGTTCGCCCCTGAGTTCTCGCAGTTCCTCGAAGAAGACAACCTCGTCGAGGCGATCAAGCTGGCCGAAGGCTACAAGAAGTCGCATGTCGCTCGCGTGCTCGGTGGTGCCCTCGCCGAAATCCGCCCGCTCATCCAGGATGGCTCGGTGACGGTGTCGGACATCAACACGTCGGAGCGCGCCGTCGAGCGTGAAATGCTCATGACGATCGTTGACCTCAAGCGTGGTCTCGGCGTCCTCGCGACCGTTGGCGCCACCGCGCCGTTCGTCGGTCTGCTCGGCACCACGATGGGTATCGTCAACTCCTTCACCGGCATGGCCTCCTCGGGCGCTGGTGGTATCTCGGCCATCGCCGCCGGTGTTGCCGAAGCCCTCATCACGACCGCCATCGGTATCGGCGTCGCCATTCCCGCCGTGTGGGCGTTCAACTTCTTCCAGACGAAGATTGACAACCTCACGGCCGAAATGACCTACACGTCGAAGGAAATGATCGACTACCTCATCAAGGGTGTCTCGGGTGAGTTCGGTCGGTCGCGCTTCACGCGTGAGTTCAACACCGCCGGTCAGCAGTCGATCTCGCAGTAATCACGATCGGTCCTTCGGTCGGCGCTCCGTACGGGGCGCCGCACCGGGAGGCTCAACGCCAGGAGTCGCGCGATGGGAATGAGTGTCAGCAGCGGGGGCGGCGTAAAGGCCGAACCCAACGTGACCCCCATGATCGACGTGATGCTTGTACTGCTCATCATCTTCATGATCACGATCCCGCAGATCAACGCGGGCTTCACAGCGGTCCCGCCGGAAGGGCAGAACCTTAAGCCCCACCCGGAAGAAGATGGTGATCAGGTGCTCGGCATCGACGATCAGGGTCGGTACTATCTCAACAAGAATCGGATCCGCAACGAGGACCTCGAAGCCCTCGTCGGCGAGATTTATCTGAAAGAGCGCGAAGACTACATCATGTACGTCAAGGCCCATAAGGACCTCGAGTACGTGAAGGTCGTCGATGCCCTTGATCGCATCTCGCGGTCTGGTGTGCGCGTCGCCGCGCTCATCACGGATCAGACACCGAATACGGAATCGCTCGTCGAGAGCGACCGCATCATGCCAGGGAGCAAATAACCATGGGCATGTCCGCACCGAGCGGTGGCTCGAATCTGAACAACGACATGAACGTCACGCCGATGATCGACGTGCTGCTCGTGTTGCTGATCATCTTCATGATGATCATCCCGATGAGCCGCAAGGCCATCGACACGCAGTTGCCTGATCCGACACCGCAGCCGCCGTCGGCCCAGGTCAATCCAGACCAGATCGTGCTTGAAGTGCTCCCGGACGACAAGTACGCGGTCAACAAGGAGCCGATCGAAAAGGCCAAGCTCCTCGAAAAGCTGACGTCGATCTACGCCCCTCGTCCGGAGAAGATCATCTTCGTGAAGGGTGACACCACGGTGAAGTACTCCGCGGTCATCTGGGCGATGGATCAGGCTCGCGGCGCTGGCGTTAAGGTCATCGGCGTTCCGCCGAAGTGAGGTGTGGCGCGGTCCCGGTTTCGGGAACGCGCCCAGCCACGAGATCCACGTCGTGAAGACGGCGGGCGAACCCACAGGGATCGTCCGCCGTTGTACGTTGTATAGAGTTCACCCCTCGATTCTCAATGACGCCTGCGCCGCCACCCCTCCCAGATACCGCCGACCTCCCGCCGCCGGAACGCCCGCGGTACCGACCGCCTATCGGCGTGCCGGTGGGCAACCAGCGACGGCTGCGCAGCCTGCTGATCAGCATCGGGATTCACCTGCTGATCATCATCCTGCTCATCGTCCCGTTCACGTCGCCGGAGATGATCCGCGAGGTACTCGGGGCGGGCGGATTGGGCCCGGCGGGGGGCGGGGGTGGCGGTAAGCGTGGCACCGGCGGCATCGCC
>JBBARJ010000254.1:0-5167 GCA_040399825.1 Gemmatimonas sp.
CGAGGTCCTGAAACGCATCCGCCAAAAATCTACCGTGCCCGTGCTCATGCTCACTGCGCGTGGCGATGAGACTGACCGCATCGTCGGCCTCGAAGTGGGTGCCGACGACTACCTTCCAAAGACATTTTCCACCCGCGAGCTCCTCGCCCGCCTCCGCGCCGTGCTCCGCCGCAGTACGCTCAACGCCACCGTCACCGCCAACGCCGAGGCTCCACCCAAGGAAGTCGTCGTGGGCGATCTCCGGCTCAATCTCGACGCCCGCTCCGCCGTGCTCGGCGCCGAGCCGCTCGTGCTCACGCCGGTTGAGTTTGATCTGCTCGTGAGTCTCGCAAAGGCAAAGGGGCGGATCAAATCCCGCGAGGCGCTCCTCGATGAAGCGCGCGACCGCAACTACGACGTGTTCGACCGCTCGATCGACGTGCACATTTCGTCGCTCCGCAAAAAACTCCACGACGATGCGAAGGAGCCGCGCTTCATCCGCACCGTGCGCTCCGCCGGCTACATGATGGTCGCACCGGAGTAGCCCGAACGTTTCACCCTCGGAGTGAAACGTTCGCCCGGTCGGCCGAAGTCGTCGGGCCGGCCACGACCACGCCGCTCTGCCCGGCGGCAGATGAATAACCCTCCGCACTCCACGCATGGCCACGCCTACGCATGGCCCCGCCTACGGGCCCGTTGCGAAGCCGTCCTCCGTACCCGACTGCGGGTGATACTGGCCGGTGCGCACCGTGCCGTTGCGGGTATTGTAAAGTTCGATTACCCGCGTGAGCTCGACCAAGCCGATCCGGCCGTCTTGGTCAGAGTCGGCGCTGTGGAGGCGCGGCGCGGCGGACATGACGAGCGGGTCCGGCGTGACCAGCACCTGAAACGTCGAGCCATCGCTGCGCCGTCCCGCCAACACCGCGCTCAGGCCGATCGCCGCAGTCGCACCGTCCGGCACGGTGAGCGTACAACGAAAGGCCAACGGGCTCGCGGGTGGCGACTCCCAGACCCACTCTGCGAGTTCGGCAGTGCCCGCCGGCGGCGCAGCCGAGGTGCCCACCGCGGTGCTCGCCCCGAACCTCCAGCCGACCGGGAGCAGCAGTTGCCAGCTCACCCGCGTAGGAGAGCCGGTGAAGCTCACCGTCTGGTCCACCGTGGCCGTGCCGCCCGCGACGTAGCCGGCCCCGACCACCGCCTGCGTGGCCACGACGACGGTGAGTTCGGCCGCCGCACTCGTCACAGAACCGCCAGCGTTGGTGATGACCACCGAGTAGAAACCGGCATCGGCCGCTCGCACTGTCGCGAGAGAAAACACCGCGAGCGTCGCGCCCTCAATGGCCGCACCGTCCTTCTGCCAGCGATAGGAAAACGGGCCGGGGCCGCCCACCGTCGCCGAAAAACTCGCCACCCCACCGGCGATCACCGCGCTGGCCGCAGGCGCTACCGTGATCGTCGGAACGGTGGCCGTGCCGACGAACGGCACCGTGGCCATCGTTCCCACCGGCGTACCCGTCACGGCGCGCGCATCAAAGGTCGCGATCGCCGCGACCGTGACGCGGAAAAAATTCGCGGCGGCCGTCGCGGCATAACTCGTCGTCTGGCCCGTGCTCGTGACCGCGGCGGCCACCGTCGTCCAGGTCGCTCCGTCGGCGGAGGATTCGATCCGATAGGTGGCGCCTTCGACGGAACTCCAGTTAAGCGCGACCCCGGTACCCGACGCCGTGGCCGCGATGACGATCGGCGTGGTCGGGCCGCTGCGAACATATTCTGTCACCGTCTCGGTAACGGCGGCGACGGCACCGCCGGTGGGGCTGCCGTAGTACCACCGGCCGATCACGTAGGGAAACTGGGGCGAGCCATCCGCCGCGATGGTCACGAAGTAGGCGTAGGTGCCCGCGGGAAACTCGGGCGTCACGCAGAAGCGGCCGTTGTGGAGATCGAGGTCGAAGTCGCTGCCCTGCGTCCGGCCGAGTTCGCCCAGATAGTCGTAGTCTTCGAGGTAGCGGCCGAGCGGGAAGGTCGCGTTGACAGGGGGACCTTGGAGATTGGCGGCGAGGGTCGCCGCGCGGTTTTGCGCGCGGGTGGCCCAGACGGGGAGCGTGGTGCGGCCGGTGGCTGCGAGATCGGTCGTCGCGTTGGCGCCGTCCCGCCTCACGTAGCCGGACACCATGCGGCGCACGGCGCTCGTCCCGTCGAGCGCACTCGCGTACCCGTAGGGCCCATACACGGGATGGCCGTCGGCCAGCCAACCGAGAATGGGTGAATGGCGGGTGACGGCCCCGGCGCTCTCGGTGTAGCCGCGCGTGGTCGCGTTGTAGTCCACGTGGTCCCCGAGCTGATGGCGCAGGGCGGGAGTGTTGGCGTGATAATGGTAATTCGCGCCCGCCTGGTGGGCGAAGGCAGGGTCGAAGGTCACGCCTTCGTTCACGTAGGCGTCGCGGTTCCAGACGCCGGTGCCTTGGAGGCGGTTGACCGGGTCGGCATCCTGCCCGCTCGCGGTAGAATAGGAAAACGTGTCGCGGTTGTCGAAGAATGCGACGCCATCTACTCCGTAACCGATCACGCCGTTGCCAGTGAGCGTCTTGTTCGCCGGCACGACGGGAACGCGCGGCACGCGGTAGAGCACGTTTTGGTTGGCAGGAAAATTCGGAAAACTCTGGGTGTGCGCGGTATTGAGATACCAAGGACCCATCACATGGTAACCTAGGCCCGAGGAGCGCAGATAAACCCAATCCCTCGAGTAAGAAATCTGCATTACGCCGGCATAGCTCGGGGCGGACTGCGTGCCCTGGCCCCGCGCCCACGTGGTCACGGCAGTGCCGGACGTCCGCGCTGCGTCGGATTCGTAAAGGCGCGCGTACTTGACGGAAGGCGCAGAGAGCCAGGAGGTGAGGCGGGGATCATCGGCGGCGGGCGCGGCAGGCGCAGCGAGTACGGCGAGGACACCGAGGATCGGAGCGAGTGGAATTTTCATGGCGGGTGGAACGGTCCGAAGGGCTAGGGCGGGGCATTAAACGTGCCGCCGTGGAGAAACGGTCGCGTCGTATCACGCGTGCGCAGGAGGCGGACCTCTTCGCCGGCGATCAGATCCGTAGCGCAACCTTCCGCGATCAGCGGAAGGCCGTCGATTTTAGCAATCGAACCCGCCGCGAGTATCGCCGTGATCACAAGCACGCAGAGACGGTTTTTCATGGCACGACGTAGAGTTCGACGAGGGCCGTACCCGTGGTGCTGCCCACACCGCTCACGATCGCAGTGTAGTTGCCGGCGGGGAGTGTGGTGACGAGCGCGGCGTCGCGGCTGCCGGCGGGCAACGCGAAGGCCCCGACGGCGGCCGCGGTCGCGGAAATCTCTACCGCGTTCGTCGCGCCGGACCAATTGTCGTTCGTCGCGAGCGCCGTCGTGCCGCGGTAGAGCGTGATCGTGGGATCGGCGAGGACGCCGGTGACGCCGAAGGTCGTCAGTGTGGGGCCAACGGTGCGGATGAGGAGTTTCAGCGAGCCCGTGCCGCTCACCACAAAACCGGGAATCAACACGCTGTCGCCGGTGCCGACGAAGGCGCGGGTTGAAGCGTTGATTACGTTGACGGTGGAGGAGGTCGCGGCGTCGTAAACTTCGAGGAGCGCAACGCCGCTGCCGCCATCGGTCGCGGTGACCGGCGCGGTGTAGGCGCCGGGCGCGAGCGTCGTGACGAGCGCGGCATCCTTGCTCACGGCGGTGAGTGCGAAGGCACCGGACGAAGTGAACGTCGCCGCATCGGCGGCGAGCCAGTTGTCATTGCTCGCGACCGTGGCGTTGCCACTCAGCAAACTGAGCCGCGGATCAGCGAGCACGCCGGTCACGCCAAACGCGCTGAGCGGGGGGCCGACGGCGCGGACGAGCATTTGCTTCGAGCCCGTGCCGCTGAGGACGAAGCCGGGAATCGGCGTGCCGGCCTCGCCACCGAGGGCGACGCGCATGGCGATGTTAATCAGCCGCGCGGTGCCGGAGGAACCGAGGGACGCGGAAGCCGTCGCGGAGTTACCCACTCCCGAGAGGCCGCCGGCCCCGCGCGTGTCGTAGGTGGCGAGCGCGGTGAGTGTGACGCGATAGTGGTTGGCAATGATCGCGGTGGAAAAACTCGTCGTGTCGCCACCGCTACTGGTGACGGCCGTCGCGGGCGCGAGGGAAGACCACGTCGTGGCATCGGAAGATGTTTCGATTTTATAGGTCGCGCCCTCCACCGAGGACCACGTGATCGAGACGGTTCCGCCCGCGTTGGTCGCGCTCACGGAAATCGGCGATGCTTGGCTGGCGCGGACGAACTCGGTGACGGGTTCATTGATCGCATTCACCATTCCACCGTTCGCGAGACCGAAGAAGGCCCGGCCGACCATATTGGGATATTTCGGCGTGCCGTTGGACTCGATCGTCAGAAAGTAAGCCCACGTGCCGGCGGGAAACTCCGGCGTCACGCAGAAGCGAACATTGTTCTCATTGAGGTCAAAGTCGGTGCCGTGCGTCTTACCCAAGTCGCCCAGATAATCGAAGTCCTCGATGAAGTGGCCGAGGGCGTAGGCGTTGTTCACGGCCGGACCGAAGGCGGTCGCAGGCAACGTGGCGGTGCGGTTCTGAGCGCGGGCCGCCCACGCGGGGAGCGCCGTGCGACCAGTCGCACCGAGATTCGTGGTGCCGTTGGTGCCGTCGCGTTTCACGTAGCCGGAAGTCATGCGACGCAGGCCGCTCTTCGCATCCATCGGCGCAGCGAAGCCGTAGGGGCCGTAGACCGGGAGTCCGTCCGCCAGCCACGCGACGATCGGCGAGTGCGCGGTAACCGGGCCCGTGCTTTCAGTGTAGATCTTGGTGGTTGGGTTGAAATCAACGTGATCGCCGAGCTGAAAGCGGACCGCGGGTGCGTTGGCGTGATAGTGGTGGTTCGTCATCGCCTGATGCGCAAAGGCGGGATCGAAGGTGTGGCCCTCGTTGTGATAGGCTTCGCGATTCCACACGCCATCACCGCGCAGGCCGTTGACGGGGGAGGCATCCGTGTTGTTCGCCGTCGAGTAGGAAAACGCATCGCGGTTGTCGAACGCCGCGACGCCGTCGACGAAGTAGCCGATGGCGCCGAGACCGGTCAGCGTCTTGATGGTCGGAATGGTCGGCGTGCGCGGGATGCGGAAAAGCACGCCCATGTTCGCCGGATAGC
>JBBARJ010000255.1:0-5140 GCA_040399825.1 Gemmatimonas sp.
GCCGCCGTTGGTCGTGACCTGCACGTTTCCGTCATCGGTGCCGGCCCACAGCACACTGGCGCTGCGCGGCGACGGTGCCAATGCGGTGATCGCACCCGCCGGCGCCGGCGTGACGCTGCTGGCGTACTGACCGGCGGTGGCCGGCACGGCCCACGTCTGCCGCGCGAGGTCGGGGCTGATGCGCGTCCAGCGCTGGCCGCGATCGAGCGTCTTCCACACCACGTTCGACGCGTAGTACAGCACGTCGGGGTTGACCGGTGAGAAGTGCAACGGCATCGTGCGCACATTGCGGCCGAAGTTTTCGCCGTTGGGGCCGCGCAGCGACAGATCGGGACCCACGAGCACGGTCTGGCCGGTGCGGCGATCGTACTTCGACACGTTGGTGCGCTGGCTGCCGAACACCACATCGGGATCACGCGGATCCGGCGCGGCGATGCCGTATTCCTGAATGTTGACCGGATGCCAATCATGGAAGGTGATGCGGCCGTCGTCGGAGCGGCTGTTCACGCACGCCGAGCCGGAGTCCTGCTGTCCGCTGCACACGCGATACGGGAACGCGTTGTCGGTGGTGACGTGATACATCGCGGCGGTGGGCTGCGTGTACCAGTTGCTCCATGATGCGCCGCGATTGCCCGACACGACTGCGCCCTGGTCGGCCACGGCGAGGATGAGATCGGGATTGCTCGGATTCACCCAGATCTTCTGGTAGTCGTCGCCCCCCGGTGCGCCACGGACCGCCGACCAGGTCAGTCCACCATCCTCCGTGCGCCACATGACGACCGACGCGCTATACACCACGTTCTCATTGCTGGGGTCGACGGTGATGGTGGGCAGGTCACCACCACCAATGCGCGCCAACGGGCGATTGTCCACGAACGTCGGCGCCGCGCCGACGGCGGACGCCGGGCCGTTCACGGCGAGATACCAATGCTCGCCGGCGTCGGTGGACTTGTAGAAGCCGATCGGGCCGGAGGCGCCGGCGGGCGAGCCGGCGGGCGGTGCGGCGGCCACCATCGCGTACAATACGTTTGGGTTGCCGGGGGCGAGCGCGATGTTCGCCTGCAGGATCGACGGCAGGCCGACCGTGAGCGGCTTCCAGGTGGTGCCGCCGTCGGTGGACTTGAAGATGCCGTTGCCACCCCCGCCAAAGCCCTGGCCTTCGATGAAGCTCTGCTGCTGCTGCCAGAGCGTGGCGTACACGATGTCGGGGTTTTTGGGGTCGATGCGCACGTCGTTGGCGCTCGTGTAGTCGTCTTTGTACAACACGCGCTGAAACGAGGTGCCGCCATCGAGCGAGCGGAACACGCCGCGCTCGCTGTTGGGGCCGTACGGGTGACCGAGGGCGGCGACGAACAGCCGGTCGGGATTCTTCGGGTCGACGTCGACCATCGCGATCATCTGCGATTCGCGCAGCCCTAGATGCGTCCACGTTTTCCCGTTGTCGACCGACTTGTACATGCCGTCGCCAACGGCGAGATCGGGGCGGATGATGCCGGCGCCGCTGCCCACGTAGATGATGTTCGGATTCGACGGCGCGACCGCAATCGCGCCGATCGAGCCGGTAGACTGATCGTCGAACAACGGGACCCAGTTCGAGCCGTAGTCGGTGCTGCGCCACACGCCGCCGTTGTCGAAGCCGGCGTAGAACACGCTGGGCTGCGAGGGGACGCCGGCGAGGGCGCGGGCGCGGCCGGCGCGCAGGGGGCCGATGGCGCGCCAATGCAGCGCGCTGAAGCCGGGATCCGTTTGCGCCGGGAGCGCGCGCGCGATTGGGGAGAGCGCGGTCGCGAGGGCCAGCGCGAACGAATAATGAGCTTGCAAAGAGCGCGGGAGACGCACGGGAAGCCTGAGCCGAGGAAGAGGGTGCGGGCCCCGGTAAAGGGGACCCCCTTCAACATGGGGCGAACGGGCAGTGGCTGCCAGCTTCTGCGCGGCGTGTCGCTCAGCGCGGCTGGGGCGTCGCGCACAGGTGTCGCATCGCCACGTCGGCCAACGATCCTTTGAACGACGGACCGAAGCCGGGCAGCTTCACCTCTTTATGCATGCCGACCCGCTTCCCCGCGTCGTCGAGATAGTACCAGCTCTCCTTCGTCGCCACGGTCTGCTTGGCGCAGTCGATCATCGCGATCGTGCGCGAACTGCGCAGATCACCCATGGCGTGCTTGAGCGGCGGCTGCAGGCGTACGCGCACGGTGGCCGTGACGATGCCGTTGCTCCGCGTGACCGACTTCGCCTCGAGAAAGACCGGCGTGCCGACCGACGTCTTGCCGATCTCCACCAGTTTTTGCGCCGCCGCCGACGACGCAAGTAGCAGGGAACCGGCGAGCACGATCGCGCCGAGACGCGGAGGGGACGACAAAGGATGCATGGCGTTAACGGCGGCGGCGGGCGGTAGAGTCTGGAACGAAAGTGAACGGCAGCTGCATGACCTGCTGCACGACGCGACCCTTACGCACGGCCGGCACGAAGCGTTGCTCACGCACGGCGCGACGGACCGGCTCCACCAGCGAACGGTCCGTGGTCGTGATCGAGTTGAACGTCTCCATGACTGCTTCGCCATTGGTACCGACAACGAATTCGGCAATGAGCTCGCCCGCCACCAGCGCGTCGAACAGCGAGTCGGGATAAAACGGCCGAATGATCGAAGCGGAATCGATGCGTGCCGCGCTGTCGACATCCGCCGCGGTGAAAATCTGGGCGTCTTCGAGCAGTCGCGCGATGATGGCGGACGGCGTGGCTTCGCCTTTTTTCAGTTTCTTCGCGCGAAGCTCGCCACGACGCGACCACAAAATGATGGTCCCGCAGCTGCTGCTGACGCGCTGGTTGCCTTGGAACTCGATCGGCACGCTCGCCGGGCCGCTGTAGACCTCGATACCCTCGAACGTATACGGGTCGACCGAATCGAGGTCGAACTCACCGGCAAAGAGTCCCTGGCCATCAAGCCAGATGAGGGGCGAGCATCGGCTGCCGCGGATGCGCACTTTGTTATCGAACCCGCGCGATTCGATGCGGATGCCGGGCACGGATCGCAAGAGATCCGTCATCTTGGCGGGCTGACGCTTGACGACATCGGCCTGTGTGAAGAAGCGGCCACCGCCCGCCTGCAGTCGTTTGTAAAAGCCCGCCATGGGCCCTACGAGGTCGCGTCGGCCAATCACTCGGACCGCCGCGATGCTCTGGGCGATCTGTGTCATCACGACCGTGGGCTCGATCGACTCACCGGCCACGACGGTGACCAGCAGCGATTCCGGCCGGTAGCCGATGCGCCGTACGCGCAGCCACAGGGACCCGGCGTTCACGCGGGCGGCCGTGAATTGACCGGCATCGTCGGATTCGGCCACGTCCGCCGCATTACCGAAGCGGACTTGCGCCCCGGCCAGCGGCGTGCGCCCGTCGGTCACGATGGTGCCTTTCACGAGGCCGGTGAGCACCGGCGTGGCGACCTGCGCGGGCAGTTCGGCGTGCGGCACGAACGCCCCAGCGGCCAGCGCAAGGAGCAGATGCCACGTGGATGGTGAAACGGTCTCGCGGGATGGGCGGTAAGGCATTGGCAACCGAGCGGTGGGCTTGTGTGGTCCAGCCGTGAGCGTAGCATGGGCATCCTGTCCCGCGCTACCCGGCCTACGGTGATCCGCGTATTTCATCGCCTTTTATTCCCGCCAGCGGTTCCCCGTGTTCCCAGTCGTCGTCGCCCGACGCCACCGCCGCCCGTGGCTGTCGGCCCCGTCCGTCCGATCGCCGTGGCCCAGACGTACCACGCCCACGGTGCGTACCCCAAGTCGATTGGGGAGGGCTGTTTTGCCGTGCGGGCTAACTGCGCGCTGGCGCTCCGCATAAAATTGAGGCTTGTGCTCGGTGTGTGCCCTCCCGGTCCCGCGGCTCCCTCAGGCGTCCTTATGTCACGATTGCTCGCCCGCTCGCGCGCTGCGCTTCCTGCGCTCGCTCTTCTCGCCGTCTCGACGGCGCCCGTTGCGGCGCAGTCCGGTACCCGGTTGCTGCGCACGCCCAGTGTGAGCGCGCAGCACATCGCGTTCGCGTATGCGAATAACATCTGGGTGGTCGAGCGCGCCGGTGGCGCCGCCCGTCGTCTCACCAGCTTTCAGGGGCAGACGCAGAACCCCAAGCTCTCGCCCGACGGCACATTGATCGCGTTCAGCGCCGAGTATGCCGGCAACACCGATGTGTATACGGTACCGGTCGGTGGCGGTCAGCCGAAGCGACTCACGTGGCATCCCACGGCCGACATGGTGCAAGGCTGGACGCCCGATGGAAAGGGCGTGATGTTCGCGAGCCCGCGGGCGACGTGGGCGCCGAATGCGGCGCCGCGCTTCTGGACGGTGCCGGTAGCCGGTGGCGTGGAAACCGCGATGCCGATGCCACGCGCCTATCAGGGCAAGCTCTCGGCCGACGGCAATCGCGTGGCGTACCGCATGCCGAGTTCGTGGGATGAAGAGCGTCGCAACTATCGCGGCGGACAAAACAAGCCGATCTGGATTCTCGACCTCAAGAGCTTCGCGCTCGACTCCACGCCGTTCACGAACTCGAAGGAAATGGACCCGGTGTGGGTGAACGACGCCGTGTACTTCCTGTCGGATCGTGACGGCGTGTCGAATGTGTTTTCGTACGACACGAAGTCGAAGCAGCTGGCGCAGGTCACGAAGTTCCGCGACTTCGATGTGAAGTCGCTCGATGCGTCGGCGGGCACGGTGGTGTTCGAGCAGGCTGGCTACGTGCACGAGCTCGATGCGAAGACGGGCCGCGCGCGAATTGTGAACATCACGGCGACCGGCGACTTCCCGTGGATGATGGCGTCGTGGAAGGATGTCTCGTCGCGCATCACGAGTATCGCGCTGTCGGCCACGGGGATGCGGGCGGCGGTGGAGGCGCGCGGCGAGATCTTCACGATCCCCGCCGAGAAGGGCGATGTGCGCAACATGACCAACACGAGTGGCGCGGCCGAGATCGCGCCGGTGTGGTCGCCTGATGGCAAGTCGGTCGCGTTTTTCAGCGCTGCCAGCGGGGAGTACAAACTCGTGATCGCACCGCAGGATGGATTGGGAGCGCGTCGCGAGATCACACTGCCCGAGCCGAGCCGTCCGTATTCGCCGAGCTGGTCGCCGAACGGTCGGAAGATCGCGTT
>JBBARJ010000256.1:0-5127 GCA_040399825.1 Gemmatimonas sp.
TCACCCGTGTAGCGTGTGGGGCGGCCGTGCCGGTGCCCACCGTCGTGAGCTTCACAGCCGGCGACCGGTCGAGTGCCTCATCATCGTCCCTTGAACAGGATCCTTCGGAAGGTCGGGGCACCGGTTCCACTGCGGAAGCGTGCGACGTACACGCCCGGGGCGACCGTGCGCCCGTCGCTGGCCGTACCGTCCCACACGAAACGATTGTCGCAGTTGCGCCCGGCGCCCGGCGCGCCACGACCGTACCGCCCGGCGGCGAGCTGCGTCACGCCATCGAGTGCGGGCACGATCGTGCGTACCACGTTGCCGCGCAGGTCGAGCACGTCGAGCGACACGGTCCCACCAGGCTCCCCGACGTCGAACCAGAAGCAGGTACTGAACGCGGTGGCCGACGGAAACGGGTTCGGGAAGTTTTGATAGAGAATCGTGGTGGTCGGCAGCGGCGGATCAGTGATCAGGAACGAGGCAAGGCTGGCCACACGCACCGTCTCGCCGTTGGGGAGCGTGGCGCGCACGCTCCAGCGGTATGACGTATTGGCCTGCAGATTGGTCGCGGCGCGGAACGTCGTGTCGGAGATGCCGGCGGTCGCCTGTTCCGTGCGTCCCCCGTTCGTGATTTCCACGGTGTACTTCCACGCACCGGTCGCGGCCGTGATCCGCGCGCTCCTCCACACAAACAACGGTCGGCGGATATCGAAGATGTCGCCCGTCGGCGAGTTCGGCGTGAGGAGGGTGAGCCACGCCGGCACGGTACGTGGACCCGTGATCGGCGATTCGGCGGTGGCGCCCGACGCGCCCTGCACGCTGGCACGCCAGTAGACGGTCCCCTCGCTGGGCAGGGCGCGCGTGATCTGCACGGCGATGGTCGTGTCCGACGTGGTGAATGCCGAATCCACCGCGATCGATGCCGTGCTGAAATCCGCTGACGTCGCGATTTGTACGCGCACGCGGAGAGGCCGCTCGTTTGCGAAGCCGAGCGCCCGCACCAACAGCGACGGCGTGAGGGTTGGCAACACCACGGTGGCAGGCCCGTCCACGGTCACGGTCTGCCCCAAGAGTGTCCGGGGCAGGGCCGCCAGCACGGCACCGCAGCACAGCACTGCGGCGCCCCACCAACGCCGCCGCGCGACGGCCATCACGCCGGCGACGGTTCCGCGGCGGAATCCTCGTCGGCGTCGACCACGTCGTCCGACGCATCGTCTGGAGCGTCGGCAGCGTCGTCGTCACCTCCGATCTCGCCGGCAATCGCATCGTCGGGCACCACGGTCTCGTCCACCTGCTGTCCTCCACGCAGGCGCACGCTCACGATCGACGAGACGCCAGGCTCCTGCATCGTCACGCCGTACACCGCATCGGCGGCTTCCGACGTGGTGCGCGGGTTGTGCGTGATCACGATGAACTGCGTCCGCGACTTGAAGTCATTCAACATCTTCACGAAACGGCCGATGTTCTGGTCGTCGAGCGGCGCGTCCACTTCGTCCATGAGACAGAAGGGGCTCGGCTTGGTCAGGAAGATGCCGAACAGGAGCGACAGCGCGACGAGCGCGCGCTCACCACTGGAGAGCAGGTGAATGCGCTGCGTCTTCTTGCCGCGCGGCGACGCGTGGATCTCGATGTCGCAGTCGAGCGGCGAATCGGGGTTTTCGAGGCGAAGATCGCACTCGCCACCACCGAACATGCGCAGGAAGATCTGACGGAAGTTCTCGCGAACCTGCGAGAAGGTGGCCAGGAACAGCTCACGCGCCGTGCTGTCGATTTCGCGGATGGCCTGATGTAACGACTGCTTCGCGGCGACGAGGTCGTTGCGCTGTCCGGTCAGGAACTCGAGGCGACGCTGCTCTTCCTCGTGCTCCTCGATGGCGAGCGGGTTGACGGCGCCCAACTCGTCGAGCGACTCACGTAGCTGCTTCGCCTCGGTGCGCAACGCATCCGTCTCAAGCTCGAGCTCTTCGAACCCGGCCAGTAGATCCTCGAGTGTGCGGCGCCATTCGGTTTCGAGACGCTGGCGGATCGCTTCGCGGCGACCCGACAGTTCGGTGTGACGCAGCTGCGCACCGTGCAGCTGTTCGCCCAGGGCCGAGGCCCGACGACGTGCCTCGTCGAGCATGCGCTCGGCTTCGTCGAGCGCCCCGTTGGCAGCGGCCACCGCCCGCTCGGCGTCGGCCAATCGCGCGTCGGCGTCCGCGAGCGTTTTCTGCTCCGTTTCGAGTTCGGAGCGCCATCCGTCGAGCTGCTGGGCCAGATTCTGGTCTGCTTCGGACAGGTTGGTGAGCTCGCGCGCCAGCGACTCGAGACGAGCCGCCGCGGTGGAGTCCTCTTCGTTCAAACGCTTCTCGCGATCGATCGCGACCGACAAGCGCGCCTGCGCCTGCGCCTGCGCGACCTGCCACGTGGCGCGCGCTTCGCGTGCCTGCTCTTGATCGCGCTCGGCCACCGACATCGCTTCGCGCGCGTCGGTGATGTCGGCGTCGGCCTCACCTGCGCGTGCATGCAGCGCTTCGGCCTGCTGGGCCAGCTGCTTCGTGCGGGAGTCGAGCTCCTCGAGACGCGAGAGCAACCGTTCGGCGAGCGCGCTCGACTGTTGCAGCTCACGCTCGGCGCGCTCGCGACGGCGTTCGACTTCCTGCTGCACATCGGCCGCGCGGCGCGACTCCTGCTGCGCGCGGTTGGAGGTTTCCGTCGCGGCCTGCTGCGTCCGCTCGGCCTCACCGAGCGCCAGGCGCGCCGCTTCGGCCGCCATCAGGCATTCATCGCGGCGCGCATCAGCGGCCGCGAGATCCGACTCGAGTCGCGTGATCTCGGCGCGGCGCTGCAGCGGGCCCGGGCCTGTGGCCGTGCCGGGCAGGAATACCGCACCGCGTTCGTCGATGAACGCCTCGCCGCTGTCAATCGCACGTACCTTACCCAACAAGGCGCGTACCCAACGCGACGCCGCGCCTGACGCCTGCACGCTACCGGCGAGGGCGTCGGCGTCGGCACCGAGATCGGTGATGACATCGAGCGGCAACAACAGCAGGGGCCCCGGCTGCGTGTCGGCGTGCCAACGGCGCACCGCTGCCGCCGCATCGGCATCACGCACGACGATCGCGTGCATCGTGGCGCCGAGGTAGCGCTCCACGAGTTTCGCGGCTTCACCATCGGCGGTGAGGAAGTCGGTCAGTGGTCCGAGGACGGCCCCGTCGCCGAAGCGCTCGCGCTCCTTGAGGAGCTTGGCGGCCGATGGGGCCAGGCCGACCCGTTCCCGCTCGAGCGCGGCGAGCGCGTTCAAGCGGCCTTCGAGCGCCGTGCGTGACTGCACCGCGCTGGCCAGCGCACTGCGTGATTCGGCGTCAGCCGTTCGCGCGGTGGCCGCGGCCAGCCGCGCCCCCTCGAGCGCGTGGAGCGCATCCTGCGCATTGGCCTGCGTGATCGACACCTGCTCGCGCGCGGCGATGAGTTCACGTTCCGTGACGTCAAGCGCATCGGCGAGTTGCTGACGCTCGATGTCGAGCGCCTCCCGGCGATTCTGGGTTTCGAGGTGTTCGCGCGACGCGCCATCGCGGTCGAGTTCGATGCGGCGCGCCTGGTCGCGATGCTCGCGTACCTGCCGTTCGAGCTGCTCGAGAACCGCACGTGCCTGCTGAACGGCTTCACGCGTGGTCTGTTCGGCGGCCAAGCGTTCCTGCAAGGCTTCGCCGGCGTCGGTCAGCTCTTTCTCGAGCGTGGTCCGATCACCGACGGCCCGCTCGCGATCCTCGCGCAGGCGACGGCCAAAGGCCTCGTTCTCCTTTCGCTCTTCTTCCGCGCGCTGTCTGCGCATGGTCGTGCTGCGCTGACGCTCTTCGCTGACGGCGAGTTCGCGTTCGAGCTTCTGCGTCTTGTCGCGCTGCTCGGTGGAGAGACGCGCGAGTTCGAGACGGCTGGCTTCGGCGGCGGCGCGCGCACCATGCGCCTGCTCGCGCAGCAGTTCGGCTTGCGCGATGACGGCTTCACCACCAGGGACGTCCAGCTGCAACTCTTCCAAGCGGCCATCGAGCGCCGCGAGTTCCTCGCGCCACGCTGCCATCTCGCGGGTGGCCAGCGAGATCTCGACCTGAAATCGACGGGCCGTCAACTCGGCGTGCCGCTCGGCGCGGCGACGCTGGCGCGCCAGCGAACGCACCTGACTCTGCACCTCGTTGATCAAGTCGTCGAGGCGCGCCAAGTCGACCGTGGTCTCCTCGAGCCGGCGCTCGGCACTGCGACGTCGGTCGCGATACAAGCCGACACCGGCGGCTTCCTCGAACAGCTCACGACGCTCATCGGGGCGGTCGGAGAGCAGGGCATCGATCATCTTGCTTTCGATGACGACGCCGGAATCGGCGCCGAGTCCCGTGCCACGCACCAAGTCCTGGATGTCACGCAAACGACACGGCGCGCGATTCAGGAGATATTCGCTTTCTCCTGAACGCAGCAGGCGCCGCGTGATGACGACTTCCTTGAACGGGACCGGGAGTTCGCCTTCCGTGTTGTCGAAATGGAGCGAGACTTCGGCCATGTTCACGGCCTTCCGTGCCGACGACCCGTGGAAGATCACGTCTTCCATCTTCGCGCCGCGCATCGCGCGCGCACGCTGCTCGCCCAGCACCCACCGCACGGCGTCGGATACATTCGACTTGCCGCTGCCGTTGGGGCCGACGATGGCCGTCACACCTTTTTCGAACACAAACTCCAAGTGATCGGCAAAGGCCTTGAAGCCATGGACCTCGAGCTTCGTCAGACGCACTAGAACGCTCTCCCAGTTCGATAAACCAACACAGGCGCGACGCGCAGGGCGCGCAAAGAATCCGCAAGCGGGGGCGCTTGCATCGGCGATTCGAACGCGCCGGTATACACATTCGCGCTGCCATCGGGCTGCAGCAGCGCATACGCGATGATGCCGCGATTCGCCAGCTCGGCGAGTTGCGCGGGGACCAACGTCGGCGTGACGTTGCGTGCGAGACGCAACGCATACGGTACCGATACGATGCTCCCCGATCCAACAATCTTCCGTGTGCGTAGCGTCGTGAGCAGCGACTCGGCCTGCGCACGTGTCGCGGATGCCCCCACCGTGACGCGGAACCACTGTTCGTTGCCCTCCGCCACCGGCGAGAGCGCGACCGCGTCGAG
>JBBARJ010000257.1:0-5123 GCA_040399825.1 Gemmatimonas sp.
CGGCTTTGGCCGGTGCGCGGGCACCATTCTGCCCGCGCAGACCGGCGCCTGACCGGCGGAGAAACGGCATGGCAACCTCGGGCGTTCATTAACCACGATGTCCGACCTGCTTTTTGCCCGTTCGCAGATGGCCATGTCGCTGGCCTTCCACATCATCTTCGCGGTGGTGGGGGTCGGCATGCCCGCGCTCATGGTCATCGCCGAGTGGCGATGGCTCACGTCGCGCGACCCGTTGCAGCTCGAGCTGGCGAAGCGCTGGGCCAAGGGTACCGCGATTCTCTTCGCCGTCGGCGCCGTGTCGGGCACCGTGCTCTCCTTCGAGCTGGGGCTACTCTGGCCCACGTTCATGGAGCATGCGGGTGCCGTCATCGGCATGCCCTTCTCGCTCGAAGGCTTCGCGTTCTTTACCGAAGCCATCTTTCTCGGCATTTATCTGTACGCCTGGAAGCGCATTCCGCCGCGCGCGCACTTCGCGGCCGGTGTGGTGGTGGCGATCAGTGGCGCGCTCAGCGGCGCCTTCGTGGTCTGCGCCAATGCGTGGATGAACGCGCCGGCGGGGTTCCGCATGGTGAACGGGCAGGTCACCGAGGTCGATCCGATCGCGGCGATGTTCAACGCCGCCGCGCCGTCGCAAATCGTGCACATGACGCTCGCCTCGTTCGCGGCCACCGGATTTGCCGTGGCGGGCATTCACGCCTTCGCGCTGCGACGCGGCACCCCGCATCGCGCCTTTCATCGGGCCGCCTTGCAGATCGCGCTCTGGGTGGGACTCCCCGCCGCGCTGGTGCAGCCGCTCTCGGGCGACTGGAGCGCACGCAGCGTCGCTGAACGCCAGCCGGTCAAGCTGGCCGCTATGGAAGGGCATCTGAAAACAGGCCCCGCCGCGTTTGTGATTGGTGGATGGCCCAACGCCGAAACGCTGGAGCACACCGGCGCGATCGAGATTCCCGGCGCGCTGTCGTTCCTGCTGCGCGGGGATCCCACCGCCGTCGTGCAAGGCGTCGACGCCGTCCCACCAGACGAGCGTCCGCCGCTGGCCATCGTGCATCTCGCCTTCCAGATCATGATCGGCTGCGGCACGGTCATGGCGGCCCTGTCGGCGTGGGGCGGGTGGCGGTGGTGGCGTCGGAAACGGGGAGGTGGCAGCGCACTCCCCGACGATCGTCGCTTCCTGACGGCCGTCGTGTTGGCGGGCCCGCTGGGGTTCATCGCGCTCGAAGCGGGATGGACGGTCACCGAGGTTGGGCGTCAGCCCTGGATCGTACAGGGTATTCTGCGCACGGCCAACGCGGTCACGCCGATGCCCGGCTTGGTGGTGTCGTTCGTGCTGTTCACGGCGCTCTATGTCGGACTGGCCATCGCGGTGCTGTTCCTGCTCTGGCGGCAGATCATCAAGACCGGCGTCACGCCGACGCCAATGGGACTCACCAGCGAACTGCCCATTCCGACGCCGGGATCGACCGCGAGCTACCCGACGCCGTGAGTTCGACGGCTGACGTGGCGACCGCGCTTACGTGGACGCTCCCGCATGCGGTGGCCGGCACCATGGTGCTCTCGCTCAACGCGTATGTGCTGCTCGGCGGCGCGGATTTCGGCGGTGGCGTGTGGGATCTCTTTGCGCGCGGTAAGGACCGCGACGCACAGCGCACCCTGATCGCCGATGCCATCGGCCCGATCTGGGAAGCCAATCACGTGTGGCTGATTCTTGTGGTCGTGCTGCTCTTCACCTGCTTCCCGAAGGCGTTCGCGCATCTTGCCACGGAGCTGCACATCCCGATCACGGTGATGCTGGTGGGCATCGTGCTGCGCGGCTCCGCGTTCACCTTTCGCACGTACGACAGTAAACGCGACCATGTGCAACGCCGGTGGGGACGCATCTTCTCGGTGGCGAGTCTGCTCACCCCGGTGATTCTCGGGGTGTGCCTCGGTGCCGTCGCCAGTGGCGCGGTGCCGATCCGGAGCACTGAATCGCTCCGCACCGTCACCTTCGGTGCACGATTCATCGACCCCTGGGCGCGGTCGCCGTTTCCATGGGCCGTCGGACTCCTCACGCTGGCGTTGTTCGCGTTCTTGGCGGCGTCCTACCTCACCGTCGAAGCCACCGACGATCGGATGCGCGACGTCTTTCGCCGTCGCGCGCAGCAGTCGCAAGCGGCCCTCCTCGCCCTCGCGGTGGTGACGCTGCTGCTGGCCCGCGTCGAGAATCCGCTGCTCTTTCAGGGGCTGACACGCGGGCGCACGGCGCTCACGATGCACGCGGTCACCACCCTCGCCGCGCTCACGTCGCTCTGGGCGCTGGCCACGCGCCGCTTCCAGACAGCTCGGATGGCCGCCGCCGCGCAGGCCAGTTTCATTGTCTGGGGATGGGCCTGGACGCAGTATCCGTGGATGCTGCCGCCAGACCGGACGATCACCGAATTGGCGGGTCCGCGTATAACGCTACAGTTGACTCTTGGCGCGCTGGCGGTGGGCACGATGATTCTGCTGCCAAGTTTTGTCTACTTGTTTCGTGTCTTCAAGACCCGCGAAGGCGGCGAATAGCTCTCGCATTGTGGCCCCGTACGTCACAGATTCACAGATGCGCCCTGACCTGATTCGCGTCGTCCTGGTGGATGACCACCAAATTGTTCGCGCTGGACTCAAAGCCGTGCTCTCGACCGCCAAGGACATTACGGTCGTTGGTGAAGGCGGCACTGGCAAGGATGCGCTCGTCCTCGCCGAACGCCTCGATCCGCACGTGATCGTGATGGATCTCTCCATGCCTGACATGGATGGGCTCACCGCTACGCGCGATTTGCACAAGGCGAACGCGCTGCGCACGCCGACGCCGGGTGAGCCGATCACGCGCCGGGTGCTGGTGCTCACCATGCACACCGAAGACGAACATCTCGTTGCGTTGCTCGAAGCCGGCGCGGGCGGCTACCTGCTCAAGTCGGTGGCCGATCGCGAACTGGTCGATGCCGTGCGCACCGTCGCCGCCGGCGATGTCTACGTGCAGCCCACCGCGGCCCGTGCACTCGCCCGCGGGTTGGCCCGACGCGATGGCAACGCTGAGGAGCGGGCCCGCTTCGAGAAGCTCACCGACCGCGAGCAGGCCGTGCTCAAGATGGTCGCCGAGGGCTTTACGGCGCCGGAGATCGGCGAGCACCTCACCATCTCGCCGAAAACGGTCGACACGTACAAGCAGCGTATCGGCGAGAAGGTCGGCCTCTCACATCGCACCGACTACGTGAAGTTCGCCCTCAAGCTGGGTCTTCTGAAGAACGACGCGTAACGGCACGTTGCTGCTCGGCCTTGATAAGACTCCACGCCGGCAGCGGGGGCACGGCCACATCCATCAGCGCGTCGCTCGATCCATAGCCGTGTTCGTCGCGAATGCGCGCGGCGATATCACGACGCAGATCGTCGATCGACTCACCGGCGTCGCCATCGAGCTCCAGGCGGATCGCGCGGAAGCGACGGCCAGACTCGATGCAGAACAGATCGGTCAGCGCGATCTCGCGGGCGCACGCGTTGGCGCCACGTTCGTCGATCAGGCGCTGCGTGCGGGCGATCGTCGTGGTCCGCGCATACAGTTCGATCGCCATATTGGCGAGGCGCTCCACCACCAGCTGTCGGTGCAGAATCTTCTTCTGGTGTGTCACGACCATGCGCTGCGTCGCGGCGGCAAGCGCGGCGACATGTTTCTCCACGAATGCGGCATTCGTGCGCAGCGACGGGTGCAATGTGACGTGGAAACGATCCTTCTTGCCCAGCGCCGAGGCCACGCGCTCCGCGGCGTAACTCGACACCAGCACCCAGTTCTGAATCGGATTCTTCAGTGCACCCGATAGCTCCTTCAGCTCGTCGGCCGGGCCTTGGATGCCGTTGAGCCCGATGAACAGACGCAGCACTTCGTTGGCGCCTTCAAAAATGCGGTTGATGCGCGCGTCACGCAGATAGCGCTCGTACGGCCACGGCTTCACGAAGCCACGGCCACCGGCGAGTTGCACCATTTCGTCGGCGGTGCGCCACACGAGTTCGCTGGCGAACACCTTCGCGCACGCGGCCTCGAGTGAGGCATCGACACTGTCTTCGTCGAGCGCGGCCGCCAGCGCGCCCACCATCGCATCGACCGCATATGTGTCGGCGGCGATGGTGGCCATCTTGCGCTGCGTGATCTCGAATGACGCCAGCGGTCCGCCGAACTGCGTGCGCGCTTCGGCGTACCGCGCGAACTCGGCCAGCAACCGTTTGCATCCTGACGCGCAGCCCGCCGCCAACGAGAGGCGGCCGGCGTTGAGCGCGTGCACCGCTACGCGGAAGCCCTTGCCCACGTCGCCGAGCACGTGATCATCGGGTACGAACAGCTCCTCGAATACCAGCTCCGCTTGCGTGGACGCGCGGATCCCGAGCTTCGTGATCGTACCGTCGACGCGGAATCCCGGCATGTCGGGACGCACAATGAAGGCCGTGGGGCGCATGATGGTCTCGCCGTTGCGCACGATCGGCGTCTGCGCAAAGGTCGCGATCATACCGGCGCGCTGGCCGTTGCCGATCCAGTGCTTGCGGCCATTCAACACCCAGCCGGTATCGTCGTCGCTGCGGCGCGCCGTTGACACGATGTGCTGCGCGTCGGAGCCTGTTTCCGGCTCGGTGAGCGCGTACGCCGCGAGCATGTCGCCGCGGGCCAGCGCCGGCAGATAGCGCGCCTTCTGTGCGTCGTTGCCGAAGAGTACCAACGCCTTGCCGCCGAGTCCGCAGTGCACGCCAACGAGCACACCGAGCGACGCATCGATCGAGGCTACCGCGCCGAATACTCGAGCGTAGGCGCTGGCCGAGAGTCCGAGGCCGCCGTACTCCTTCGGGGTGGTCAGTCCGAGCAGGCCGGCGTCGGCGAACGCCTTGATGACGGGTTCGCCGAGCGTCTCGTTCTCATCCATCTGCCGCGGATCGATCAGCCCCGACGCTACCATCTCGTTGAGCGCGGCGATGAGCCGATGCACCGTGGCCGCTTCCTCGGGGCGCCGCACGTCGAGCGTGGCGGGATACGGAAAGAGCAGCGCTTCGGTGATCTCGCCCTGAAAGAGATCACGCAGAAACGACGGTTTGGCCGTGCTCGCCGACGACGGGGACGCGCTCAT
>JBBARJ010000258.1:0-5088 GCA_040399825.1 Gemmatimonas sp.
TATCGTTACCCGTGACGCTGACGCCGCCAATGACATCGCGGAACGTGACCGGCGCTAGCTCGCGATACTCGGGGCGGGCGAGCGTACGGGTGATGCCGAAGCGGAGGCTCTGCGTCTCGGTGAGCTTGGTGTTGACGAGCAGCGACGGCAGCACGTCGGTGTTGTTGAGATTGGCCGACGACGTGAAGCCGCCTTGCGTGGACGCGGCCACGGTAATGTCGGCCGACTCAACGCGCGCTCCGGCGATGACGCGGACACGGCTGCCCAGGCCCCAGTCGCCCATGAGGTAGCCGGCCATGGTGCGGTCTTCGGCCGTGTATGAACCGGCCTGGCCGACCGGCTGCACGTTGATCAGACTGCAATTGCTGCACGACTGATCCGCACCGAAGATCACGTTGGGCTGCTGGCTGCGGACATTATCGGCGGCACGGCTGAGAAAGGCATAGATCGGCGCATCGGCGCGGCGATCGGTCGACCGCGCGTACGCACCAACCTTGAGCGTATTCTGATTGGCGACCTCACCGATGGTGATGGTGTGATCGACTTGTGCGGTGTTGTTGGTCTCGGCGAGATCGAAATACAGGCGACGGGCGCCGTCGAGTGAGCTGAGCAGCGTGTACTGGCCGGTGTTATTGCGAGCGTATACCACATCGGAACGGTCCGGCTCACGACGGCCCGTATTGGCGTAGGTCGCAGCCCACGCCGTCTTGTTACGCTCGCCCAGCTGATGTTCGCCGGCTCCGGTGACGGTGGCCACGCCGCGCTCGACGTAGCGCAGCGTCGTACGGGCGATGCTGTCACCCAGATTTTCGTCGAAGCCGCGATCCGTTCGGGCTTCGTTGTCGGCGCTGCGGGTCATCGTGCTGTTGAGCGACAGGCGCGAGCTCTTGCCGAAGAGCTTGGACAAGTTGGCGATGCCACCCCACTGCGCGCTGCTGCGGCCTGTGGTGCCACGCACCGACGTGAGGGGAACGACCGTGTTGTTGGCGCCCTGATTGCCGACCGCGTACTGCTCGTCGGCCCGGACCTCCTCCGAGTAGCCGTAGCTGCCGCTCACTACGTAGCCGATACGCTTGCCCAGAATGGTGTTGCCGCCCGTGGACGCGCCGAAGGACCCGTTCGGGCCACCATTGCGAGGCGACGGGCTCCAGACGTTGCGCTGCTGTTGGGCCATCTGATTGAACTGGCCCTGCGACACATTGCCCAGAAAGTTGGCCTGCGAGATGGCGTTCGGGATCTGACGATTGCTGTTCGCAAAACCGAGCAGCTCGCCGCCGGCCCGCGGGGCGAACGGCAGGGTCTGCCCGAGCACGCGGCTGTTTGCCCCGAAGCTCGTGGAGTAGTTGATCTGACGCGACGCCGGGAACTCCTTCGTCCGGATGTTCACATTGGCACCGGCGAAGTCGCCGGGCTGGTCGGGGGTGAACGTCTTGGTAGTCGTAACGTCCTGCAGCAGGTTGGCCGGGAATAGGTCGAGTGGCACGACCTTGCGTTCCGGTTCGGGGCTCGGGATGCGCGCGCCGTTCAGTGACGCCGTCGTGTAGCGTTCGCTGAGTCCGCGCACCTGCAAATACTTGCCGTCCTGCACCGTCACACCGCTCACGCGCTGCGCTGCCTGTGCGGCATCGCCGTCGGGGCTGCGCGCGATCTGCTCAGCGGTGATGGAGTTGACCGCGTTCGTGGCGGTCCGCTGCAGGTTCAAGGCGTCGTTCACCGTGCCCTTTTCCTTGTTCGCGGTCACGCTAATGGCGGCCAGCTGCACGTCGGCGGAGGCCAACGAGATATCCAGTTCAATCGATCCGTTGGCCGGCACAATGATGCCGGTCACTGTTTTCGGTCCGTAGCCGATGCGGCGCACTTGCAGGGTGGTGGTGCCCGCCGGAACGCGAAGGATGGTGTATCGACCGTCCACGCCGGACTGGGCGCCGATCGTCGTCCCAACGATCTGCACGCCAGCTGCCGTGATCCCTTGGCCGGATTTGGTGTCGATGATCCGGCCGGTGATCCGGCCCACCGGAGCCTCAGCTCCTTGTGCTACAATGGTCGAGGCGGGGACGACGGCAACCGTCATCGCCAGCATCAAAGGACGCGCGAAACGGGTGAGCACGTGTGCGTAGGTCCGCATGGATGATCGGGTCAGTATGTATGGTGACATCAGGCACGCCCGACTGGGCGGTCGAAGTGCGGTTTGACCGGCACCCTAGGGAGTCCGGGCTCGGGGAAACCTCCGTGGTCCAAGTCCCGATCTGCGCACAGTTGTGCAACGGTTGTGTCACGGCGCGTTGGCGCGGGATCGGACGGGCGAGGGGGCTGGTGCGCGGTGCCCTGCCGTGATATTCTCGCCGCACAATGGCTGCCTCTGATCCCCTGCTCGAGCGTCGACGCGTCGCGTCGCCCCCTCCGACTGACCCGCAGACCCGCGCCGAGGCCCTCTCGGTCGCGGCTCGCGCCCTCCGTGCGGCTGAACACGTGTGCGTGCTGTCCGGCGCCGGGGTGTCGGCCGAAAGCGGCATTCCGACCTTCCGCGATGCCCAGACCGGGCTCTGGGCCCAGTATTCGCCGCAGGAGCTGGCCACCCCCGAGGCCTTCGCGGCACATCCGGGTCGGGTCTGGCAGTGGTATGCCTCCCGTCGTGCCCTCGTGCGGTCGGCGCACCCCAACCCCGCGCATCAGGCGCTGGTCACGCTAGCCTCCCGGGTGGCGCACTGCACGCTGGTCACTCAGAACGTGGACGACCTGCATGACCGAGCCGGCTCGCGGGACGTGATCAGCCTGCATGGGTCGCTCATGCGTGCCCGCTGCAGTGCCGGATGCGCGGGCACGATGGTGGCCACGGACGCCGAGACCGCCGAGCCGCCGAGGTGCCCATCCTGTGGTACCTTCATGCGGCCCGATGTGGTGTGGTTCGGCGAGCCAATGCCGATGGCGGAGTTCGAGGCGGCCCGCAACGCGGCGGTGGCGTGCGACGTCTTTCTCTCGGTGGGCACGTCGAATGCGGTGGAACCCGCGGCGTCGTTGCCGTGGATATCGGCCACCCACGGCGCCACCGTGATCGTAGTGAACCCCAGTATGGACGGGCAGCGTCGGGGGCCGAGCATTCTACCAATCGAGGGACCGGCGGGGGTCATGCTGCCGCGACTCATTGCCGAAGCCTTCGCCGGTCGCCGCGCCCGGCGCCAGGAAACGGCCGCTCCACCGCTCCACGGGAGCGCCGCGCCCTCGTCGGCGAGCTCGCCGACATCGGATCAGCCTTCGGAGTAGCTCTCCGCCGGGTCGGAGATAGGAATCCAGGCCGAGATCGTCGTCCCGACACCGGGCTCCGACTCGGCCTTGACCTTGCCCCCGTGCGACTCGGCCAGGTGGCGCACGATGGCCAGCCCAAGCCCCGTGCCGCCGGCCTCGCGCGAGCGACCGGGGTCGGCCCGGTAAAACCGCTCGAAGATGCGGGGCAGGTGTTCGGGGCTGATGCCGCAGCCGGTGTCCCGCACCCCGATTCGAGTGCCCCCATTATCGATCTGCGAAAAGAGCACGACCTCGCCCGTCGTGGTGTGGCGCAGTGCGTTTTCCGCGAGGTTGCTCAAAATCTGTCGTGCGGCCGTGGGATCGATGGCCAGCTGACCGGCACCGGCGCCGATCTCGGTTCGGAGGGCCACGCCCTTTGCGGTCGCCGCCGTCTGCAACGGGGCCAGCACCTCGGCGGCGATCGACGCCACGTCGAGATCGGTCGGGTTGGGCACCCATCCTCCCGATTCGATGCGCGAGAGGTCGAGCAGATCGTCCACGATGCGTTGCATGCGACGCACGTTGCCTTCGCACATGGCCAGGAACTGGCGGCGGAGATCCGGCGGTAGCTCCTCGTCTTGCAGCGTTTCGACGAAGCCGCCGATCACGGTGAGCGGCGTGCGCAGTTCGTGCGATACGTTGGCCACGAAATCGCGGCGGACCGCCTCGAGCCGACGGACCGGCGTGAGATCATACAGGGCCAGCACGGCGCCACCGCCCGGCAGCGGACGTGCGGTGAGCGAGAGCGTACGATCGTCGACGCGGACTTCGTCGGGGATGGCTTCGTCGCCAGAAAGTACGGCGGCCAATGCTTCGCGCAGGGTGCGGTCGCGCGGCAGGAAGTCGGCCGGGAAGGGCACCGGCTCGCGTAGGCGGAGCAACTGCCGAGCGGTCTCGTTGATCCGCACCACCCGTTGCCGCGCATCGACGGCGATCACGCCCTCGTTGAGCGACTCGGTGAGGGCGACCAGCAGCGACTCTTCGCCATGCAACGCTTGGAGGCGGGCCTCGAGTTGCTCGGCGAGGCGTCGCAGGGCTTCCGCCAGATCGCCCACTTCGCCGCCGGCGATCGCACGCGACGGGCGCTGCGTGAGGTCGCCGGCGGCTAGACCGCGGGCGACGTCGCGCAGCTCCTCGATGGGACGAGCGACGGGGGCGGCGAGCACCTGCGCCAAAGCCACGCCGACGAGCAGTGCGGCCAGCCCGGCGATGACGATGTCACGCCGAACCTTGGCGAGAAACTCATCGGCCGACGCCGCGGCAGTGGGCTCCTCGGCGCGCACGCGCTCGGTGACGCGACGCTCCACCGCGAACAACACGATGCCGACCAGCATCGTCGCGACGACGAAGCTGTTCACGACGATGCGCTGCGCGAGTCTCATGACGCGCGCCGAACGGAGGTGATGGGTAGCGGAGGGATCACGCGCCGCGCGGCATGGCCGCACGGAAGCGATAGCCGAAGCCACGCACGGTCTCGATCATGTCACCGGCGGCACCGAGTTTGGTGCGCAGGCGCTGTACGTGCATGTCGACCGTACGCGTCTGGATGTCCGGCGCGGCATCCCACACCGTTTCCAGCAACAGCCCACGACCCTGAACGCGGCCGCGCCGCTCCACCAGCGTGAGCAGGAGCTTGAATTCGGTGGGCGTGAGGTCGACTTCCTGACCTTCGACCTTGACGGCCATGGCGGCGCGGTCGACGTGCAGCGGCCCGATGACGAGCGTGTCGGCGTTGACGGGTGCCGTGCTGCCAGTGCGGCGCAGGATGGCTCCGACGCGAAGCACGAGTTCGGCCGGGCTGAAGGG
>JBBARJ010000259.1:0-4999 GCA_040399825.1 Gemmatimonas sp.
GGTGCCGCGAAGGAGCAGGGGCTGCGCGTGGCCGACGAACGGGCGCTGCAGCAGCACCTCGAGGCACTGAGCGGATTCGATGCGTCGCTCAGCGAGGATCGCGAAGTGGCCGGCATTCTCCGTGCGCTCGACGCACGGTATGTGTCGCCGGCGCCAGGCGGCGACTTGCTGCGCAATCCGCAGGTCCTGCCTACCGGCCGCAACATCTACGGGTTTGATCCGTATCGCGTGCCGAGTGCGGTGGCCATGCTCGAAGGTCGCGTGCGCGCGGAGCAGCTGTTGGCGCGCTACGCCGCCGACAATGGCGCGTTGCCGGAGTCGGTGGCCGTCGTGCTCTGGGGCACCGATAACATGAAGAGCGAGGGCACCCCGCTGGCGCAGGTGATGTCGCTGATGGGGGTCGTGCCGCGCTTCGACGCGGTTGGCCGTCTCACGGGGGCGCGTCTGCTGCCGTTGTCCTCGCTCGGCCGTCCACGGGTCGATGTCGTGGTGACCCTGTCCGGCATCTTCCGCGACCTGTTGCCATTGCAGGTGAAGCTGCTGGCCGAGGCCGCGCTGATTTGTGCGCAGGCCGATGAAGACCCCGCGCAGAACTTCATCCGCAAGCACGCGCTGGAAACCATGCAGGAGACGGGATGTGATCTGGCCACCGCCGCGCTGCGCGTGTTCTCCAACGCCGACGGGGCCTACGGCTCGAACGTCAACCTGCTCATCGATACCGGCAAGTGGGAGAAGGAAGACGATCTGGCCGATCTGTTCGTACAGCGCAAGGGTTTCGCCTATGGCACCGACGGCCGTCCGTCGTGCCAGCCGGCGCTGATGAAGCGGGCGTTGGGACAGGCTACCCTGTCGTTCCAAGGGCTTGACTCGGTCGACCTCGGCGCCACCGACATCGATCAGTACGTGGAGTCGCTGGGCGGGATGACGCGTGTGATCGCGCAGCAGCGTGGCGGTGAGGCGCCGGCGGTCTACGTGGGCGACTACAACAATGCGCAGGGCAAGGTGCGCACGCTGACCGAACAGGTTGAGCTCGAATCGCGCACCAAATTGCTCAATCCGCGGTGGTACGAGAGTCAGCTCGAGTACGGCTACGAAGGCGCACGCAATATCGCCGGGCACGTCATCACGACGTTTGGATGGTCGGCCACGGGCGGGAAGGGTGCCGTGCCGGAGTGGGTGTACGCCGAAGCGACGAAGACGTTTGTGCTCGACGATGCCATGCGCGATCGTCTCGCGCAGGCCAATCCGGACGCCGCCTCGGGGCTGGCACAACGTCTCTTGGAAGCGAACGATCGCGGATTCTGGTCCCCCGATGAAGCGACACTCGAGGCGCTGCGCAATGCGGCAGCGGACCTCGAAGACCGTCTGGAGGGGGTATACGCATGACCTGCCTTACGACCGGAGCCACACGATGACCGCAACACGACTGCCGATTCTCGATGCCGTGGGGGATGGTGAGGGGAGCCTCCAGGTGCACCTCGACGAGAACACCAAGATCGACGGTGCACTCGTTATCGCCGTGTACGGCAAGGGCGGTATTGGTAAGAGCACGACGTCGTCCAATCTGTCGGCCGCCTTCTCGCGGCTCGGCAAGCGCGTGCTGCAAATCGGCTGCGACCCCAAGCACGATTCGACGTTCACGCTCACCAAGAAGATGGTGCCGACCGTGATCGACGTGCTCGAATCAGTCGACTTCCATTCCGAAGAGCTGCGCCCGGAAGACTTCATGTTCGAGGGGTACAACGGCGTGCAGTGCATCGAAGCCGGCGGCCCGCCGGCCGGCACCGGCTGCGGTGGCTACGTGACCGGCCAGACCGTGAAGCTGCTCAAAGAGCATCACCTGCTGGAAGACACCGACGTGGTGATCTTCGACGTGCTCGGCGACGTCGTGTGCGGTGGTTTTGCCGCCCCGTTGCAGCATGCGCATTACTGCCTCATCGTCACGGCCAACGACTTCGATTCGATTTTTGCCATGAATCGGATCATCGCGGCGATTCAGGCCAAGTCAAAGAATTACAAGGTGCGCTTGGGTGGCGTGGTCGCGAACCGTTCCAAGGACACCAACGAGATCGACCGCTTCAACAAGGCCGTTGGGCTCAAGACCATGGCGCACTTTCAGGATATCGACGCGATTCGCCGCAGTCGCCTGAAGAAGTGCACGATTTTCGAGATGGACGACTCCCCCGAAGTGATCGCCGCGCAGGAGCAGTACATGCTGCTCGCCTCCCGCATGCTCGATGAGGTGGTCCCGCTGCCGGCGAATCCGCTCAAAGATCGCGAAATCTTCGACCTGTTGGGGTTCGACTGATGCCCACGCAACTCACTACGGAAATTCCCCTGAATCCGGGTCCGTCGTTCGATGGAACGTCGCCTGGGGGTTCGCACGCCACATCGGTGTCGTACCTCGAGCGGCGGGCCTGGATTGGGGAATACTTCGACCGCACCGCCTCGGCTTCGTGGAAGACACTCACGTCGGATGCGCCGGTCTCGCGTATCCGAGCGACCGTGCGCGCCGGTCGCGATCAGATGCGGGAAACCCTCCTCCGGTGGGTGGCGCCGGACCTGCACGGCGTACGGATTCTGGACGCGGGTTGCGGGACCGGCACGTTGGCGATCGATCTCGCGAAGCGCGGTGCTGAGGTGGTCGCGATCGACCTGTCGCCCACGCTGGTGGATCACGCGCGGGAACGCGCCGAGGCCGAAGGCGTGGACATCGATTTCCGATCGGGGGACATGCTCGATCCGGCCCTTGGCGAGTTCGACCATATGGTCGCGATGGACTCCCTGATCCACTACGACTTGCCGGATTTGGTGTCCGCCCTCGGTATACTGGCACCGCGGGTCCGCGAGAAAATGCTGATCACGGTGGTGCCGGGGACGCCCATGCTGGTGGCCATGCGCGCCGTCGGGCGCCTGTTCCCGAAATCGGACCGGGCACCGGCAATCGTTCCCATCTCCGAGCGGGCGTTCAGATCGGCGCTCTTGGGCTCGCCGGTCCTCGATACATGGGGTATGGTTGGAACGCGGCTGGTAGAGCGCGGTTTTTACCGCTCCATGGCCATCGCACTGCATCACAGCTCGCTGGGGACGACCAACCCTTCGCGGCGCTGACGCCTACCGTTTTCGAGGATCGACGTGATGGATGTTACGGGCTGGATGATCGCAGGAGTTGGAGTCGCCGCCGCCGGTGCGTGGTTCGTGATGCGCCGGCGGGTTGAGGTCGCGTGCACGATCGATCTCGAATCGACGCACGACCACTTCCACGCGCACGTCAACCTCGACGGCGTCGAGGTCGACCCGGGCGACCAGGTGCTGGTCCATAATGCCCCGACGCACATTCCCTTTGGGACGCAGCGTACCTACGCCTCGCGGGCGACGGTACAGCGCGCCAGTTGGTTACGTCGGCAGTTCGTGAAGCTCACCGGCGGCACGGAACTGTATGAACTGTATGACGTCGGCTTCGAAGGCTGAGGAGAGACAGACCACTTATGTACCCGACCGCTACTGAGTTGCCCGTTCGCGCGTACGATAACGTGAACGACAGCACCAAGAACGCGCAGCAGGATGCGATGCTGAACCCGCGGTTTTACACCACGGATTTTGCCAAGATCGACGCGCTTCGCATCAAGCCCGAACATCAGCAGATGTGGGACGACATTCTCGCCGAGTTCCGTCGCGATCCGAACAAAAACCACTTCAAGCGCAACGAAGAGTTCGATGCCGACTTCGCGTCGATGGATCCGACGCTGCGCGAGCAGTTTATCGAGTTCCTGGTGTCGTCGGTCACCGCCGAATTCAGCGGCTGTATTCTCTACGCGGAAATCAAGAAGCGGATCAAGAACCCCGAGGTGCGCGAGTTGTTCGGCTTTATGAGCCGTGACGAAGGGCGCCACGCGGGGTTCATCAACCACACGCTCAACGACTTCGACGTGGCGGTGGATCTCAGCTTCCTCACGAAGGCCAAGAAATACACGTTCTTTCAGCCGAAGTTCATCTACTACGCCACCTATCTGTCCGAGAAGATCGGATACGCGCGCTATGTGACGATCTTCCGCAACTTCGAAAAGCAACCCGACAAGCGGTTCCATCCGATCTTCAAGTGGTTCGAGAACTGGTGTCTCGATGAGTTTCGCCACGGCGAGGCGTTCGCGGTGCTGATGCGCTCCAATCCGGAACTGTTGGAGGGGCGGAACAAGCTCTGGATTCGGTTCTTCCTGTTGGCCGTGTTCTGCACGATGTACGTGCGCGATCATGCGCGCGCGCCATTTTTCAAGTACATGGGGATTGACGTGGACGACTACGACCGGCGCGTCATCACGCTCACGAACCTGATCTGCCGGCAAGTGTTTCCGGACACGATTGACACCGAGAGCGAGGCCTTCTGGTCGTTGATGGACCGCATGTGGAAGAACACGGACGCCATGCGGAAGCACGAGGTGGCCGGCGGGTTCTTCTCGGGCGTCAAGGTGGTGTTGCTCAAGGCCGCCAACGCGCTGACGTTTGCGCAGCTGTTCCTGCTCACGCCGCATCGCCAGGCGTTGCCCGCGGATGTCCGTATGCAGCCGGTCTGGTAGGGTCGATGGCACCGAAGCCCGGGGTTTCCGTTCGCGTCTGGCTGACGCTCGGTACGCGGTTCATGCCGTTCGCGGACGTCGCGACGGCGGACATGCCGTTAAGCCGTCTGATGCGCCTGTCCCTGTTCCAGCTCTCCGTGGGGATGGTGCAGACGCTGTTCGTCGGCACGCTGAACCGCGTCATGATTCTCGAGCTGCGCGTACCCGCGTCACTGGTCGCGATCATGCTGGCCATCCCGTTGCTGGCCGCCCCGTTCCGCGCTTTGATCGGTTTCAAGTCCGACACCCACAAGAGCATTCTGGGCTGGAAGCGTGTGCCGTTCCTCTGGGGCGGGACCATGCTGCAGTTCGCTGGCTTGTCGATCATGCCGTTCGCCTTGCTCGTGCTCTCCGATGGCCCACGCGTCGGGCCGTCGTGGATTGGC
>JBBARJ010000260.1:0-4982 GCA_040399825.1 Gemmatimonas sp.
GATCGTGAAGGCGATGTTGATGGTGGTTGTACTGCCCGTGGTGATGACGAGGGTCTGGGTCGCGGTGGCGGGCATGTAGCGCACCCCCGCCACCGTAAGCCGACCGGCCGACAGGGTATAGCTGCCCGCCGGGAGCGAATCGATCGTAGAGGGGCCACTGAGGGCCCGTGCGGCGTTGCCACCGGCCAGCGTCAACGTCGGAACTGCGTCGGCGGGGAGCCCGCTGGTCGTGACGACGACGCGTCCGACCTGCGCCGCATACGTCACGGTTGCCGGTGCCGCCGTCAACGAGGCGCTGACAGTGACCGTGATGGTGTCGGTGGCCGGGCGATACGTGATACCGCCGGCCGCGACGGCGGTGGCGATCACCCGGTAGGTACCGGGGGTGAGTTCGGTCAGGGTGGACGTCGCCGTCAGCGCCCGGGTGAACCCGTTGGGACCGGTGACCTGCGCCGCGCCCGCCAGCCCAGTGGGAAGCCCGGTCAGCGCCACGGCCAGCGCACCGCTGGAGACCTCGTAGCGTACCGCGACGCGCGCGGTGTCGCCGTACAACACGAGGGTGTCGATGGCGGACGGCGACGGCGAATAGCGTGCGCCCCCTGACAGGAGGGTGCCGGCTGCGACTTTCCAGCGGCCTGTGTTGGCGGTGCTGAGCAGGCGCGACGCCGTCACGGCAACATCACCCCCACTGGGGGGCGACACGGTGACCGGCGCATCGACGCCGCCCGGCACCCCCGAAATCGCAAGATCGATCGCCGACGGCAGGGGCGCGTACGTGACCGTGGCCGTGGCCGGCGTGGACCCGCTCAGCACCGTGACGGTGAATGTGGCCGGCGTGGCAGCGTAGGTGCCCTCCGCCGTGCGCACGGGACGTACGGTAATCGTGTACTGCCCGGCGGGGACGTCGACCCAACCCACGGTGCCGGTTGCGGCTCGCGAGAAGACGGCGTTGGCGACGTCGATCGCCGCGTTGGTGCCCGTGGGTAGTCCTGCCACCGTGAGGCTCAAGACACCCGGCGGAATCGGTGCGGGCGTGGGCGGCGCCATCGTCGGGCCGGCCGGCGAATCGCCGCCGGCGCAGGCCGAGAGCAGGGACAGCGTACAGAGCAGCGCAAAGCGGGCCGCAAAACGCGTCGCAAAGCGTGTCGGGAATCGTCGCATGGTCCAGGCGTTGAAGGCTGCGTGAAGGACGATCCATCGCGTCGAACGCACCAACCGCGCGAGGCGATTGGTGCGTTCGGTCACGCACGGGTGATACCACCCGCAGTGCTGTAACGGTCCCGGTTCTGGAACGCGGGAGTGTCGGGCTAAAACAGCATCATCATCGGGGCTTCGAGCAGCGCACGCAGCGTCTGCAGGAACTTGGCGCCGACGGCGCCATCGATCACGCGATGGTCGCAGCTGAGCGTGACGCGCATGCGCTGCCGCGGCACAAATGCGCCGTTTTCCCACACGGGCTTCGTTTCCGTTGCGCCGACGGCTAGGATCGCCGCTTCGGGCGGGTTGATGATGGCCGTGAACTGATCGATCCCGAACATGCCGAGGTTGGACACCGAGAAGGTGCCTCCGGTGAACTCGGCGGGCTGCAGCTTCCGTTCACGAGCCTTCTTCGCGAGTTCGCGTGCGTCCTTGCCGATCTGTCCGAGCCCCTTGAGATGGGCGTCGCGGATGACGGGCACGATCAGGCCGTCATCGGTGGCCACGGCCATGCCGATGTGCGCTGCGCTGAAGTAGCGAATGGCATCGCCCATCCAATGCGCGTTGCACTCCGGGTGTCGCGTGAGCGCGATGGCGACCGCTTTGATGATGATGTCGTTGACGGACACCTTGTACTGATCGCCGTTGGCCACCATCTGCTCGCGCAGCTGCCCCACCTTGGTCATGTCGATTTCCGACGTGAGGTAGAACGTGGGAACGGGACCGATGGACTCGCTCAGGCGACGCGCGATCGTTTTGCGCATCTGCGTGAGGGTCACGTCCTTGAACTCGCCGTCGATCTGCATGGTGGTGGCGACGGCCGTCGGTGCGGCTTTCGACGACGCGGCGGCCGCGGCGGCTGGTGCCGTGTTGCGCGCGGCGACCGGCGCGGCGGCGGCGCCTTCGATGTCGCGACGGATCACGCGCCCACCCGGGCCGCTGCCATGAATCGCGCCGATGTTGACGCCCTTTTCGGCGGCCATGCGCCGCGCGAGCGGCGACGAGCGCACGGGGCCGGACGGCGCCGCGGATTCGGCGACGGGTGCGGTCGCGACCGTGGGTACGGGTGCGGCTGCGGAGGGAGCGGCTGCCGGTGCTGGCGCGGATCCGCCGGTGAGTGCGGCGATGTCTTCGTCGGCGGCGGCGATGACGCCGATCACCACGCCGACCGTGGCGGTGGTCCCTTCGGGGATCAATTGCGCGCGCAGAATGCCGTCGCCGCGCGCGACGAGCTCCATGATCGCCTTATCGGTTTCGACTTCACCGATCGTGTCGCCGGACTTCACGGCATCACCGACGTTCTTCACCCACTTTACGAGGCGCCCTTCCTCCATCGTGGGAGAGAGCGCCTCCATCATCACTTTCGTTGCCATGATCGCTGGGTCAGTCGAGGTAGAGAACCTGTCGGATTGCCGCGATCGTCTTCGGCAAGTCGGGCTTGGCGGCCTTTTCGAGACTCTTGGTATACGGCATCGGCGCATCAGCCTGATGCACGCGGAGCACCGGTGCATCGAGGTAGTCGAAGCAGTGGCGCTGGACGTAGTCCACCACCTGCGCGCCGACGCCACACACTTCCCATCCTTCTTCCACGACGACACACCGGTTCGTCTTCTTCACTGACGCCGTGATGGCGTCGACGTCCATCGGACGAATCGTGCGCAGGTCGACGACGTCGCACATGATGCCTTCCTTGGCCATCTGATCGGCGGCTTGCAGCGCCACCAGCACCATCTTGCCATGCGACACCAGCGTGACGTGCTCGCCTTCACGCTTGAGCTCGGCCTTGCCGATCGGCACGATGTAGTCGTCGTCGGGGACTTCGCCCTTCGTGTTGTACAGCATCTCGCCTTCGAGGAAGCACACCGGGTTGTCGTCCCGGATGGCGGCTTTGAGCAGTCCCTTTGCATCGTAGGGCGTGGCGGGGGCCACGACCTTGAGACCGGGAATGTGGGCCAGCCACGACTCCCACGCCTGCGAGTGCTGCGCGCCCAGCTGCAGCGCCGCACCATTCGGGCCGCGGAACACCATCGGCATCGGGAACTGCCCGCCCGACATGTACAGCATCTTGGCGGCCGCGTTCACGACCTGGTCGATCGCCAAGAGCGCGAAGTTCCACGTCATGAATTCGATGATCGGCCGCAGCCCCGCCATCGCGGCGCCGACGCCGACGCCGGCGAAGCCGAGTTCGGTGATGGGCGTGTCGACGACGCGCATCTCACCGAATTCCTGCAGCAATCCCTTCGAGACTTTGTACGCACCCTGATAGACGGCGACTTCCTCACCCATGAGGAAGACGCGGTCGTCACGGTGCATTTCTTCGCGGAGCGCCATGTTGAGCGCGTCGCGGTAGGTAATCACGGCCATTGTCGTTGGGCCCTCAGCTCGTGGTTTCGACGAGGATGTCTTCCATGAGCGCCTCGAGCGGCAACTCCGGGCTCTGCTCAGCAAAGTCGATGCTGTCCTGCACGATCTTCTTGATCTCTTCGTCCATTGCGGCCACGTCGGCGGGTGAGATCTCCCCGTCTTCTTCCATGCGCTGACGATGCAGCGCGATGGGGTCGCGCTTGAGGTACTGCTCGAGCTCTTCCTTCGTGCGATAGGTGCCGCTCACCGCGTCGGACATCGAGTGGCCCATGAAGCGGTAGGTGCGGATTTCGAGCAGCGTGGGCGTGCCGTCTTTGCGCGCGCGATCGATGGCGTCTTCGGTCGCCTTGCGCACCGCGTGCACATCCTGCCCGTCGACCACGTCGCGCGGCATGTCGTACGACGCGCCGCGCTTGTAGATGTCGTGAATGGCTGAGGCGCGCTCGAGCGCAGTGCCCATGCCGTAGCGGTTGTTCTCGATGATGAACAGGCACGGCAGCTTCCAGAGCGCCGCCATGTTGAGGGCTTCGTGGAAGGCGCCGTTGTTGACGGCCGCCTCACCCATGAAGCACACGATGACCTGATCGCCACCACGATACTTGATCGCGAAGCCGACGCCGGCGGCGATGGGAATGTGCCCACCCACGATGCCGTGGCCACCCAGGAAGCCGAGCTGCTTGTCGAACATGTGCATCGACCCGCCCTTGCCCTTCGCGCAGCCGTCCTGCCGTCCGAACAGCTCTGCCATGGCGGCGCGTGGCGTCATGCCGCGGGCCAGCGCCTGTCCGTGATCACGATAGGTCGTGATGATGTAATCGTCGGCGCGAAGCAACGAGATCACACCGGTCGAAATGGCTTCCTGCCCGATATACAAATGACAGAAGCCGCCGATCCGACCGATGGCATACATCTCGGCGACGCGCTCCTCGAAGCGACGCTGCAGCAGCATCGAGTAGAGCAGCTCGCGGTTCGTGGCGGCCGACGTGCCTCCCGATGCTTTGGCTTCAGCCTTGGCATCGGCGCGCACGGGCTCGCCCTTCTTGCGGGGTTTAGCAGTCGACATTGGAGAATGGGCGGGTGTGAATTACTGGGTCGAGCGGTGCTCGAACGGTCAGACGCCTGCGGCTTGCACCTGCTCCCACGCGTGGTAACTGGACCGCACGAGCGGGCCGCTTTCCACGTGCTTGAAGCCGAGTTGCATGCCGACCTGATACAGCTCGCGGAACTCCTCGGGCGTGACATAGCGATCGAGTTCGATATGGCCGTCGGAGGGGCGGAGGTACTGGCCGAGCGTGAGGATGTCGACGTCGACGGAGCGCAGCTCCTTCATGACGTCGACGACTTCTTCGTTCGTTTCGCCAAGGCCGAGAATGATGCCGGTCTTGGTGGGGATATCGGGAGCGACACGCTTTGCGATACGG
>JBBARJ010000261.1:0-4976 GCA_040399825.1 Gemmatimonas sp.
CGCGCCACAAGTTCATCGATCTCGACAAGGTCGGTATCTTCGGCCATTCAGGTGGTGGCTTCATGACCGCCGCCGCCATGCTGTTGCCGCCGTACAACGACTTCTTCAAGGTGGGCTGGTCGGAATCGGGCAATCACGACAACAACATCTACAACCAGAACTGGAGCGAGTGGAACCACGGCGTGAAGGTCATCGCCAAGGCCGACAGCGCCGCCGGTGCGGTGCGGGCCGGTGGTACCGGTGCCGCGCGTCGTGGCGGGCCCGGTGCCAATGCCGCCGCGCGTGAAGTCGTGCAGGATTCCACGAACGCCGACAAGATCAAGTTCGACATCCGCGTGCCCACCAACGACGAACTCGCCGGCAACCTCAAGGGCAACCTCGCCCTGGCCACCGGTGACCTCGACAACAACGTGCACCCGGGCGGCACGGTCCGTCTGGCGAACGCGCTGATCAAGGCCAACAAGCGCTTCGACTTCTTCATCTACCCGGGCGAGCCGCACGGATACCGCGGCACAGGCCCGTACAATCAGCGCATGCTGATGGAGTACTTCGCCGAACACCTGCTGGGCGATTACTACCGCGGCAACGGCGAGATCAAGTAACGCCGGGCACCCGATCGATGCGCTGACGCGGGCATCGATCGGGACCCGTTGCCAAGAAGGCACGAAGGGCCACCAGCGCGAGGCTGGTGGCCCTTCGTCGTTCGTGAATCCCGGTGCGCAATCAGCCGCGAACCTTCACGACCTCTTCGGCCGCCGGCCCCTTCTGACCCTGCACGATGTCGAATTCGACGCGCTCGCCCTCGGCCAGAGTGCGGAATCCGCCGCCCTGAATGGCCGAGTGGTGAACGAAGCAATCCTTCGAGCCGTCATCGGGCGTGATGAACCCGAAGCCCTTGGCATCGTTGAACCACTTCACCTTGCCGGTCGTACGCATGGCACTGCTCCCGTTGCTGTGTGTTCGGAGTCCGGCCCTGCCGTACGCACCGAGCACTCGTGTAATTCGCGGACAATACCCCCGCGCGGGTTGCCGATGCGGTGCGACATCAGCGTAGCATCCGATCGGCGACAGTCGCCAACACGAAAGGGACCCGCGTGCAGCCAGGTCCCCGAAGTCGCCTGCTGCGCGTTTCCCGCACCGTGGCGCGGCCGTTGTGTCTCGAATGCCCTAGACGGTAGCGTCGGTTTTCGAGAGTGTCAACAGGATTTTTTGCGGAGTCCGCAGAGGGACCCGAGCTCCTGCTGGACGCACGACACGCGCCCCCCCACTTTCCCCCGATGCTCATTTCGAACGCTGGACTCCGGTGCGCGTTAGCGGCCTTCCTGCTCTGCGCCTCAACGGTCACCCCGTCGATTGCCTCCGCGCAGGGGAGTGCCGCTCAAGGCGGCGCCGCACCGCGCCTGATGCGTGCCGGCGACGTGGACACCGTACCAGTGCGCGATCTCGGCGTGCGCATCGCGTACGGACGTGACTCCCTGCAGTTCGGCGAGCTGCGCCTCCCGGCCGGCGCGTCGAACAGCCAGCGGGCGCCAATCGCGATCATCATCCACGGCGGCTGTTGGTACTCGCCGTACGCGTCGGTCCGCAACAGCGCACCGCTCGCGGACGCGCTGGCGCAGTCGGGGGTGGCCACGTGGAACGTCGAGTACCGGCGCTACAACAACCCGGGCGGCGGCTGGCCCGGCACCTTTCGCGATGTGGCCGACGCGGCGGACTATCTCCGTCCGCTCGCCACACGGTACCCGATCGACACAACCCGCATCGTCATCGCCGGACATTCCGCCGGCGGACACCTCGCCCTCTGGCTGGCCTCCCGGCACGCGCTCGATCGTACGAGCCCGCTCTTCGGTGGGACGCCGCTGTCCGTTCGCGGCGTCGTCTCGATTGGCGGTATCGCCGATCTCCGCGAGTTCTACGCCCGCGAGCGCACCACGTGCGGCAATCCGGCCGTGGAGTCGTTGCTGGGCGGTACGCCCGACAGCGTGCCGGCGCGCCTTCGCGAGGCGTCACCGATCGAGCGCCTACCGCTCGGTGTGCCCACGGTCCACATCGCGGGCGAGCGCGATTTCATTGCCCCCGTTACGGTGCGCGACGCGTACGTGAGCGCCGCCAGAGCGCGCGGCGACAACGCCCGGGTGATCACGGTGGTCGGCGACGGGCACTTCGAAGCGATGACGCCGTACAAAGCCGCCGGGCGCGCTGTGATCGACGCGATTCGCGGACTGCTCACCCTGCCGCCGTCGGCGCCGTAAGCCACGCGGACGCTGCCTCGGTCTTCTCCGTCGGCCTTTACAGGGGGCTCCGCGACCGGCAACATCAAGGAGCCCCCAACCGGAGTGTCCATGAAGGATTCGCAGCTCAAGGCGTTGCTCAAGAAGACGGCCGCTAAGGCGTCGCAGCAAAAGAAGCCGTCCCGCAGCCTGTTCGATCCGACGCTCGAAGCCACCCGCGGCAAGAGCGAGCCGCTCGAGGGCTCCGAGGCCGAGGGAATTTTCAAGGAAATGAAGCGCCGCGAGTTCTAACGCGCGTGTGCCGACGCGGGTGCGAGCGGGCTGGCCAGGTGGCCCTCGCGCCGCCCGTCCTTCCCGAACCCGATCGGTTGTGACTCCTTCGAAATCCCTGCCCGCCGTCATGGTCGCACTCGCGGCCGCGGCCGTACTCACGGCGGCGTGCGGAGACCAGCAAGCCAACACGCGCGCCGACAGCACGGCCGGCGCCCCCGTGTCGGTGGCCACCGACACGGTGAGGCGCCAGGGGCGCTGGTCGGACAGCGTCACCGCCGAATCCGACTATACGGCCGACTACGTGAGCGGCGAGCTCGTCCTGATCGAAGAGCAGATGGTGTTTCCAGATGGGACGCGCTCATCGCGCACCTATTTCTACGACCGCCGCGCCGCGCCCACCCGCGTTGTCGAGGAGCGCACGCTCGTGGCGGCATCGGGCAACAGCTCGCCGACCACCATGCGCGCGCGGCTCGACGTCTACTTCACCGGTGACCGGGTCGACTCCTCCGGCAAGACGGTCGACAACGTCGCGAAAACCGTGCAGCCGTACGAGATCGAGAATCTGCGCCGCCACGAGCGCGAGATCTTCGCCCGCGTGCCCTCGACCTACGCCGCTCCTCGCACCGACCGCTGACGAGGACCGGCAACGGCAGCGAGATCAGCGCGTAGTCGCCTTCGCGTTCAGCGACCAGTCGAACGGCATTTCCCGCATCCCGAAGCGGCCGGATTCCAGCTTCTTCTTGGTCTCGCCGTCGAACCACGTGGCCAGATAGCCGCCCAGATCCGAGCGCGAATTGCCGAAGTCGGACTTGTAGTAGGTGAAGATGGGACTGAGCCGCGGGTATTGGGTCGCGATCTGATTGGCGCTGGTGTCCGTCAGGAACCGACGGCCCTGATCGAAGAGTTGCGCATCGAGCGCGGCCCCGGTGTACGCCTCCGACCGCAACGGCGGACTGCTTTTTGCCGCCGCCACCAGCGCGAAGTGAATTCGCGGATCGTGAAAATCCTTGCGGATAATCCGATGCTGCACGTCGTCGAGTGTCAGCGTACGCCCCGCGGCCCGCACGATCGGCTCGCTCCAAGGCCCCTTCAAGCGGAGCACCCCGAGCGTGCGGTTCACGTTCCGGATGCTTTCGCGCTCCCCGTGGGAGACGATCAGCTGGATCGTGTAGGCATTGTACACATTGATCCAAAACGCCAGCTGTTCCTCGTCGTCGGCGCCGGCCAGCGACGCGCGCTCGAGCGAGGTTAAGTAGCCGCGAAAGGCGGTCGCATCGCGAAAGGCGTCGTAGTCCACGCGTCCGTCGGTCACGTGGGCACGGAGCAAGCGGTCGAAGGCCGAGTGGTCGATCGTGGCGCGAGCGGATACCCGACCGGGTACCCGAGCAGGTACCGGCGTCGGTGCCGACTGCGCGGGTAGCGGTGCCGCGATGAGCGACGTCGCGATGAGCGTCGCCCGCACCCACCCGTATGCCGCCGTCGAGGCCCTGCGCAGCGAGAATGACATCGTGTATAGTAAGCCGATGAGCACGAACTGGTTGTTGGGCATCTGGCGCCTCATGCGCGCCGACGCGTCACTCGACTTCGCCCCGGGTGTGCGCATGGAATTTCTCATCGATGGCGTGCTTCGCTACCATGTCGACGTGGGCGGACAGGATCAGGTCGTCGACCTCGTGTACCGCGTGGACGGCGATCTGCTGCACACCGAAAACCCCGAGGCGCCGCACAGCATGAGCGTACGGATCGAGCACGGTGCCGGCGACGTCCTACTGCTCGACTTCGGCGGCGCTCAGGCCATGCTCGTGCGCGAAGTCGAGCGCCCCGCACACGACATCCAGTAGGCATAGGGCGTCCTCGCCATCACGTTACGGTATCGCCACGGGGCCATCATGGCCCCCAACCGTCACGGCCCGTACACGACGGGTGACGTCCCCTGCTTGATGTCCCGGGCGCCGGCCGCCACACCGGAGCCGACGGCCAGTCCAGCCGTCAACGCCGTGCCGAGACCAACCAGCGGCAAGAACGGCACGAGGACCGCACCGAGGAGAAACGCCGCCCCGCCAGCCGCCCACGGCGCGATCCCCGCTTGCACGGAATCGACATACCGCAGCCGATTGCGGACGAACCGGCGCGTGGTGCCATGGAGCACGACGGCCAGGATGGTGGCGATCGCGAACGAGATGAGAAAGAACACGGGAACCTCCTGAGTAGTCGGGAACGGAGCGCGTCGCGGAGCCCTTGGCGTCGTGTGGCCGCTCACCCTCTGTCCCTCCTAACGCGACGACGCGACGGAGGTTTCAGCCGACTCAGCGACGCCGCGGCATCTCCATCTTCGTGTAGGTGAGCGGCACGGAGAACAGGTCACTGGCCAGCCGCTTCTTCTCGATCTTCACGACTTCGATGGGGATGCTCCCGTCTTGCATCGTGACCTTGAGGGGGAAGCCGCCATCGGCGGTCAGCAGGCGCTGCCAG
>JBBARJ010000262.1:0-4959 GCA_040399825.1 Gemmatimonas sp.
CAGGTGGCGCGATAGACGACGCGACCACCGACGATGGTGAGCCGGGCCTGTCCGGTGAGCTGGTGGCCCCCGTACGGCGTGTTGCGGCCCTTCGACTTGAACGCCTTCGGATCGACGGTCCAGGTGCGATGGGGATCGAACACCGTGACGTCGCCGAGGCTGCCCCGTGCGAGCGTACCGCCCGGCAGATGAAAGACCTTGGCCGGCTTGCAGCTCATGGCGTCGACCATCTGCGACATCGTCATGATGCCGCGATGCAGCAGATACGTGCAGTTGATGCCCAGCGCCGTCTCCAGCCCGACGATGCCGTTGGGGGCGTCGGCGAACTCGCGCTCCTTCTCGTCGTAATGGTGCGGCGCGTGATCGGTGACGAGCAGATCGATGGTGCCGTCGGCGAGCCCTTGCTGCAGCGCTTCGACATCGGCCGCGGTGCGCAGCGGCGGATTCATTTTGGCGTTGGTGTTGTAGCCTTCGACCGCATCTTCGGTGAGCGAGATGTGGTGCGAGCACACTTCCGACGTGACGTTGATGCCGCGCTCCTTGCCCCAGCGCACGAGCTCGACGGAGCCCTTGGTGCTGAGATGGCACAGGTGGATGTGCCCACCGGTGCGCTTGGCGAGGAGAATGTCGCGAATGACGTAGATCTCTTCGGCCTCGGCGGGGATGCCCTTGAGACCGAGCTTGGCGCTCATGATGCCTTCATTCATGGCGCCACCGCGGGCGAGTGTCATGTCCTCGCAGTGTTCGGCGATGGGCACGTTGAACGCGCGGGCGTACTCGAGTGCGCTGCGCATGAGCTGCGCGCTTTCCACCGGCCGGCCATCGTCACTGAAGGCGACGGCGCCGGCGCCGACCATCTCGGCGATCTCGGCGAGCGTCTCGCCCTTCTGCCCCACCGAGATCGCGCCGTACGGATACACGCGCGCAAAGCCGGCGGCTTCGCCCTGCCGCTTCACGAAGCCGACGACGGCCTGATTGTCGGTGACGGGCTTGGTATTGGGCATGGCACAGACGCCGGTGAATCCACCGGCCGCGGCGCTGTGGGCGCCGGTGGCGATGGTCTCAACGTCTTCACGACCCGGTTCGCGCAGGTGGATGTGCACATCGATCATGCCGGGCGTGACCACCAGGCCACTGACGTCGATGACGTCAGCGCCATCGGGGGTTCCGATGCTCGTGCCGCATGCCTCGACTCGTCCGTCGCGCAGCAGGACGTCGCCGATGGTGTCCATGCCCTGCGACGGATCGACAATGCGTCCGCCGCGCAACAGCAGATCCTGACTCATGCGCCTCCCTTCTTCGCCGCGTCGGCGAGTTCCGGCTTGCCGCCGGCCAGCAGATAGAGAACGGCCATGCGGACCGCCACGCCATTGGTGACCTGATCAAGGATCACCGAGTGCGGCCCGTCGGCCACGTCACTGTCGATTTCCACGCCGCGATTCATCGGGCCAGGGTGCAGGATGAGGATGTCGCGCGGCGCCTTCTCGAGCCGCGCACGGGTGACGCCGTACACGCGATTGTATTCGCGCAACGACGGGATGTAACCAGCCTGCATGCGCTCGAGCTGCAACCGCAGGACGTTGAAGGCATCGGCCCACTCGACCGCTTCTTCGATGCGGTCGAAGACGGTCACGCCCATGTCGCCGATGGCGTTCGGGAGGAGCGACCGCGGGCCGCACACGGCGACTTCGGCGCCGAGCTTGGTGAGGCCCCAGATGTTGGAGCGCGCGACGCGCGAGTGGAGCACGTCCCCGACGATGCAGATGCGACGCCCGGTAAGATCACCGAGGTGATTGCGCAGCGTCAGGATATCGAGCAGTCCCTGCGTGGGATGCTCGTTGGTGCCATCGCCGGCGTTGATGACGTTCGACTCGATGCGTTCGGCGAGAAACTGTGCCGCGCCCGAGGCGCCGTGGCGAATGACGACCATGTCGATCTTCATCGCCTCGAGATTGCGCGCCGTGTCGACGAGCGTCTCGCCCTTCGAGACGCTCGATCCAGCCGACGCCACATTGACCGTGTCGGCACTGAGCCGCTTCTCCGCAAACTCGAACGAGATGCGGGTGCGGGTAGATGCCTCGAAGAAGAGGTTGACGATCGTGGCGCCACGCAGCGTCGGCACTTTCTTGATCGCGCGTTCAGAGATTTCGCGGAACGGAACGGCGGTGTCGAGCACAAGGCGGATCTGATCGGCCGAGAGCGGTGCCAGTCCGAGGAGGTCCTTGCCGAGGGGGCCGGGCATGGTCTCAGGCCTCGTCGTCGCGAGCGGCGATCAGCACTTCATCGCGCCCGTCAAGTTCTTCGATGAACACATCGACGCGCTGGCCGGGATGCACGTCGACCTTTCGGCCGATGACATCGGCATGAATGGGCAGTTCGCGTCCGCCACGATCGATCAGCACCGCTAGTGCGATGCGGGCCGGGCGTCCGAAATCGGCCAGTTCGTCGAGTGCGGCGCGCACGGTGCGTCCGGTGTAGAGCACATCATCGACAATGACGACATGCTGGTCGTCGAGGGTCCACGGCAATTGCGTGGTGCCGACGACGGGGCGTGGTCCGACGGTTTGCAGATCGTCGCGATACAGCGTGATATCGAGGGCGCCGCTGCTGATGTCGACGCCTTCCTGCGCTTTGATGATGCGCACGATGCGCTCGGCGAGCTGCACCCCACGACGCTGGATTCCGACGAGCACCAGATTGTCGGTGCCGGCATTCAGTTCGACGATCTGATCGGCCATGCGACGCAGCGTGCGATCGAGCGCGCGGGCATCGAGGACGACGGAAGGCTTTCGAGGCATGACTGCAATATAGCGCGGCCATGCCTCTCAGATGCTCACCACTCGTGCTGGCTGCGCGGGGGCTGTCCGCCGGCGGCTGGCCGCTGCGTCCACAGTCCCGAGAGCGGGGACAAGTGACGGGCGGCGGTACGGGCGGCGCGCAGCCGCGACTTGTCGATCGGCGGCAACGTGGACGTGGCGGCGTACATTGCGATGTCGGCGGCCGCCTCCTTGGTGGCCTGAGCAAATCCATATGACCAATCGGGACCATACGGGTGCGAGTCGGCGCGCTCCTCAACACCCGCCCCGAACGCCAGGCACTTGTCGGCGGCCTCGCGAAGACTGCCGCTAGAGGCCAAGTGGGCCACGACCACGTGGAATCCATCGCGGCGTCCCATGTGATAGGTGGGCGACTCGAGCGCGTCGCCGACCGCCGGCTCGACCACACCCGCCGCGACTCCCGTCAGCATCACGCACAACTGAGAGAAGTAGCCACGAACAGGATCGATAGGCGGCTCTTCAAGCATACGGGACATGGTTCTTCGGGCTCGGGTCATCGCGAGGGGCACCATTCGGCGGCGTCGCATACGCGTGAGAGAGCAAGTGACATGCCGAAGCGTTCGGAACACGGCTGGGCGGGGATTCGCTGTGGTTTCGCTCTAGAACATCACAACTGAGGCCGCCCGACGTTGCGTGTTTCCCACCATAGGTGAGGCGGACACGCGACAACGGACCCTTGTCCGGTCGGGCCATTGCTCAGCCAGCATACATGTTGAGGTCGGTCCCCACCGCATCGGCCATCGCGATCGTCGTCGCCCAATCAGGATGCCGGAGCGAGACGTACCCGTCGGACAGCAGGGTGCTTTTCCAATCCCGGCGCGGAGCGCCAATGGGCAGCAGGTCGACCACGCAGATCGCGTCGCCGAAGCGCTGGCGCAGCGACTCGAGCCCCTCGATGCGCTGGATTCTCCCCTGCCCGTGCGCCCGCTTGGTAATGCAGGCGGTGTTGTATTTCCGCTCAATGGGCTGCGAGAAGGTGCCGTGCAGTTCCGCCTCGGCCCAGCCGTTGAAGAGGTCCATATCGCCCGCATAGTTCATGAGGTCGACGGTGCGGGCTCCGGGTGGACGGGCCGCCACCTCTCCGAACACCGCTTCGCCATCCGCCTTGAGATACCACTCCATGTGGGTGAAGCCGGTGTCGTAGCCGAGCACCTTGAGGACCTGCTCGCCCATGGCCCGTCCGCCGGCCAGCTTCGGGTCGTCCACGTTCCGGTAGGTGAGCGTCTGCGGCGAGATCCACTCGTTGGTGCGGGCGATGAGTGGCCGCGGGCGATAGAAGGCGATGTGGAAGTACTTGATCTCGCCGCCGGCGCAGACCGTGTCGTACGTGTACTCCTCACCGTCGATGAACTCTTCGACGTCGACCACCGCGATATGCCCGAGCTGGGCAATGGCCCTCTTCACGTCGGCGGCGTCATCGCAACGGAAGGTGTCCATCGAGCCGGCCCCGGCGATGGGCTTGATGATGAGCGGATAGCCTACCTGCTCGGCCGCCGCCCAGACTTCGGCCGGCGTGCTGGCGATCGCATGGTGCGGCACACGAACGCCCCCTTCGGCGAGCGCCTGCTTCATGAGGTCCTTGTTCCGGAAGCGCAGCGACTGCTGATACGACTGGCCGGGGACGCCAAGGGCTTCGCGGATCTGCGCCGCGATTTCCACGCCGGGCTCCCAGAGACAGCACACGCGATCGACCGTGCGGGATCCGAGCCAGCGGCGAATCTGCGCGATGGCCGCGTCGGGATGCGTGAACAGATCAGGGGCCTGCAGGTAGTCGCTGAGATGACGTCGCGCGACGTCCGGGAGATCCTGCACTGGGGTATTGGAGACGCCGAGCACGGTGGCGCCCTGCTCGGACAGGCCACGCGTGAAGAGCGGCATTTCACCGGGGAACCCCGGGGTCAGCATCAACACGGTTTTGGACACAGGCGACTCAGAAAAAGGTGGTGGGGCTCAGCCCAATCGGACGCGAACCGTTGAGACAATACGCTCGAGCGCGTGCTGCACCACCGCGGTCTCCGGGTGACGCACAATGATATAGCCTTCGCCCTCATAGCTTCCGGTGGGATGCTGTCCCGTATACGGCAAGCGGGCGTCGCAGATGAGGGCCCCGAACTGCTCCCGC
>JBBARJ010000263.1:0-4959 GCA_040399825.1 Gemmatimonas sp.
ACATCAGGGGTTTGCGCGCTACACGATCGGCCAGCGAAAGGGGCTGCCGGGTGGTTTTGCCGAGCCGATGTTCGTGGTGGAGATCGTGCCGGGTGAACGCGCGGTGGTGATCGGTCCGCGCGAGGCACTCTTGGGTCGCGGACTGGAAGCACGTGAACTCAACTGGCTGGTGGAGCCGCCGGTGGTTGGTGCGCAGGTGCAGGTGCAGGTGCGGAATCGCGCCGCGGCGGCACCGGCCACGATTGTGCGGATGTCTGGTGACGCCATCGAACTCGCGCTGGACGAGCCGGTGCACGCGATTTCACCGGGGCAGTCGCTGGTGATTTACGATGGCGACATCGTGCTGGGCGGCGGCGTGATCGAGCGCGGCATGCGCACGACACCGAGTCGGCGACTGCCTATCTTGGCGGCGTAGGCTGGTCGTTCGTGCTTCGGCGAGATCGTTGAACTGATCACACAGAGTCAAAGAGAAAAGGAGAAAAAGAGGCCCGTTGCCTCCACGTCTCCTTTTCTCTTTTGCTCTTTGTCTCTGTGTGATCAGTTCACGAACTCGCGTCTCACTCCACCCTCGCCGCAAGCTCCCCCGCCGGCACCGTCATCACGGCCACCAGCATATCGGCGGTGACGTTCAGCAGCGTCTTGAACATGTCGGGGAGCGTGTCGAGCGCGATCATGATGCCGATGCCTTCCACCGGCAGCCCAATGCTGGTGTACAGCGGCACCTGCAACAGCATGCCGCCGCTCGGGATGCCGGGGGTGCTGAAGTTGAGTACCACGCTACTCGCGGCCACCAGCGCGATACTCGAGAAGGGCAGCTCGATGCCATACAGCTTGGCCACGAACAGCGCGCCCACCACCCAATAAATCGCGCTCGTGAGCTTGAACACCGACGCGCACAGCGGTAGCACAAAGCCGGTAGCCGTGGCCGGCAGGTGCAACACATCGGTCGCCCCCTTCACCATGGCGGGCAGTGAGGCCAGGGAACTGCGTGTGCCCATGCCCACCACCTGCGACGGGATGAGCGCGCGCGCGAAGTCGCGCAGCGGCACCCGGCGTGTGACACCCATGACGCCATAGAGCGCCGCGGTGGCCACAAGGTGGAGCACGATCAGCACCATGATGTAGAAGCCGATGGCGCTGAGCGCCGAGGTGCCGAGCTTTTGCCCGAGCACGGTGGCGAGCGCCAGAATACCGATCGGGGCGATGGCCAGCATCCAGCGCACCACGACGAGCATGGTATCGGCCATCCCGCGGAAGAACGCCAGCTGGGCTGCGCGCGGGCCGGCGGCCACCTGGCCAAGGGCGAAAGCATACAGGAGCGTGAACAACACCACCGGCAGCAAGGTGCCGTCGGCGGCGGCCTTGATGGGATTGAGGGGAATCAGTCCCAGAATCCAGGTGCGCAGCGAGAGCGCGTCGGCGGGGGGAATGTCGATCGACGCGGTGGCGCGCAGCCGCGCCGTGGCCTCGGGGTCGAGCACCAGCGTATCAAACCACGGTGGCGACACGACCGCCGAGAAGATGGCGCAGGCGATCGCCAATCCCAGCATCCACGCGAACGCTTTGGCGCCCACGCGACCGGTCATGCTGGTGTCACCACCGCCCGCGACACCAACGATCAGGAGCGGCACGACCAACGGAATGACGGTCATGCGCACGGCGTTGATCCACGCAGTGCCGATGACATCCAGGACGCCGATCAGTCCACGCGTAAACGCGGAGGGCGACGCGTCCTGCGAGAGCCACATCCCCAGCGCGAGGCCAAGCAGGAGACCAAGGGTGACCTGAACGGCCTGCGATCTGAGCGGATTGCGGCGGGGCATGCCGGCTGAATCTGGAGCGGTGACCATGCGCGCGAACCTACGTCAGCACGCACGACTCCGCGAGCGGGGCACCCTTAAAATCCGAAGCCGGCCGACCAGGTGACCACCTGCTTGCCGTGGGACGAGGCACCGGTGGCGTCACCGAGACGCACGTAGTAGCCGATTTCGCCACCAAGCACGAGCAACGGCCAGAGATGCACGGCCCCGCCCACGTAGGTGCGACGCGCCGTGGCGTTGAGGGGATCGCCGAAGGTGCGGATGATGCCACCGGTGATGGCGCTACCGGTGCCCAGTGATCCATAGGACTTGGCAAGTCCGATCGACGCGCCCGCGCCCCCGAGACCGACCTTGGCGACGGCGAGCGCACAGAGATCGATCCGATCGCCTTCGTACACCATGCCCCCGCCGTACGAGAGGGCCCACTTGAGCGGCGCCCCGTAGGTGATGCCGCCCATGCACTGACCGGCCCGCCAGCGCATTTCCGGCGTGCTGGGCGTAGCAGAAGCCGTCGCACCGGCAGGCGTGGGCGTGACCTGCGCCTGGGCCACCCGCGCCACCAGCGCTGAGGCGCTCGTGCAGGCCGCGAACGCGATCGCCGAAGCGACCCTGCGCGGGTGATTCATCAGAACTTCATTCCACCGGCTTCGGCAAATTCGCGCATCGCTTTCTCCTGTGCTTCGGTCAGCGTTTCGGGCACGGTGATGGTGACCTCGACCAGCAGGTCACCCTTCTTGCCGTCTTTCTCGATGCCCTGCCCCGTGATCTTGAAGCGCTTGCCCGCCGAGGTGCCGGCCGGAATGCGAATCGCGACCTTTTTTTCGTCGAGCGTCTTTACGCTGATGCGCGAGCCGAGCGTGGCCTGAGCGATGTTGATCGGCACCGTCGCGACCACGTCGAGTCCTTCGCGCGTGTAGAAGCGATCCGGGGTCACGGTGAAGGTGATCACGAGATCGCCCGCCTGACCGCCTGCGGCGCCTTTGCCACCCTGCCCTTTCAGCCGCACCTTGGCGCCTGTCTCCGCACCGGAGGGCACGGTAATGAGCACTTTGCGCGACACGCGCGTGTCGCCGGTACCACGACAGGTGGGACAGCGTTCCGTGGGCACACTGCCACGACCCGCACACACCGGACACGGACGATTCACCGCGAAACTGCCCTGCCCGAACGAGATCACGCCGCGACCGCTGCATTCGCCGCACGGGCGCAACTGGGCGCCAAGAGCCGCGCCGTTGCCACGGCAGGCGGCGCACTCTTCGTTCACTTCGATGTCGACGGGCACCTTGCCGCCGACCGCCGCCACGCGGAAGGGCACTTCCACCGACTGCTCGATCGACTGACCACGCTCCGGGCCTCGCGCGCGCTGACGCCCGGCACCGGCGGCACCGGCGGCACCGGCGGCACCGAACATCGACGAGAACAGATCGCCGAGTCCCCCGATGCCACCGACGTCGAAGTCAGTGAACGTGCCGGCGCCCGGCTGCCCCGGACGCGCGGTGCCGGACGCACCGGGACGCGACGACGGCCGCGCCCCACCGAAGCCACTCATCCCGCCGAAGGCCCCCAGACGACGCATGTCGTCGTATTCCTTCCGCTTGTCCGTATCGCCGAGGACGTTGTGTGCCTCGGAGATCTCCTTGAAGCGGTCGGCGGCCTTGGGATCATTCTGATTCGCGTCGGGATGATGCTGCTTCGCCAGTCGCCGGTACTGCTTTTTGATCTCGTCGGCGGTGGCCGTGGACGAGACCCCGAGCACTTGGTAGAAGTCCTTCGCGTTAGCCATGCTCAACGCGCCCTCAGGCGCCGGTCCACTGCTTCACCACCACGCGCGCCGGACGGAGCACGTGGCCATTGATGACGTAGCCGACCTGAAAGCAGACCGCGACGACACCGTCTTCGTCAGGCTGCATCGCCGGCGCGGTGCTGACCGCCTCGTGCTTGGCGGGATCGAAGGGATGACCGGTCGGGTCGATGACTTCGAAGCCGTGTCCGGAGAGCGACTTGAAGAGTTTCTTCTCGACGAGCTGCATGCCGTCGATGACGGACTTGGCATCGACCGTGTTGGGATCGACGGCGGCGAAGCGCGTGATGTCGTCGAGGCCATCGAGCAGGCCGCGCACGAGTTCGCCCTGCGCACGCCAGCCGGCCTCCTGCCGCTCCTTCACGGCGCGACGGCGGAAGTTGTCGTACTCGGCGGCAAGTCGCAGATACTTGTCCTTCTGCGACTCGAGCTCGCGCTGCGCCTGCTGGAGCTCGTCACCGTCTTCGATCGGTGGCTGCACCGTTGCGGTTTCCTGCGTTTCCATCGGATCCATGTTGTCCACCGGAGCATCAGACATCGGGTCGGTCATGATGTGCGTACGGGAGTCGGTTGCGTAAAGTTTGCCGGCATTGCGTCACCTGCGTGCTTCAAAGAAAAGGACAGAAGGGCGCGGGCGTCAGCCCCGGGCGGTCCATCCGATCGTATCCTGATCATGTTCAAACGCGCGACGCAGACGATCGAGCGCCAACTGAGCCGCACGATACCGGATTTCCGCGCGGTCACCCGGCAGGATGGCACGCACAGCGTGCACCTCACCATCGAGATCGACGGCTACCCAAACGGTACCCACTGGCTTCTCGGGAGTGCCGCCGTCGGGGCCGGCAACACCGGTAATCCCGATGCCGATGTTCGTGTCGAACCGCAGGCGCGCCCCGGTGGCCATGGCCCGTGCCACCGGCTCGCTGACGGCCCCGTGCGTGTCCAGGTCGCCCTGAGCGACACCGAGTTCGCGGACCTTCACCGCGTTCGCATACGCGATCGTTCCGCCTTGCACGACCCTGCTGGAGCCCGGCACGGCGGTGAGGCGCATGCCGAGCATGCCGCCCGTGCAGCTTTCCGCCACAGCCAGCGTGACACCGCGGACGGCGCACTCGGCGAGCATGAGGGCAGCGAGGTCGTCGTCGCCTTCGCCGTAAATGAATCGGCCCACTTTTTCGCGCACCAGTAGCGCGGCCTCGGTGAGCGCGGCTTCGGTTTCGCGGGCCGGCAGGGTATACGACGTGAGGCGAAGGTCGACACCGTCGTTGCCCGGGAGGTAGGCCAGCGACAGCCCATTCACGCCGCGGGCCAGCTCACCGAGCTTATCGGCCAACGCCG
>JBBARJ010000264.1:0-4947 GCA_040399825.1 Gemmatimonas sp.
CGCAGCAATCTCATCTATATTCAGCAACGGCATCATCGCGGTGCCAGGAGATATCACGCGCTGCAGACACCACAGTCAAGTGAAAAAAATCGCGGGCTCCAATACCAATCATGTCTTGCGCATCACGAAAGACCTTTGGGGCGAGATGCCGATCATCCCCACCATGAGCACCGGTGCCACCGACTCGCGCTTCTTCCGCGCCCTCGGCGTGCCTGCCTTCGGCGTGTCGGGACTGTTCTCCGATCCCACCGTCGATGCACGCGCGCATGGTCGCGACGAGCGTATGGGCATCAAGAGCTACTACGAAGGGCAGGAGTTCCTGTATCGCCTCACGAAAGCGCTGAGCACCAACGTGGTCGCGCAGTAATGCGGGGTTCGTGATTCGTCTCGACACGCTGAGCGCCCGCTTTCGCGCCGACACCGGTCTCGGTGGGGGAGGCGCGGCGCTCGTGCTCACGCGTGGACTCGAGCGCATCGGCTGGCGCTCGGTGCGAGAGCCGACGCCGGAAGTGCTGGCGAGTTATCTCGTCATGCTGCTCGACGCCTGCGTGCACGAACATCGCGACGTCGATGCGCTGGCGCATGGCATTGCCGCCGTGTTTCGCGATGCGGGGCCCAATCTCGACGGTGGGCTGCCACCGATAGAAGCGTATCTCCCCGCCGCCGAGGAATTGTTGCAGCATTATGTGAACAACGACCTCTCCGAACGCTCAACGCCGATCCCGTAGGGGATCGGCGTTAGCGGCGCGAAAAACCGACCCGGCGTCCCAGGCGCACGTCGCGACGCGTACGCGCGCCCCTTACGCGCCGGCACCCGGCTTCTGCGCCCGCACGAACGCGGCCATGAACTTGCCATCGACCTCGTCGAGATGCGCGCGCACGTCCACCCCGCTTTCGGCGAGAAACTGACGGGCGTCTTCACTGCGATAAAAGCGGGTTGGTTCGACCGAGGCGTCCACGAAGCCGACGTCCGTAAGTAGGCGCGTGAATTCGGTCTCCTCGAGCGCGCCGGCCACGCAGCCCACCCATAACTCCATGCTGCGGCGCACCGCCTCGGGCACCTCGCCGCGAACCACCACGTCGCTGACCGCGAACCGTCCGCCTGGCCTCAGCACGCGAAACGCTTCGGCGAGCACACGGCGTTTGTCGCCCGACAGGTTGATCACGCAATTCGAGATAATTACGTCCACGCTGTTGTCGGGCAGTGGAATCGCCTCGATCTGCCCCTTTAGGAATTCGATGTTGGGAATGCCCGCCTCGGCCGCGTTCCGCCGGGCGAGGGCGAGCATGTCGTCGGTCATGTCGAGGCCGTACGCCTTGCCGGTAGGCCCAACGCGTCGTGCCGACAAAATCACGTCGATGCCACCGCCTGAACCCAGATCGAGCACCACCTGGCCGGGCTCGAGCTGCGCCAGCGCCGTCGGATTGCCACAGCCCAGCGACGCCAGGACGGCGGCGTCCGGCAGTTCATCCGTCTCGCCATTCACGTACAGGTTTGACGTGATCGGATCCACCGAGCCGTTGAACTCGGTGCCGCCGCAACAGGAACTCGTCGGGCCGCAGCACGACGTCGGCTCATTGATGTCGAGCACCCGCCGCGCGGCCGCACCGTACTTCTCGCGGACGATCTCCGTGACGTCGACCGGTGCGGCAGGGTTGCGGGGGGTGATGCCGATAGGAGCGGTCATGTGGTCAGCCTCGCGGGAGGGATGCAGGGACGGAATAACTGCACCAAAAAATCTTGATGCATGTGATCATAAAAACGGCGTCGCTACCCACAGCAGCGGCCGAGAACGGTCGGCGTTCGTGAGCCGAAGGGGCGCGGCGAGGCCAACGTGTGCACGATATCGTGGGCCTCGGTCAGGGCATCCGGCACCAGCGTATAGTACGACCATCGCCCGTCCTTCCGGTCGGACACGAGTCCGGCCTCCTTGAGCACCTTCAGGTGAAAGGAGAGGCGCGACTGGGCGATGTCCAATGCTGCCTGCAGATCACAGACGCACCGCTCGCCATCGCCCAGCATCTGGACCACGGCTAGCCGGGTCTCGTCGGACAGCGCGTGAAAGATGCTGGTGGAACGGGACAGATCGAGCCGCACGGAAGTCATTGTCGCAAACATATCAGAAAAAATTGATGCGTCAAGGGCGGCCAGACTGAGCACTGTGGGGTATTTTATTCGCGTACGCTGATTCACCTCTTTCGACGACGATCGACTATGCGCACTACGAATCCCGTTCTGTCCCGTTTGGCCGACGCGGCACGTGCCACCGCCGCCGGTTCGCGCTCGGGTTCTATGACTACCGCCGGCGTGGCGGGCAAGGCTGCGATCCTGCTCGCGGTTGTGCTCTTCTCGGCTGCGGTCACTTGGCAGCAGTTTGCCACCGGCAACCTCGACCTGCTCATGCCCGCCATGCTGCTCGGCGGCATCGGCGGTTTCATCGTCGGCATGATCGCCAGCTTCAGGCCGCAGACGGCACCGTGGAGTGCGCCGATCTATGCGTCGCTGCAGGGCATCTTTCTTGGTGCGATCTCGGCGCTGTACAACCTGCGCTTCGCCGGATTGCCGCAGCAGGCCGTGCTGCTCACGTTCGGCGTGGCCGCCTCGGTGTTCCTGCTGTACCGCTTCAACATCCTGCGCGCCACCGAGGGGTTCAAGCGCATGATGTTCGCCGCCATGATCGGGATCGGCCTGTTCTATCTCGGCTCGATGCTGCTGTCATTGTTCGGCGTCTCAATCGGATACTTCACCTCGTCCGGCCCGCTCGCGATTGGCATCAACCTCGCCATCGCCGGCGTCGCGGCGCTCAATCTCGTGCTTGACTTCGATCGCATTGAGCAGGGCGTGCAGGCCGGCGCACCGAAGCAACTCGAGTGGTTCGCGGCGTTCGGACTCATGGTCACGTTGATCTGGCTCTATCTCGAACTCCTGCGCCTGCTCTCGCGCCTGCAGGGGCGTCGCAACTAAGGCATGGTGGTTGTTGCGCGAAGAAGCCCCTGTCGAGCATCGCTCGATCGGGGCTTCTTCGTGCAACGGGCACGATCGACGCGCGTTACTGCAGCCGGAACAGATAGCTCAGCTTCATGAAGAACTGATCGCGTGTGCGCTCCAAGCGCTCCGGTCCGGCCGGACGATTGGCCGCCAGCGCGTCCCCGTAGCCGAGGTAGACCACGGTGCCTGGTGACGGCAGATACGACAGCAGCACGTCGATGCGGGCGCGGGTGCGCTCGAACGCCGCGGCCCGCGTGAGGGCGCCACTCGCGCTACGCAGGTAGATCGGCGCTTCGGTGCGCGTATCGTCTCGGAGCGAATCCTGTGTGACCACCGAGCGCTCGCCGATCACCCGCACGAAGAACTGCCGCGTGACCTGATACTCGGTGCGGATGCGAGGCGTGTTGCGCGTGAGGACGCGCGTGCCGTCGCTGCGTCGGTCGAACGTGTCGTAGTTCCAGGTGGCCGCGACGCGCAGTTGCTCGGTGGGGCGCAGGTTCAGCGTGTTCTGTAGGCTGAAAATGCGCGCCGAGCTCCACTCCTGAAAATTCTCGTCGTAGCCCACGATGCCGAAGCCGCTGTAGCTGAACCGACGGAACTCCGGCGTGCCGATCGAGAACACCCAGTCGCGATTGCCGATCTTGGGCGTGCCCGCGTACGCCACAGTGTCGATGCGTCCCGCGCTCCTCGGTTGCAGCAACACGTAATTCGAGTACAACGACGGGTCATACCCGAACACCTCGAGCAGCAGCTGCGTGCCGATCTGCCAGCCACCCTTGAGTCGCGTGTTCGCGCGCAGGTGCAGCTGGCGATCCTGTGAGCCGTCGCCGTTCACGAAGTTGTTGTACTGATAGCGGCCCAGCATGTACAGCTCGGGGCTGAACAACTCCACCAAGGCTTTGGGCTTGCCGTAGAAATTCCAGCGGTGCGTCGCGGAGATGTTGGCAATGCCCGGCCGAGCGATGAATCCCGTCTGGGCGTCGAAGTCGGGGCTGATGCCGTTCAGGGCATACCGCGCCACGAACCGACGTCCGTTGCGCGATGCGCTCACGTCGAACAATGGGGCGCTCAGCACGCCGCTGTCGCTGCTCGTGAAGCTGCTCGCGACCTGACCCTGCAGGTTGTAGACGCCACGCACGAGGCGGCCGTCCACGCCGACCACGCGGTTCCAGCGTTGGCCGTCGATCTTGTCGGTGTACGCAATGCCCATGCGACTCTGCGCGCCGAGATCGCGCTGCAGGCGCACGATGTTGTAGAGCGGCGAGTGATTCTGGTTGAACGACGCGTCCTGGTTGTCGATCGCTGATAGCACGCCGATGTCGAAGCCGCCGTACTTGCCGGTGAGCTTACTGGCCGCCACCGGCTGCGCGATGCGGCGGGTGTAGATCAGCCGGTTCGGGGCGGTGAACTGCTCCTGACTTTCCAAAAAGAACGGACGACGCTCGGGAAAGAACACCGCCTGACGCGGATCGTAGGAGAACTGGGTGGCGTCGGCCTCGACCTGTGAAAAGTCGGGATTCGCCGTGGCGGAGACGGTGAGATTACTGGTGACGCCCCATCGCACGCTGCCCCCCAACTCAGGGCGGCCGCCGTTGTAGCCCCACGCGGCGCTCCTCGTGTTGCGCGTGCCGACCGCACTCGACGTGATGGTGGGAATCAGGTCGACCGTGATCCCGCGGCGCAGGTCGCGCAGGCCGGCCAGCACCCCGGACTGGGCGAGAAAGCTGGACGCGCCGCGGAGGGCCGGCGTCCACGTCTCCTCGTGCCCGGTGATCTGTACGGTGCGGGCGACATTCAGCTGCCAGCGCTGTTCGTCGCCGGCGCGGTAGCGCAAGCTCTTGAACGGGATGGAAAGTTCTACCTGATAGCCGAAGTCGGTGAGCTGTCCTTTCGACTTCCACACGTAGTCGGGGGCGAGATCGGAACTCTCGCGCGACTTGGCGGAGCTACTGGTGAAT
>JBBARJ010000265.1:0-4908 GCA_040399825.1 Gemmatimonas sp.
GACGCCGTGCCATGACCACGCTGCATCTCATCGAACTGACCTGCCCCGTCTGCGACCGGCTGTTTCGTTCGCAGACTGTCGTTGCCACCAATGCCTTTGGTGGCAAACGCACCGATTTTCACGAGCGTGCGGCCGGCATGCAGCCGCTGCCCTACTTCGTCCATCTCTGCACGCACTGTGGCTATGCCGGTGTGCCGCGGGATTTTGGGCACGACGCGCACCCGACCGATACGATCCGTGCCTTGGTGTGGAGCGAATTGGCCCCGTCGCTCACCGCGCAGCTGCCATCGGGCTCGCTCAAATACGAGCACGCGGCCAAGGTGGCGGAGTGGCAGGAAAGCGATCCGCGCTACCTGGCCGATCTCTATCTGTGGGCGGCGTGGTGCTGCGTGGACGAACGTGACACCGAAGCCGAGCGCTTTTTCCGGCGGAAGGCCGCCTGGCGTTTTGCCGACGCGCTCGACGCCTACGATGGTGTGCCGGTGGAAGAACGGGCGGTGATCACGTATCTCATTGGCGAACTGTGGCGGCGCGTTGGCGACGACGCGCAGGCGCAGCAGTGGTTCGAGCTGGTGGCCGCCGAAGTGACCGAACCCATGGCGCAATCATGGGTGCTCGAGGCGGCGGATCAACAGAAGACGGCGCCGCGGGAGTGGTTTGGGTAAACAACTGCGAAGTATGGAGTATGGAGTATGGAGTACGGGGTAGGGGGTACGAACGACGCCGTACTCCTTACTCCGTACTCCTTACTCCGTACTCACCGCGTGCCGAAGAGGCGGTCGCCGGCGTCGCCGAGTCCGGGGAGGATATAGCCATGCTCGTTGAGTTCGCGGTCGAGGGCGGCGGTAAGGACCGGCACATCAGGGTGCTCCCGGGCCAGTCGCTCGACCCCCTCCGGGGCGGCCACCAGACAGAGAAAGCGAATGCGGGTCGCGCCTGCGCGTTTCAGTGACGAGACCGCGGCACAGGCGCTGCCACCGGTGGCCAGCATCGGGTCGAGCAGCAGGAAATCCCGCTCGCTCACATCGCCCGGCACCTTGAAGTAGTAGTCCACCGGCTCGAGCGTCTCGTGATCGCGATAGAGTCCGATGTGTCCCACGCGTGCCGATGGCATTAACCGCAGAATGCCTTCCACCATGCCGAGCCCGGCGCGCAGAATCGGGACCAGCGTGAGCTTCTTGCCGCGCACCGACCACCCCGATGTCGTCTCGAGTGGCGTGTCTACCGGCACCGGCTCCAACGCCAGATCGCGCGTGGCCTCGTACGCCATGAGCATGGCGATCTCGTCGACCAGTTCCTTGAACTGTTTCGTCGGCGTTGCACGGTCACGCAGGAGCGTGATCTTGTGACGGACCAACGGGTGGTCCACGATGTGGAGCGTGGGGAACGTGCGCGGCGAGGTGGGCATGGATTCGAAAGTAGCCGTTCTCAACGGCGCGCCGGTAGTATCCGCCCGTCTTCGTGCCGGATTCCGCATGGATCAGGGGCCGATGTCGCCCTGTCCAATGGGCGTTAGCTTTCGCGCGTGAACACTGCATCCAGCGATTCCGACTCCAGCTATGCGCCCGTTCCGCTCGTCACGCCACTGCGTCGGGTGGCCGTGTACTGCGCGTCGAATGACGGCGCCCGTCCGGAATACCTCGAACAGGCGAAGGCCCTTGGCACCATGCTCGCCCAGCGCGGCCTCACCTTGGTGTACGGTGGCGGTCGGGTTGGATTGATGGGGGCGCTTGCCGATGCGGCGCTTGCGGCCGGTGGCGAGGTCATCGGCGTGATGCCGCACGGACTCGTGCAACGGGAAGTCGCGCATCACAAACTGACGTCGCTGCGCGTCGTGGACTCGATGCATGAGCGGAAGGCGATGATCGCCGAACTCGCCGATGCGTTCATTACGCTGCCGGGCGGGGTGGGAACGCTCGAGGAATTCTTCGAGACCTGGACGTGGGCGCAGCTCGGTGTGCACCAGAAGCCGATCGGCCTCCTTGATGTCTCGGGATATTGGGCGCCGCTGCTTGCGCTGCTGGATCACGTTGATGCCGAGGGATTCCTGCGCGGCAATCCACGCGAGTGGTTGGTGGTCAGCGATGATGCATCGTTCATGCTCACCGGACTGCAAAAATTTCAGGCACCAACGGTACGCCGCTGGATTCGACTCGGCGAAACCTGACACGCATTCTTCCGCTATTGGAGCATGGTCGGGCAGACCGATCGTAAGTGGAACGCTGGCTGGGTGAGTTTGGCGCGCCGAGTCCCTGTCCAGACAGCGAATACCGGCGTAAAATTGAACCGTCGCGCCTGTAGCGCGACCACCGTCGTCGAATCGTCGGGGGACAATGATGGGGACTATGCGAGGTGTAGATGCGCCGATTCATTCTTTCAGATAGTGTCTTGCCATTAGTTGCGGATCGCTTCAAAGCGCTTTCAGAGCCGGCTCGCCTAACCCTGCTGCGGGCGCTGCAAGAGGGTGAGCAGACGGTAAACCAGCTCGTCGTGGGCACCGGACTTGGGCAGGCGAACGCGTCCAAGCATCTACAGGTTCTTCATGCCAACGGGCTCGTGAAGCGCCGAAAGAATGGGCTGTTCGTGCACTACAAGCTGGCCGACCGGCAGATCCTGAAGTTATGTGAGCTCATGTCGCGTCGGGTGAACGATCACGCCACGGGGGGAGGCGTCGCCAAGGGTTTCAGACCGATCGGTCGGGTCGATGATTCCGACGAAGTAGGATAGGCACCACCGATTCCGTTCGATCGTCAGGCTGGCCGCGTGTGGTGTGCGGTAGCGTGGCGACGATTGCGCTAACCTCAGGAACAGGTGCGAATGCAGATCGAGTTCTCCGGCGCCGCCCAGGAAGTCACGGGCTCGTGCCATATCCTGCGCGTCGGCCAGCGCACTGTCCTGCTCGATTGCGGTCTGTTTCAGGGCAAGCGTAGCGAGAGCCATGCGAAGAACGCCCGGCTCCCGCTGCCGGTCGACGACATCGACGCCGTGGTGCTGTCGCACGCCCACATCGATCACGCGGGTCGGTTGCCGTTCCTGGTGGCGCAGGGGTACCAAGGCACCATCTGGGCCACGTCAGCCACGCGCGATCTCTGCGCCCTCATGCTCGCCGATTCGGCGCATATCCAGGAAAAGGACGCCGACTTCTTGGAGCGGCACGGCCGACCGCACGCGGAACCGCTCTATCGTGTGGAGGATGCCACGCGCACCCTCGAGCAGATGATCGGCATGCCGTATCACAAGTGGTTCGAGGTCACCGACGGAGTGCGCGCCATGTACACGGAGGCCGGACATATCCTCGGTAGCGCCTCCGTCGTGCTGGAGCTCCGCGACGGTGAGGAATTCCGACGTGTCGTCTTCTCCGGCGATGTGGGACGAAATGACCTCCCCATTATCCGCAATCCGGAGCCGCCCACCGGTGGCGCGCATGTCATTTTGTGCGAAAGCACGTACGGCAATCGCGATCACGAGTCGGTGGAGGGTGCGCGGGAGGAGCTCGGGCGCGTTGTCCGCGACACCGCCGCCCGCGGCGGACGCGTGCTGATTCCCGCGTTTGCAGTTGGGCGCACGCAGGAGCTGGTGTACGATCTCCATCAGCTGCACCGCGCCGGCAAGATTCCGACGGTACCGATCTTCATTGATTCACCGCTGGCGACCGATGCGACATCGGTGTTCGCGATGCATCCGGAAGTGTTCGATCACAGCGAAGATCTGGTGCGGCACACGAACGATCTATTCGACTTCCCGCTCGTGAAATTCACGCGCGATGTGAACGAATCGAAGGCGCTGAACAGTATGCACGGCCCGATGGTCATCATCGCGGCGTCTGGCATGGTGGAATCGGGGCGTATTCTGCACCATCTGCGCACCGACGCCAGCGACGCGCGCAATACGATCCTGATCGTGGGTTTCATGGCCGAACACACGTTGGGCCGTCGCATTCTCGAGCAACGGCGCGTGATCAAGATTTTCGGTGACGAAGTCGAACTGGCCGCTCAGGTGGAAGTGTTGAACGGCTACAGCGCACATGCCGACCGTACGGAACTTCATGCGTGGCTGAGTGCGGTACGTGGTGCGGGCGTGGCCGAAGGGCGGGATAACCCGCACGTGTACCTCGTTCACGGTGAAACGCCGGCACAGACGGCATTCGCCGAGCAGCTTCGGGCCGATCGCTTCACGGTGACGATCCCAGCGCCTGGCACGGTGGTGTCGCTCTAGTCTCGCCCGAGGCTGGCACTCCCCGTGCCTTTGCGGCGGGCGCGCAGGCAGTAGCTTGGCTGGATGCAACGCGTTGCGCTTGGCCGGTATCGGCCCTCACTCATTCTCCGACTCATCGGCGCCGTGCTGATGGGGTGGGTGCTGTGTCTGGCTGTCATCTTCGGTTGGTCGCGACGGGCGGCCGAGGGGCGCGCGGATGCCATCGTGGTGTTGGGCGCCGCGCAGTATGGGGGTCGTCCGTCACCGGTGTTGCGCGCCCGGCTCGACCACGCGCTGGCACTATGGAAGAGCGCCCGGGCCGATCGCGTCGTGCTCACGGGCGGTCGTCGCCAGGGCGATCTGATCAGCGAAGCGGCAGCGGGGCGGCGGTATCTGGTGCGCCGTGGTGTGCCCACCGAGGCTATTCTCCTCGAGCCAGCCGGGCGCACCTCACTGGCGTCGATGGATGGCGCCGCCGCGCTGCTTCAGGCGTGGCGTGACTCGTTGCCGGCCACCGTCCGTGACACCATGCCGCGTCGTGCCAGCATTCTCCTGGTGAGCGACCCGTTTCACATGCTCCGACTCGATGTGCTGGCGCGGTTGCACGGTTTGCGGCCGCTGCCATCGCCCACCCGCACGAGCCCTATTTCGGCGAACCGTGCGGTGGCGATCGAATACATGCTGCGCGAGTCGATCGCGCTGCCGACGGATATC
>JBBARJ010000266.1:0-268 GCA_040399825.1 Gemmatimonas sp.
GCGCGCCTCGTTGCGCGCATCGCCGGTCTCCAGGGCGAAGCCCACCGTCACGCACGAAGTCGAACGCGAACCGCGCGTGGTCGCGAGGATGTCGTCGGTGCGCGTGAGCGCGAGAGAATCCGCCAGCGTGGACTTCTTGATCTTGGCACTCGCGGGTGCGGCGGCGGCGAAGTCAGCCGGCGCGGCCGCCATGATCAACGCATCCGCACCGGGAAGCGCCTGTTCTACGGCGTCTCGCATTTGCGCCGTGGTTTCGACCCGGACGACG
>JBBARJ010000266.1:278-4902 GCA_040399825.1 Gemmatimonas sp.
ATCAGGGGAAGGAGTGTCCAAGACCAGGCCTGGACGGCCACCTCGAGCGGCCCCGCGATCAGGATGACGTTCGCCCCGCGTCGCCACGCCGCCGCAGCGATCGCAACACCCATTTTCCCGCTGCTGCGATTCGAGAGAAATCGAACCGGATCGAGGGGCTCGCGCGTCGGACCGGCGGTGACCACGATGGTGCGTCCGGCAAGCGCCGTTGGCGCCTCGAGCAGGCGCGCGCAATGCGCGAGGATCGTGGCTGGTTCGGGCATTCGCCCAGGTCCGCTGCCCTCGCCCACGGCCAATGCGCCGTCGTCGGGCTCGAGCACGCGGTAGCCGATGTCTCGTGCCGCATCGGCGTTACGACGGACCTGAGGATGCGCCCACATACGATCGTTCATCGCCGGTACCAGCAGCGTCGGTGCCGTGGTCGCCAACAGGCAGGCCGAGAGCAGATCGTCAGCGTGACCGCCCACCGCACGCGCCAGAAAATCGGCGGTGGCCGGTGCGACCACCACCAGCTGAGCCGCGCGGGCAAGCGCGATGTGATCCAGGGCATGCCCCGGCGCGATCAGGGCCGTGTGCACCGGCCGGCCGGTGAGTGCCTCGAACGTGATCGCGCCGATGAACTCCGACGCCGCGCGCGTCAGGACAACGTCGACCTCGGCACCGGCCTGCGTGAGCAGGCGCGCCAGCCACGCAGCCTTGTAGGACGCGATGCCGCCGGTGACCCCGAGCAGAATGCGCTGACAGTCGAAGGGACGCACAGGCGCTGGCGAGGGCGCAGTGGGGGGAGAAAAGGCGCCGCGCCGGGACGAACGTCACGGCGCGGCGCAGGGTCCAACAAGCGGCGTGAGCTCAGCCCGGACGGCGGCGCGGCACCACGCGGTACTCGATCTCACCATGGGCGAGCTCTTCAAGCGCGCGTGTCGTGAGCTTCTTCTCGTGCGCCGAGCGATCGCGGGGAAACTCATTGAGCACGCGCGCGAACTTGGCCGCGATGAGCACGCTGAGATACTTGTTGGCCGCGTGCTTCGATACGTCGGACGGAGTAAAAACCTGCATGCGTCAGTCGCCCTTGCTGAAAACGTGAATTTCTTCTTCGAGCTGCGCGATGAGCACCTCGACCTGCGCCTCGACCTCATGAACCCGGTCGTGTCGCAGTCCTTCCGCATCGATAATGGCGTTCACCTGATCCACCGCGCGGTCGAGATCGTCGTTCACCACCACATAGTGGTAGCGCCCCACTTCCCCTAACTCCGCACGAGCGTTCCGCAGACGAACGAGCAACCGCTCACGCTCTTCGCTCTTCCGCGCCGAGGGCCGAGACTTCAGCACCTCACCCGACGGCGGTAACACAAAAATTAGCACGGTATCGGGAAACGCGACATGGAACTGCCGCGCGCCCTGAACGTCAATGTCCATCAGGACGTGCTGGCCGGCGTTCAGCACACGCTGAATTTCGGAGCGCATCGTCCCATAGAAATTGCCATGCACCTCAGCCCACTCGGCGAACTCTCCCGCGACTCGCGCGGCAGCGAATGCCTCAAGACTGATGAATCGATAATCGCGCCCGTCCACCTCACCCTCCCGAGGGGACCGCGTGGTACAACTTACAGAATAACCCACATCGGCCCGCCGCTCCAGCACGCGGCGCGCAATTGTGGTTTTTCCGCCCCCAGAGGGAGCGGACAAAATGACTGGAAATGGACTCACTCGAGATTCTCGACCTGTTCCCGGATCCGCTCCAGCTCTTCCTTCACGCCGACCACATCATGAAGGATCGCCGCGTCGGCCGCCTTGCTCCCGGTGGTATTCGCCTCCCGAAGCATTTCCTGCAGGAGAAAGCCGAGGCGCTTACCCACCGGTTCCCCTCCCGTGTCCGAAAGGACACCGTGGAAGGCGGTGATGTGTGACCGGAACCGGTCCAGCTCCTCACTGACGTCCATTCGATCGGCCAAAATGGCGATCTCCTGCGCCAAGCGGCCTTCGTCCACCGCCAGACCGTCGGCGAGCTCCCGAACGGCCGCCCGAAGGCGATCCCGCTGGGCCAGCAGTCGCTCGGGAGCCCGGAGCGCGATGCGCTGGAGCGCCGAGTCCACGATCTCCAAGCGCTCACGCAACACCGTGACGAGGCGAGCGCCCTCCTCTGCCCGGGCGCGTCCGAGGTGGTCGAGAGCAATGTCCACGATCGCGACCAGGTCGAGCGCCGTCCCGGTGTCCTCGTCTTCACGCGGCGCTGACATGACATCCGGCATCCGGAGCACCATGGCGAGATCCACGCCGCCAGACAGGCCATGCCGATCGTGCAAATCCCTCAACTGCGCGACCACGGCGGCAAAACGCTCGTCATCGACCGCGATGGCCTGCGTGGCGAGTCGCTCACTTCGGCCGGTCAGCGTGACATGGCCACGACTCACCTTGAGTCGCATCGCCTCGCGCACCTCGGCTTCCCAGCGCCCATAGGCGCTCGGCAACTTGATACTCGGCGAGAAGAACCGGTGATTGACGGTGCGCACCTCGACCAGCACCCGAGAGGTGCCGACTGTGCCTTCCGCTTGGCCGAAGCCCGTCATTGAACGAATCATGGGATGGGCAATGAAACGCGGACATCGGAGTGCGTCAACCGCATCAGTTCCAGAACTCCCATCGCACACCGTACAACTGCACGGCCGGCGGCATCGTGATCCCGCGAATTTGCTCGTACGCCCCGCCAGTAAGGTTCCGGTACTGGTAGAACAGCGTGCCGCGTTGAATGCGAAGTTCGAGCAGGCCGGTCACCACGTTGGCGCGCTCGGTGATCCGCACGTCCGGGGTGTCGTTGCCGGCGGCCGTCCCGTAAAAGTATGGCACGCCGTCGCGCAACTCGTGCCAGATACGCGCGTTGATCGAGAACTCACCGCGCGGAAATTTCCGGCGCCAATCGCTGATGAGCGCGATTTCCGTTCGCACCTGCAACTGCGGGCGATTGTACTGCGATCCGTCCCACCGGATCGCCTGCACATCGAGGCGCACGTCCTTGTACAACCGTCCGGCTGCCGACACGAGGACACCCTGCGCATCGATGGACGACAGCAGGGCGGCAGGCGTACCAAGGATCGTCGGCGACTCGAACCGGTTGGCGTTGTCCCGAATGACGCCGCCGCCGAGCCACAGTCGACCAAACTTGAGCGCGGCCTCTGCCCGCACCGTGTTGCCGTTCAATCGACCGGTCGCGGAATCCGGCGTACGCGTGCTCTGGGCTCCTGTGAGCATGAGCCACGAAAACGGCTGCGCGCGGGCGGAGAGATCAACACGACGCGTCGAGTCCGCGCCGTTCTCCTCCGCGAACGCACCGATCGCGAAGCGCGCCCCACCGAGACGACCGCGTACAGCCGGGGCATGAAACACCGTACCGTTGATCGGACGCACACGATCCGTCATGGATACCGACCATCGTGACGTGCGATAGCCCGCCGCCAGCAATTGCTGCGTGCGTCCACGAATCGTGTCCGTCGTAATCGCAGGCGTTGAGTCCGTTTCGGCAACGCCTTCACCGATACCTTCGAGGCGCGTGCGTACGACGCCGACAATCGCTTGCGACCAGAATCCGCGTAGCGTATCGCCGTATCCAAGCCGGAGATACGCATCACGACGCGACCCCTTGTAGGGCAGCAGATCGGTGAACCCCGCGCGCGCCGTATGCGGATCCCGTTCGCGGCCGGTCGCATTCGCGAAGACGTCGAGGCTGACACGCCGCCTCGACCAGCCGATGCGGGCCATGAAGCCCTGCACGGTGCCATCACCGCGTCCGGCCGAGCCCTCGGCACCGGTAAACGCGTTCACGCGACCACTCTGCGTCGCCACTTGCTGGCCACCAAGCTGCAGCAGCACGCCGTTGCGCCAACGGCGCGCGAAGAGACCGCGGAAGGCGTTGGTATTCAGGTCGCCCGTGAAGATGTCGGCCCGCGTGTATGGCGTGGTACGTTCGACGGTCCACGTTCGCATCCACACGCGCACTTCCCCCGCGGCCCGCTCCACCACCAACTCGTCAAGCGTCCACAGCTGCACATCCGTGAGGTCGAGTGCACCGCCATTGCGCGGCTCGATGGCGTCCATCTCGACGCCGTCGACGAACAGGCGGATGCGACGCGTATCGCCGGCGAATGAGGCGGCGTGTACACCGGCAATCCATCCGCTGCGATACGTGGTGACGCCAGGAATGCGATCGAGCAAGTCCGCGAGGTTGACCGCACCCGACGAGAGAATCTCCTCGCGATAAAACCGCAGGCGAGGTGAGGCCTCGAAATCATACGGTCGCTCAAAGCGGGCGAGTGGATCCTTGATCGTATCAGCGGCGATTGCGCGCCTGATACTGTCCGTGCGTGCGACTTCGCGCGCGAACACCGCTGAGTCGCTGGCACTCGAGGGCTTGGGTACCGTGTCGACGCCTGATGGTAGCGGCACCGGCACCGCCACACGGCTGGTGTCCTTCCGCGCCGAATCGGGACGAGTTTGCGCCGACGTGAGTGTCGGCACCGCGATGGCCGTCAGCATGCTGACGACCAGAAGTCGAGCGGAGCGGATCACCGCCGCGCGCGCGCCCGCACGATTTCGAGGAAGGTCCCTACCGGCGTACCCGTCGGTCCCTTCG
>JBBARJ010000267.1:0-4892 GCA_040399825.1 Gemmatimonas sp.
ACCGTGGCGCGATCGGGGTGTGCGCCGTCGATGAAGAACTCGTGTGTGAATCGATCGGGATACGCGTACAGCAGCACACAGGTGCTCTCCTGTCCATCGCGACCCGCCCGCCCCGCCTCTTGGTAGTAGGCCTCTAACGTGCCCGGCATGGAGTGATGAACCACGAGCCGCACATCGGGCTTGTCGATGCCCATGCCGAATGCACTGGTCGCTACGATGACGCGGGCGCGTTGCTGCATGAAGGCGTCCTGCGCACGCTGACGCAGCGCGGCATCGAGCCCCGCGTGATACGCGATGGCTCGGATCCGGCCGCGCACCAGCACCGCCGTGACGCGTTCGACCGCTTTGCGGGTGGGTGCGTAGACGATCGCCGGCGCCTCGGTGGCGCGAAGCAGGGCGATGGCGGACGCATCCTTTTCGGACTGTCCCCGCACGGGCGTCACGTGATACGTCAGGTTGATGCGATCGAAGCCGGCCACGACGACTTCCGCATCCCGCAATGCGAGTTGACGCACAATGTCGAGGCGAACATCCGGCGTCGCGGTCGCGGTGAGCGCGACGGTCTGTGGGCCACCGAGCCGTTCGCGGAGTATGCCGATCCGTCGGTAGCTCGGCCGAAAGTCGTGTCCCCACTCGCTGATGCAGTGCGCCTCGTCCACGACCAGCAACGACACACCGATCGCCACGAGTTGCTGCAGCGTGCGACCCGCCTCCAGCCGCTCAGGTGCGAGGTAGAGCATCCTGAGCGAACCATCGCGGGCCCGCGCCATGCGATCCGCCACGTCGCTCGCGCTCAGCGTGCTGTTGATGAAGGCAGCCGACACGCCCTTTCGCTCGAGCGCGTCGACCTGGTCCTTCATCAGCGAAATCAGTGGCGAGATCACGACCGTGAGACCATCGCGGAGCAAAGCCGGCACCTGGTAACAGAGCGACTTGCCGCCACCGGTCGGAAGGACGACCAGCGAGTCGCGACCGGAGAGTACCGCCTGCACCGCGCGAATCTGTGGCGGACGGAAATCCGGATAACCGAACGTCGCGAGCAATCGCGCGCGGGCGAGATCGAGGGTGCCGTAACCGGCAGAGGGCAGAGGGACCGTAGGCATGCCGCACGGTATCAGGCGTCCCACGTCGGCGTCTCACCGGAACGACGCGAACGCCCTCGGCCCAACGCGATTCTACCGCGTCCCCAACTCGCCGCCTGTCGGGATGCGCCTGCTGCTCTCGTACCAGCGGTACACGGTGTCGTCGTCAATCACGCTGCACACCGCGAGGAACGAGCGCAGCGGCGGCACCATTCTTCGGAACAGGCGCTTCGTATCAGACCGCCCTCGCGAAGTGCCCGCGCGTAAATGCACCGTCGAGCAGCCGTCGGGTCGCTGTCAGATCAGGCAAGACGTTGGCGGCCAGCGCGTCGAGCATGTCGCGGTATGCGCGCACGATCGAGCGCACGGGGTCTCCGGGGACGTTAAACACCATCTGGTAGCCGCGGACACCTTGCGCCCACAAGTCGGGGAGATACTCGGAGCCGTCGATCGGGCGCGAGTGCAGCAGTCGATTCCGACACGCCGAGTCGGTCGCGACCGCGAAGGTATATCCGGCGGGATCAGTCAGCGACACGTTCGTGTGCTTCTGCACGCAGAGATCGCGGCAGGTGGTGGGCTCGCGATCGAACGCGGCCGACAGCACGCAATGCTCGATGGTCATACCCTCGGTACGACCGTACACCAGTACATCGAAATTGCGTCCCCGCCACGGATCGGTCAGCTGGCCGAGCTCTTCGGTGGTCAGCTCGATCGACGCGACCAGCCGCGACGCGCCGAGTTCGAAGAGCAACTCGGCGGTGTGCTGATTGAAGACGTTCGTCGCATAGTCCGCGATGACGTCGCGCCCTGCCCCACCGAACTCGGCCAACAAGCCCAGATGACCGGTCAGGAGCGGCAGCTCGAGCGCGAGCCACTTGTCGAGGCGCTTACGCTCCTCGGGCCGCACGATCGTCGGCGTACGCAGCCGCAGCGTGACGCCCGCCGCGGCGAGCTCCTCGCGCAGCGCATTCACGCGGGCGAGCGGTGGCGTCGGATGACGCAGGAACGGATCGAGCACGATATCGGTGGCGCCGCCCGCTGCGGCCTCGCGCGCGGTGTCGACATCACAGACGATCGCGCGCAACGCGAACGACGTATCGGTCACCGCTGTTGCCACCGAGGAGGCGATCGTGTCGACCACCTCGTTGATACGCGCTTCACGCACCGCCGTGTCGCTCTGGCGCGCCCAGCCGAGCTGCTCGTCGAGCTGCGCGATGGCGTCTTGGCGAATGCGATTCAGTTCACTCACCGGCAGAAACAGGCCGTCGGCGAGGCCGGCCACGTCGACCGTACCCAGCTTGAAGGCCGTGCCACCGAGGCGTCCGAGTTGCTCACGCAGCTGCGGGACATCGAGCGACCGCTTACTGGCCACACTGAGCGGGACCTCACCGCGCACCGTGACCTCCATCTCGCCGGAGTTCCAGATCGTCTTGAGCGGACCGCCACTGTGTCCGAACACGCGCACGTCGATGCGCCGCGCGCCGACGCGCTCCGGCACGGCCACGTTCGCAAACGATTCCTGCGCGACACGCAACAACGTGGCATCACTCGTGCGCACGACGCGCCATCCGTCGGGCACTCGCGACCGCGCGGCGCTCAACCGAACGCTCACGACCTGTCGATGGGTGCCGTTGCGGGTCCACAGCTGACGGACGCTCTGCACGGTGCCGCCCATCGTCGCCGCGGACGTGGGCTCCGGCGATTCGAAGCCGAGTCCATCACCGACCGCCACGGCGTGCGTGGTTTCCACGATGAGCTCCGTGCCCTCGTGCCCGACCACTTTGCCGATCGGCAACCCGCGATTGTCCGGCTGCGTACGCGTGATGTACTCGCGCCCCTCACGACCACCGTACATGCCGCCCGTGTTGCCGCGGCTGAAGATCTGGACGAGCGGCTCGACTTCGTCGATCGATGGCGCGAGTCCGCGCTCACCGCGTGCCAATGCGTCGAGCCAACCACGATAGGCCTTCGTGACGGTGGCGACGTACTCGGGCTTCTTCTTGCGCCCTTCGACCTTGAGGCAGCCGATCCCGAGCTCGGCGAGTTGCTCGAGATGATCGTGCGCCGCGAGATCCTTCGCCGAGATCAGATACCCGCTGTCAAGCGTGGCACCGGTCGCTTCATCGTTGAGCGTGTAATCCTTGCGGCACGATTGCGCACACGATCCGCGATTCGCCGAGCGTTCGCTGATCATGCCCGACATGAAACACTGGCCGGAGTACGCAATGCACAGCGCGCCGTGCACGAAGGTCTCGAGACCGAGCTCCGGTACCGCCTCGCGAATCGCCCGGATGTCTTCGAGGGTGTTCTCGCGCGCCAGCACCACGCGCTCAACCCCGAGACGCTGCATGACGCGCGCGCCGGCGGCATCATGCACCGTCATCTGCGTCGAGCCATGGACCTCGAGCTGCGGATACACCCGTTGAATGAGCCGCACCACGCCCAGATCTTGCACGATGGCCGCATCGATTCCGCGATCGACGCACTCCCCGAGATAGGCGAGCGCCTCCGAGAGTTCCTCGGGCTTGATCAGCACATTGAACGTGAGGTACACCCGTGCCCCGCGGGCATGGGCGATGGCGCACGCTATAGCGAGCTCATCCAGGGAGAGCTGGGCACCCTCGTCACGGGCGTTGTACATCGACGCGCCGAGATAGACCGCGTTGGCGCCATTGGCGACCGCCGCGCGCACCGCGTCGAGCGTGCCGGCCGGGGCGAGGAGTTCAGGAACGGGGGTACGAGACATTCCTGAAACCTAACCACATCGAGGGGCTGAACGCGTGATCTCCGACGGGTCGGAGATCACGCCTACGCTAGCGAGGCTTGCGGAGCCGCTCCACGAGCCGAATCAGCAGGGCTCCGGCGAGGCAGGCGATGCCCACCCAGCGGACCCATTCGGTGCCGGTGCGCAGGGCGAAGATAAACGCCATGACCCCGGCCCCGATCAGGGCAAGTCGCAGGGCAATCACGCGACCGCCGGAAGCCCTGCCGCCGTGGCCTCAGCGTCCGGCACCTCGATCACCATCCGGAGGAGGGCCGTCGAGTACACCTTGCCCTGCGCATCGGTTTTGAGGGACAGCGTCCCGCCGCCATCCAGCGCGCCGTGCAGCAGAAAGTTGAGGGCGTGGAGGTTGGGCAGTTCAAAGCGATCCACGCCGCCGTTGATCTGCCCTGCAAAGTGCTGCGCCACGCGGTCGCGCGTGACGTACTTCACCAGCGTCGAATACCACTCAGGCTTGAGCGCGATCACGCCGACGTTGGCCGTGTCACCCTTGTCGCCGCTGCGGGCGTGTGCGATGTCGAGCAAGCGAATGTGCATGGCCGTTACTCCATGATGGCGACGGCGGTGGACACGGCTCGCTTGTCGAGCAGCGCAGGCCAGTAGGCCACAATCTCTTCAACCTTGGGGCGTCCACCGGCGAAGCCGGTCACGCTTGGCGGACCGTTCAACACCAGCGGCACGATCTCACGCGTGAAGCGCTCGATGTCGGCGCGGTTCTCACCACGCACGCCGATGCGGAACATCACTTCCGGTGCGTCATGGCCGTCGCCGGCCAACGCGCCGTGCGTCGATGTCGCGCCCACGAACTCGGTGAGCACCTGGTCGAACTTGAGGCCGAGGTTATCGAGGCGCTCGCGGAGAATGCGATCCGCCATCTGCGCCTTCTCCATGGCATCGGGCCACGAGTACACGAGTGAACCGACGGCCTTGTAGCCCGCGCGATACGCGATCGACACCTTGAGGAACGGCGTCGGCGGACCGCCGGTGATGCCGTGCACGCGTACGCGGTTCTCACCATCGGGCGCGAG
>JBBARJ010000268.1:0-4875 GCA_040399825.1 Gemmatimonas sp.
GACGCCGACGAGCGAACGACTCAATCGTCGCGGAGCCGGATCAAGCCTTCCTGCGCCACCGACGCCACCAGCGTGCCGTCCTGCTGGAAGATTTCGCCGCGCACGAAGCCACGAGCACCCGCGGCCGCCGTGCTGTCCATGCTGTACAGCAACCACTCGTCGGCACGGAACGGCCGGTGCATCCAGATGGTGTGGTCGAGCGACGCGAGTTGCAGGCGCGGATCGCGGTACGACACCTGATGCGGCAGCAGCGCGGTGGGCAGGAAGCCGTAGTCCGACGCGTACGCCAGGATCGCCTGATGGGTGATGGTATCATCGGGAAGCGTATCAATCACCCGAAACCACACGAAACGCTTAGCACCTCGCGATTCATCCGTCCCCGGCACGTGTGACGTGAACGAACGGAAGTCGATGGGACGGTCCTGCGTGAGCACCGTGCGCAGTTCCGGCGGCAGCACCTCCGCGCGCTCCCGTATCTGATCGAGTTCCGGCATCAGGTCTTCCGGCGGCGGTACGTCGGGCATGGTGCTCTGATGCTCGAGACCGTCGATCTGCACATGGAACGACGCCGACAGATGGAAGATCGCCTCGCCGTGCTGGATCGCCGTGACGCGTCGGCTGGTGAAGCTCCCACCGTCCCGCGGCCGGTCCACGAAGAACACGATCGGCGCCTTGAGATCGCCGGCCCGCAGGAAGTACCCGTGCACCGAGTGGGCCTCACGCGGCTCATCCACCGTGCGTCGTGCGGCCACCAGCGCCTGCGCGAACACCTGCCCGCCGAAGACGCGGCCGGTGCCGAGGTCGCGATTGTGCCCGCGATAGATGTTGACCTCGAGCTTCTCGAGCTCGAGCAACGATAGCAATTCCTTGACGACGCTCATGCTGCGGAATATGTGCACGAGTTGTGGCCGACGCGACGCGGCGATAGCATGACCGCATGAATCGCGCGCTTCGCTCCTTCCTGTTGGCGTTGGTCTGTGCCGTCGCCGCCTGGTCGCTTTCCCGTACCAAAGGCGCGTCGCCACCGACGCTCCCTGCCCCGGCGGCGGCCCCGGCGGCAATTCCAACATCGGAACCATCCGGACCTTCTTCAAGCCGAACGACGGAGAGGCCTACTTCCGCCGGCAGGTCCGTCGCGCCCCCCGATCCTGAGGCGAGGCGAACGCACCGATGATCAGCGCCGATCAGCTCTTGGAGCAGTGGGCCCGAACCGTGGACGACGTGGAGCACGGCTACGCGCTCACCTATGAGGACTACCTGAACGACCTCGACGTCCGGAGGGCCCTCGACGACGCCCCCCTGCCCGACGCCGCCCGCGAGCCGCTGGCGAGCCTCGACGCCCGCTTCCAGACGGCCACCTTCCCCTCCGGCGAATGCGTCTGGGGGGTGGAAAACGAGCAGGCCGAGGGGTGGAGCCGGGTCGCGCACTGGTATTACTGGCGGCTCCCGGTTCACCCCGGACCCGCCTTTCACGCCGACTGACCGATTAGCTTTCAGGGCTATGTCCCAACGCCCTGACTCCGTGGAAGCCAGCGTCAGCCTCTCCGAGCGCGTTCGCGCCGCGACCGAGCTGCTTGAACAGTTCGCCGTCAACCGGGCCGAACTGCTCGAGATCACCGACGACGACCGCAATCGCCTGCTCAAGGCCGCCGGCGAGGTGTCGCGTCCCGACGCCATCCTGCGCCGTCAGATGGTCAAGGCAACCAAGCGCAAAAAGCGGGTGGAGCGAACGATACGCGTGCAAGAGGCCGAGTCGCAGCTGCAGGAAACCGGCATCCGCCGCCTGCGCCGCCAGACGGTGTTCACCACGCCCAACTATCTGCTGCCGGCCTCCGACGAGCAGACCACGGTCGAATCGGATCCCGACTTCCGCGAGGCGCTCGAAGAGCAGCACTGCTATGTGTGCAAGCACAACTTCACCGTGCTGCATCACTTCTACGATCAGCTCTGTCCCACCTGCGCCGAGTTCAACTACCGCAAGCGCGGTGAGTTGGCCGACCTCACGGGACGCACCGCGCTGCTCACGGGCGGCCGCGTGAAGATCGGCTATCAGGCCGGCATCAAGCTGCTCCGGTCGGGCGCGCGTCTCATCGTGACCACGCGCTTCCCGCGTGACTCAGCCGCGCGCTATGCCGCGGAGCCCGATTTCGAGCAGTGGTCACATCGGCTCGAGATCTTCGGACTCGATCTGCGTCACACGCCAAGCGTGGAAGCGTTCTGTCATCACCTGATGGACACGCACGACCGTCTCGACTTCATCGTGAACAACGCCTGTCAAACCGTGCGTCGTCCACCCGATTTCTACAAGCACATGATGGACGGGGAAACGGCCGCCCTCAGCAGCATGCCCGATCAGGTGCGCAAGCTGCTCGGCGCCTACGAGGGCGTGCGGGGCTATCACATGCTGCCGGGCTCCACCGACGCCGAAGATGGCGAGATGCTGACTCCGAAAACGCTGCCGCGCGCGTTGGCCGAAGTGGCGGGCATCACGCACGCCGCCGAGCTGTCGCAGGTGGCGCTGTTGCCGGAAGAGCACACCGATCGTGGCCACCTCTTCCCCGAGGGCAAGCTCGATCAGGACATGCAGCAGGTGGATCTGCGCGACCGCAATTCGTGGCGCCTGCTGATGCATGAAGTGCCGAGCGTGGAACTGCTGGAAGTGCAGCTGGTGAATGCCATCGCGCCGTTCCTGCTGAACGCACGACTCAAGCCGCTCATGCTGCGCACGCCGAATCGCGACAAGCACATCGTGAACGTCTCGGCGGTGGAAGGCCAGTTTTACCGCAAGTTCAAAACCACGCGTCACCCGCACACGAATATGGCCAAGGCCGCGCTCAACATGATGACGCGCACCTCGGCCGCCGACTACGAGTCCGACGGCATTCACATGAACGCCGTCGATACGGGTTGGGTGACGGATGAAGATCCCGTGCACATTGCGGAAAAGAAGGTGGCCGAACACCGCTTCCATCCGCCCCTCGACATCGTGGACGGCGCGGCGCGGATCGTCGATCCGATCATCGACGGCATCAACACCGGTGAGCATGTGTGGGGCAAGTTCCTGAAGGACTACACACCAACCGACTGGTAGCCCGTGGCCATCGGCGGCCCCGTCCTATTCCACGAAGCACGGCCGGCGCGTACACTTCCCGAGAGTCTCTCCCACCTCCGGAGTCCAGCATGTTTGTGATGTCCCCTCGACGCGTCGCGTTCCGTCTGGTGACGGCCCTGATTGTTGCCACCCCCGCCCTGGTTCAGGCACAGAATGCCAACGCCGGCTGGGACGCGCAGCAGATCCTGCGCACCGAATCCTTCGTCAAGCCCCCCGAGAATCTCGTGAGGATGATCACGACGCCCCGCGTCGATATCTCGTTCACGAATGCGAGCCCTGATCGTCGCTGGTTCCTGCGCGCGACGGGCAGCGATCGCGGCGACATCAAGGCGTACGGCGCGCCGCACATCTGGCTCGGTGGCGTGCAGGTCGATACGCGCGCCAACCGGGCACGGTCGCTGACCACCAGCAATCGCAACGGCCTCACCCTCGTCGATCCGACAACGGGCACCACGCGTACCATCAGCATACCGGCCGGTGCATCGATCTCGTCACCGGTGTGGTCGCCGCGCGGAACACAGGTGGCGTACATCGCCAATTTCCCGACCGGCTCGTACGTGTACCTCGCCGATGTCGCGACGGGCAAGTCGGCGCAACTGTCGCGTCGTGCGCTGTTGGCCACGGTCGTCACCACCATCGAATTCACCGCCGACGGTCGCTACATCGCCGCGGTGTTGGTGCCGGAGAATCGCGGTGCCGCACCGGAGCACGGCGACGGCGGCATTGAAGATGGTCCGCAGGTGCGGCTCACCGATGCCCGCGCCGTCCCGCAGCCGGTGCATTTCAGCCTGTTGCAGGACCCGCATGACAAGGCCCTGCTCACGCACTACACCAAAGGACAGCTCGCGCTCATCGACGTGAAATCCAAGGCCGTGCGCGCCATTGGCGCGCCGGCCACCATTCGTGATATCGACGCGGCGCCCGATGGCGCGTTCGTGCGTGTGACGCGCATGACGGAGCCGTACTCGTACCTCGTACCGGCGTCGAGCTTCGGGTCGGTGGAAGAGCTGTGGGACGCCAGTGGGAAAGTGATCACCACGCTCGCCACCACGGCGCTGCGTGAAGGGGCACCCGCCGATAATGGCGATCCCACCGCTGCGCCAGCCGCGCCCGGTGCCGCCCGTCGCGGACCCGCCGCCGACAGCGCCAAGCGCAATATCCAGTGGAATCCCATCGGCACCGGCCTGCTGTACGTGCAGACCGGCAAGGTCGTGCACTGGCGCGCACCATTCGGCGCCAACGACACCACGGTGCTCTATCGTGGCAGCGCGCAGCTCTCCACGGTCCTGTACAGCAGCGACAGCAGCACAATGTTCGTGACCGACAGCGGCGCCACGATCGCCGTGCGCGTGAAGGACACCTCTAAGCGCTACAACCTCGGTCGCACGGTCACGCTGCCGGCAGCGATCGCGGGCTTCGGTGGTGGCGGCGGTGCGGGTCGCGGCGCCGCCGACTCCACGCAGGGCGCCGTGTTGTTGCGCACCGCCGCCGGCGGACGCCGCTACGTGCTGATGGCGAAAGACGGCAAGTCGATCGCGCTGTCGGGGACGCGCGCATACGGCGCCAAGTGGGCCACGCAGGCACCGCGTCCGTGGGTGGACAAGCTCGACATCGAAACGAAAGCCCGCACGCGGGTGATGGATAGCCCGGCGAACATGTACGAAGAGTTTGTCGCGCCGCTCGATGATGACCTGTCGAAGTTCATCGTAACGCGCGAGTCGAACACCACCATCACCGATGCCTGGCTGCGCACCGCCGGCAGC
>JBBARJ010000269.1:0-4851 GCA_040399825.1 Gemmatimonas sp.
GTCGGCGAGGTAGTCGAGCAACGCATCGGGGCTGTCCTTCCGCTGACGTATGGCGGTGACGAACTGCTCGCGCACCAGCTCCACGTCAGCCGGAGCAAGCCGCGGCGCCATGACCCGATCGGCCAGAATAGCCCACGTGCTATCCAAGCCGGTGGTGGTGGCCCGCAAGCTGATCGTAGTCCAGTCGGCGTTCGCGCCCACACCGATGGCGCTGCCCAACTGCGCCATCTTCGTGCGCAACACATCGCGCGGATACTTCGCGGTGCCGCGTTCGCTCGCCTCGAGCAGCAGTGTCTCGATGCCCTGAGTGCCCGCCGTCAGCTGACGCGTGCCCCCCAACAAATACAGGTTGGCCGCCACCACGTTGTTGGCACTGACTCGACGCAGGATCACGGGGATGCCCGCGACATCGAACTTCGACGTCAGCGTGTCGGTCGGCGACGTCACGGTCGGCGAGAGCTCCACGGGCTTACTCGGTGCCGCCTTGGCCGGTGCTTTCGCCGCGGGCTTCTTCACCACGCCCTGCGCCGACAGCGCCCCCGCCGAGCACGCCATCACCGCCGACAGCACGACTCCGTACCCCTTACCCCATACCCCATACTGCTTTTTCATGGTCTCACCACCGGACGCAGCGCTGGCGTCAGCAATTCCTTTTCCATCAAACCGATCGCGCGGCGCGCGTCACTGGAGAGCAGCACGCTCGTCACACGCGGCTTGCCCGCGATGTACGTCGTGGTGTACCGCAGAAGATCGGTGATGCGCTGCTGGGCCATGGTGTCCGTGTAACCGATGAAGTAGTCGAGGTTGGAGACGCTCCACCAGAAGCCGATGGTGTGCGCGATTTCCGAGGCCTTCTCAATGCCGAACGCGCTCGACACGGTACGCTGCGCCTTGACCGCTTCCAGTTCGCGCGTGGTCACATAGGTGGGATCGGTGAAGCGCGCGATCTCGCGCTCCAAGGCCGCCATCGCCGCGCGATACTTGTCTGGCGTGGTTTGTCCGCTGATCGAAATTGGGCCGGTCTGATTCAACGTGTAGTAGTTCACCCCAACGCCCTGCCATAATCCGGTATCGACGAGATTCTTCTGAAAGGTGGACCCCGGTGTATTGAGCACGTCGCTGAACACGTCGGCCGCGAACGTCGCGGCGGGATCCTTCCCCACGCTCGGCCCCTGCCACTGTATCAGCACGGCCACGGCGTTGATCGGCTCTTCGCTGATGTGCGCCTTGTTGCCATCGAGCGCGGGAATGGGCGGGATGGGATCTGCCTTGAACGGATCCGCGCCGCGCGGCCACGCGCCAAACACCTGCTCGGCCAGCACGAACACCTGTTCCGGATTGACATCGCCCGTCACGATCAGCGCGCTGTTGTTCGGCACGTAGTACTTGCGCTGAATCTCGCGCATCTGCGCCGGTGTCACGTTGGCGATCACCGTACGATCGCCGATCGTATTCTTTCGGCTGAACTGGCCGGGATAGAGTAGCTCCGTGGCCTTCTGCTGAAAGGCGAAACCGGGCTGCGCTTCGTTGCGGTCGTACTCCCCGAGCACGACTTCCTTTTCGCGCTTCAACTCGTCGTCGCGGAACGTCGGGTTAATCAGCGCGCTGGCCAGAAAGCGCAGGCCGCCAGCCACCGAATCAGCGGGCAGCGTAAGGAAGTAGTTCACACGCTCTTCCTGCGTCGTGCCGTTGAACACGGCGCCCAGTTCGGCGGCGCGATCGTTGAAGGCTTCGGCGTCGGGGAGATCCTTGTTCGCCTTGAAGAACATGTGCTCATACATGTGCGCCAGGCCGGCGAACTCAGGGCTCTGCGTGAACGCGCCGTTCCGCACATCGATTTCCAGCGTCGCGATCGGCACGCCGTGGTTTTCCACCACGATGACTTCCATGCCGTTCGCTAGGACCTTGCGGCGCACCACCTTGGCCAGTTCGGCGCGAGACTGCGCCAGCAGCGGCTGCGGCGTGGCCGCGGGGATGACCACCGCGAGCAGGGCAGCGATGACGAGGTGCCGGAGGGACGGCCGGGCGCCGAAGGGTGCGGACATGCGACGTCTGAAGAGGAAGGGGCGGACGGTCTCACCCGAACAATGGCGCACGGACCCACTCCGGGGGAATCTTTCGGCATGACTCCCACCCAGATCGCCGACGCACTCGTCGCGGCATCCGCCAACGCATCGGCGTCCACGCCGCTCGATCGCAGCCGACTGCAGCTCAGTGCTCCGCTGGCACCATACACCACGTTCCGCATCGGCGGTCCGGCTGACGTGTTCTTCGAAGCACAGACCGCCGATGAGCTGGCCACGGCCATTTCGGCGGCCACGCAGGCGGGGATTCCGTGGTTCGTGCTGGGGTTGGGCGCGAATGTGCTGATCGGCGATCGCGGCATCCGTGGTCTCGTGATCCGGAACGCGGCGGCCGCGCACACGATTTCGCCCGAGGGAAAGGTCTGGTCTGAGAGCGGCGCCGTGATGCAGGATCTGGTGCTCGACACCGTGCGCGCCGGCTGGTCGGGGCTGGAGCACTACATCGGCATTCCGAGCACCGTGGGCGGGGCACTCTGGCAGAACCTGCATTTTCTGTCGCCGGCCCCCGAGCGCGAGCGGACGATGTTCATCGCCGAAGTGTTCGAATCGTGCGAGATCCTGGCCGAGGAGGGCGACCGGAAGGTGGTCGATGCCGAGTACATCAGATTCGGCTATGACGACACCGTGTTTCACCACCGTCGGGATGTGGTGCTGAGCGCCACCTTCCAGCTCACCAAGGCTGATCCGGCCCGGCTGCACCAGATCCTGCAGGAGAATCTGTCGTGGCGTGGCTCCCGGCACCCGTGGCTCCAGGTGCATCCCAGCGCCGGTTCGATTTTTAAGAAGATCGAGGGCGTAGGCGCCGGCCGCCTGATCGATCAGTGCGGCCTCAAGGGATTCCGGGTGGGCGACGCCCAGATTTCGCACATCCACGCCAACATCCTGGTCAATCTCGGGCACGCCACCGCGGCCGACGTCCGGGCGCTGGTGGCGCATGCTCAGGAGGCCGTGAAGGAACGGTTCGGATACGAACTGCAACCCGAAGTCGGATTTATCGGGGAGTTTTAGCGCCGTTCTCTGCGTGCCCTGCGCTCTCTGCGCCTCCGCGTGATCTGTTCTTGACCGGTATCCGTTGAACCGATCACGCAGAGAGGCAGAGGGCGCAGAGAGCGCAGAGGAAACGAAAAAGGGGAGAACGGTGTCGAAACGTTGGCAAGGGATGGTCCGTAGCCTATTGGATACGCCCTGCTCGCTCCCCCCGAATCCCTCCCCGACGTGCTCCGTCGTTTCTTCGTCATTGCCGCCCTTGCCGTGTTGGGCGTTTCGGCAGCCCCAACACCCGCCGTCGCCCAGCAGGTCGACGTGATCCGGGGCCAGATCACCGGCAGCGAAAATGAACCGCTCGACAATGTGGCGGTCGTGGTCACGTCGATTTCCGGCAACGTGAATCGCACGGCGCGCACCGATCGCACCGGACGCTTCACCGTGACCTTTCCCGGTGGCGATGGCGACTATCTGGTGACCGTGACGGCGCTCGGCTACAGCGTCAAGCGCTTCGAACTCAAGCGCGGCGCCGACGAAGACATTCTCATTGCCGACGCCAAACTCTCGAAGGTCGGCGCGGTGCTCGACGCGGTGAAGGTGACCGCCGCGCGCGAAAAGGTGTCACGCAACGACGTGAGCCAAGATGTCGGCGGCACGGAGCGGGTGATTCAGAACAACAACGCCCTGCCGCCCGACCAGATGGGGGATCTCGCGGCGATGGCCGCAACGCTGCCCGGTGTGCAGCTGGTGCCTGGGCAGGACGGCGGTGCCAACGGCTTCTCGGTGCTCGGCCTTGGCGCCGACCAGAACAACACCACGCTCAACGGCATGATGTTCGGCGGTGCCGGATTGCCGCGCGATGCGAGCGTGCTGAGCTCCCTCATCACGTCGCCGTACGACGTGTCGCGCGGCGGATTCTCCGGCGGTCAGTTCAGCCTGCGTACGCGTCCGGGTTCGAACTTCATTGGTCGAGGGCTGAGCTTCGTGGGCGATGCACCGTCGCTGCAGTGGAGCGATGCGGCCGCGCGCGCAAACGGACAGGAGTACACCAATGGCTCATTGGGCGGGTCGGTGTCGGGCCCGCTGATTTTCGACAAGGCGTTCTACAACGTGTCCTTTCAGCTGGGCCGTCGCAGCAATGATCTGCAGACGCTATTGAACACGTCGAGCACCGGATTGCAGGCGTCGGGCGTGGCGGCCGATTCCGTGCAGCGCCTGGTTGGTATTCTGCAGAATGCGAAGGTGCCGATCAGCTACAACGGACTGCCCTCCAGCCGACTGGGCGACCAGGGCTCGGTGTTCGGCGCCATCGACTTCACGCCGCCATCGAGCACGAGCGGCGCCGCGTACAACCTCACGTTCAACGGCAACTGGAACAATCAGAATCCCGCGTCGCCGTTGGGCACCGGGCTGCCGACCACCAGCGGCGAGCGCACCTCGCTGAGCGGTGGGCTTCAGGGACGCCACAGCGGCTACGTCATGCTGCGCGGCATCGGCATCCTCACCGAGACCTCCGGCGGCGTCAGCGTCTCCAGCAGCGACGGATCGCCGTACATGAACCTGCCGGGCGGGCGTGTGCGGGTGAACTCGAATTTCGGTGACGGCACGAACGGTGTGCAAAGTCTCGCCTTCGGCGGCAATCAGTTTCTCGGCACCTCGCAGACGTCGAACAGCCTGTCGGCCATGAATACGCTGTCGTGGTTCAGCGCCAACAACAAGCACCGGCTCAAGCTGGGCACGGAAGTGCGGCGCGATGGCTCGTCGCAAGATCAGACGGTGAATC
>JBBARJ010000270.1:0-4841 GCA_040399825.1 Gemmatimonas sp.
ATCGACAAGATTGCCCGCGAGCGAGGGCAGGGCGGTGGCCCCGACGTGTCGCGCGAAGGGGTGCAGCGCGATCTGCTGCCGATCGTGGAAGGGTCGAACGTGCAAACGAAGTACGGGATGGTGAAAACCGATCACATCCTGTTCATCGCCGCTGGCGCGTTTCACGTGTCGAAGCCCAGCGATCTCATTCCCGAGCTGCAGGGCCGCTTCCCGATTCGTGTGGAGCTCAAGCCGCTTACGGAGCAGGACTTCGTACGCATCATGACGGAGCCTGAGAACGCGCTCACCAAGCAGTATGCCGCCCTGGTGGAAGCCGAGGGGGCGTCGCTGGAGTTCAAGGAAGACTGCATCGCCGAGCTGGCGCGGGTGGCCACGCGGGTGAATGAGCGCATGGAGAACATCGGCGCGCGTCGGCTGCACACGGTGATGACCACGCTGCTGGAGGACGTGCTATTCGACCTGCCGGACCGCGGGAAGGATGCGGTGATCGTGGATGCCGAAATGGTGCGGGATCGACTGAAGTCGATCAGTGAGGATGAGGACCTCCGGAAGTACATCCTCTAGCCCGATGGCGGCTTTGGCGGACGAAGGCTTGGTCCCGCCGCGTCGCTTCCATAGTTTTGTCCGGATGTCGCATCATCATCCGCCGCATCGCGATTTCCTGAACATCGCCGACTTCTCCTCTGCGGAGACGTTTGCCCTGCTCGATCTGGCCGAGCGTATGCGCAACGGCGCGTATGACCGTAAGCCGTTGTTGGGCAAGGCTTTGGCCATGATTTTTATGAAGTCGTCGACGCGCACCCGCGTGTCCTTTGAGGTCGGGGTCACCCAGCTGGGTGGTACCGCTCACTTTCTCTCGCCGCGCGATGTCCAGCTGGGTCGTGGCGAGCCGATTGCCGATACGGCCCGGGTTCTCGACCGGTACGTCCACGGGATCATGATCCGGACCTTCGCGCACGCCGACGTGGAAACGTTGGCCGAGTACGCCAAGGTGCCCATCATCAACGGCCTCACCGACCTGTCCCATCCATGCCAGATCCTGGCCGATGTCCTCACCATCCAGCAGCATCTTGGTGACATCCGCGGGAAGACGGTCGCGTGGATCGGTGACGGCAACAATATGGCCAACTCGTGGATTGAAGCGGCTGCGCATCTGGGCTTCACCCTCAAGCTGGCCTGCCCTGAGGGATACGATCCCGACAATGGTTTCTTGCGCGCGGGCGTGGCGTCGGGGCTGGTGCACCTGCTGCGTGATCCGCGGGAGGCCGCGGCTGGCGCCGACGTGGTCACCACCGACGTGTGGGCCTCGATGGGGCAGGAGGAGGAGCAGGCGAAGCGTGCCCTCGCTTTCTCGCGCTTTCAGGTCGACGCTCCGCTCATGGCGCTCGCCGCATCGCATGCGATCTTCTTGCACTGCCTGCCAGCGCACCGCGGTGAAGAAGTCACGGCCGAGGTGCTCGACGGACCGCAAAGCGTGGTGTGGGACGAGGCCGAGAATCGCCTCCATATTCAAAAAGCAATCATGGCCGCGCTGATGGGGAACGAAGCACTCTAATCCGGAATTCACACGCTATGCCGATCGCCGAAGGAATACCTGCCCCCGACTTCACGCTTCCCACCGATGCGGGCGACACACTCACGCTGTCGTCGCTCCGTGGTCAGTGGGTCGTGCTCTTTGCCTATCCGAAGGACGACACCCCCGGCTGCACCGTGGAAGCATGCGAGTTCCGCGATGCGCTCCCGCACTTCGATGCATCGAAGGCCGTCATTCTCGGGATCAGCCCCGACTCCGTGAAGGCACACGCGAAGTTCAAGGCCAAGTTCGCACTCCCGTACGTGCTGCTCGCCGACGAAGAGAAGGCCGTGTTGCAAGCGTATGACGTGTGGAAGGAGAAGTCCATGTACGGCAAGACGTACATGGGGGTGGAGCGCACCACCTTCCTGATCGACCCCACGGGGCAGATCGCCAAGGTCTTCACCAAGGTGAAGCCTGCCGGTCACGCCGCCGAAGTCATGGCCGCGATCGCCTGAGTCCGGCTGGAACGACTGCCAGCGTGGCAATCCGCTGGCACGTTCCTGCCACATTGGTCATGTTACAGAGCGCGGCCGCTCCGGTCGCGTCCTGCTTCTTTTCGAGACATGACAGCTAACGCTCCCGGCCCGCTCAAGCGCACGCCACTCCACGACGTTCACGTCGCACATGGCGCGAAGATCGTCCCCTTCGCCGGCTACGAAATGCCGGTGCAGTATCCCACCGGCATCACCGCCGAGCACAACGCCGTGCGCACCGCATGTGGCATGTTCGATGTGTCGCACATGGGTGAAGTGATCGTGCGCGGCCCGGATGCGATCCGGTTCGTGTCCTCGGTGACGAGCAACGACGTCGAAGCGCTGGCTGTCGGACAGATCCAATACTCGACGCTGCTGCGCGCCGACGGCACGATCGTCGATGACCTCCTCGTGTATCGGTTTGCCGATCATCTGATGCTGGTCATTAACGCCAGCAATCGCGACAAGGATCTCGCGCATCTGCAGGCGAACATCGCCGGCTTCGATTGCGCGATGACGGACATCTCCGACAGCATCGCGCTGCTGGCGGTGCAGGGTCCGCAGGCGCCGGCGATCGTGGCGTCGCTGTCCGACGTGCCGCTCGACGGTATCAAGTATTACTGGTTCACCGAAGGGAACGTGGCTGGCGTACCGTGCATCATCTCGCGCACCGGCTACACGGGCGAACTCGGGTTCGAGTTGTATTTCGACGCCTCGCAGGCGGTGGCCGTGTGGAACGCCGTGATGGCGGCTGGTGCGGTGACGCCGGCGGGCCTCGGCTGCCGCGATTCGCTGCGTCTCGAGGCCGGTATGTGCCTGTACGGCAACGAACTCGACGATCGCACCACGCCAATCGAAGCGGGGCTGAGCTGGCTGGTGAAGCTCGCCAAGCGCGAGCCGTTTCTGGGTAAGGAGGTGCTCGTCCGTCAGCAGCAGGAAGGCACCGACCGCAAGCTGGTCGGCTTCACGATTGACGAGCGCGCGATCCCGCGACATGGGCACGGGGTGGTCTACGGCGACATCACCATTGGCGACGTGTGTAGCGGCTGCATGAGTCCATCGCTCGGCGTGCCGATTGGCACCTGCTATCTACCCGCGGCGGCAGCGGTGGAAGGCACCACCTTCGAGATCGATATCCGTGGACGAAAGTTGCCGGCCCGTGTGGTGAAATTGCCGTTTTACAAGCGGGCAGGGAAGGCGTGAGCGCGCGTCCGCGCCCTGCAGCCATCCGGCGTGGAGGCGTGGATGACGGCGCTGCCAGCGTCGTGGCGATACTCCTGACCGATGTCGAGCCGGCGGTGCGATTGAACGCCGCGCTCGAGGCGGCAGGGATTACGACGGTCACGATCTCGCCGATGGACGATGTGCGCGGCGACCTTCGCCGGGCACGCCCCGATATTGTGGTGTTAACGGGCGCCCTGCTCGATGCCGCGAACGTGTCGCTCGTGCGACAGTTGTTGTGGGACAATGTGTCCGTACTCGGCTTCACCGACGTGTCCGATCCACAGATGATTGAGCGGTTGCGGGACGTCGGCTACGTCGAGGCGTGGCCGAAGCCGGTGCGGATCGAGGACGTCGTGGACAGCGTGAAGCGGCGGCTCGAGCGTCAGCGGCTGGCCGAGCTCACGGGATTGGTTGGTGAGTCGGCGGCGATTCGCGAAGTCCTGGTGAAAGTCGAGCAGATTGCGCCCGTCACCAGCACGGTCCTCATCGAGGGGGAGAGTGGCACCGGCAAGGAACTCGTGGCGCGAGCGATTCATCGATTGAGTCCTCGTCGCGGGAAGCCCTTCATTGCGGTGAACGTGGGTGCGCTCACCGAAACGCTGCTGGAGAGCGAACTCTTCGGTCATGAGAAGGGCGCGTTCACCGGCGCATCGGAGCGTCGGTTGGGCCGATTCGAATTGGCCGATACCGGTACGCTGTTTCTCGATGAGATCGGTGAGATTCCGTCGACGACGCAGGTGAAGTTGCTGCGCGTGCTCGAGGAGCGTGAAGTCACGCGGGTGGGCAGTGGCACGCCAATCCCGATCGACGTGCGCGTGGTGGCCGCCACCAACCGTCCGTTGCGGGAACATGTCGAGGAAGGCGGCTTTCGCGCGGACCTGTTTTATCGGCTGAATGTGCTCGGAATTTATCTGCCCCCGCTGCGTGAACGTCGCGACGATATCCCGTTGCTCGTGCGGCGCTTCGTCACCGAGTTCGCGTCACTGCATGATCGTGCATTCCATGGCATCTCCGCCGACGCGTTGGCGCTGTTGGTCGAGTACGGATGGCCCGGCAATGTGCGCGAGCTGCGCAATCTCGTGGAGAGCATGGTCGTCCTCGCCCACGGTCGGGAAATCGGCGCCGATGATATCCCTCGGCCAATCCGCGACGGGGGCGGTCGTCGGTTGCTGCCCGTGCACGTCGGACCGATGGTGCGCGAGGGGGAGCGGGCGCAGGGGCGGGAGCTCGAGTTTATCGTGCGCTCGCTGGTCGAATTGAAGTTGCAGGTCGAGGAGTTGCGTCGTCGGATGGACGTGGAGAGCCGTGCGCCCGCGCCAGGGTGGGTGGGCGACGTGCGGGCACCGTCTGCGGTGTCGGTGGCAGCGTCCGACGAGGTGGTGCCGATGCCGGGCTTCGGGCTGATGCGTGGGATCGAGCCTCGCGAGCTGGCCCCGCCGGCCACGGTGATCACGCTCGGGCCCGGGATGACGATGGCGGACATCGAGCGGATGGCGATTCAGGCAGCGCTTCGCGATACGGGCGGGAACCGCCGGAAAGCGGCCGACCTGCTGGGGATCGGCGAGCGC
>JBBARJ010000271.1:0-4840 GCA_040399825.1 Gemmatimonas sp.
GGCCGATGGGCTGGTCGACGACGCCTTTCGCCTGGAAGTGTCCACGGCGCTTGAGCGCCTCGAGAAGGTGAGCGGCAAGCGGTTCGGCGATGCGACGAATCCGCTGTTGGTGTCGGTACGGTCCGGCGCGTCCGTCTCCATGCCCGGCATGATGGAGACGATCCTCAATCTCGGACTCAACGACGACACGGTCGAAGGCCTGGCGAAGGCGAGCGGCAATGCGCGTTTCGCCTACGATTCGTATCGCCGCTTCCTGCAGATGTACGCCGATGTCGTGCTCGGCGTGCCGATCGCCAAGTTTGAGCAGCTGCTCGGCAGCAAGCGCGTCACCAATGGCGTGACGACCGACAGCGAGCTCAGCGCCGAGGCCTTGCGCGCGCTGGTACACGAGTACCAGCAACTGATCCGGTTCACGACGGGACGCGATTTCCCGATGGACCCCCAGGTGCAGCTGTAGGGCGCGATCGAAGCCGTGTGGAATTCGTGGACGTTGAAGAAGGCGATCGACTATCGGCGCGTGAACGGCATCTCGCATACCCTCGGCACCGGTGTCAACATCGTGTCGATGGTGTTCGGCAACATGGGCGAAGACTCCGGAACCGGTGTCGCGTTCACGCGCGATCCGTCCACCGGCGAGCGTCGCTTCTATGGCGAATTCCTGGTCAACGCGCAGGGAGAAGATGTGGTCGCGGGCATCCGCACGCCGCTCCATATCGACGACATGGCGACGATGCTTCCCGGCGCGTACACGGCGCTGATGGCGACGCAGGATCGCCTCGAGCAGCACTTCCGCGACATGCAGGACATCGAGTTCACCGTGGAGCGTGGCACGCTCTATCTGCTGCAGACGCGCACCGGCAAGCGCACGACGGCCGCCGCCCTGCGGATCGCCCTCGATATGGTCGACGAAGGGTTGATCACGCAGCGTGAAGCCGTGTTGCGCATGCAGCCGAATCAGCTTGATCAACTCCTCCATCCGGTGATCAGTTCGGACGTGCGAGCGGAGGCGCTCGCGGTCGGCTTGCCGGCGAGCCCCGGCGCGGCCAGCGGCATCGTGGTATTCGATCCCGATGTCGCGGAGCGGCGCCATGCGGCTGGCGAGCAGGTGATCCTGGTGCGCGAAGAGACGACGCCTGAGGATTTCCATGGCATCGTCGCCGCACGCGCGGTCCTGACGGCCCGCGGCGGAATGACGAGTCATGCGGCCGTCGTGGCGCGCGGCATGGGCAAGTGCGCCATCGTGGGTTGCACGGCGCTCGAGATCTCGCACGAGCAGCGATCGATGCGCATCGGCGAACATGTGATCAACGAAGGCGATTGGATAACGCTCGACGGCGGCACCGGTCGTGTTTTCGCTGGAGATCTGCCCACGCAGCCCAGCGAAGTCATGCGGGTGAACAACGGCGCCCTCGCGGCGGCAGATGCTCCGACCTATCAGGGATTCGCCAAGCTGATGGGCTGGGCCGATGAAGTCCATCGGCTCCGTGTGCGCGCAAATGCCGACACGCCGCGCGACGCGCGCGTGGCGCGGAACTTCGGCGCCGAAGGTATCGGCCTGTGCCGTACCGAGCACATGTTCTTCGAAGGCGAGCGCATCACCGCGATGCGAGAGATGATCGTCGCTCGCGACTTGAGTGGACGTCGCCGCGCGCTGGAGAAGCTGCTGCCGATGCAGCGAGCCGATTTCGAAGGAATCTTTCAGGCGATGGATGGATTTCCCGTGACCATCCGACTCCTCGATCCACCGCTCCACGAGTTTCTTCCCCATGGTGGCGAAGAATCGACGATGCTCGCGCAATCGTTGGGGCTCTCCCGCCCCGAGTTGGCCCGCATCGTGGCGGCGCTGCATGAAACGAATCCGATGCTCGGACATCGCGGCTGCCGTCTGGGCATCGTGTATCCCGAGATCACCGAGATGCAGGCGCGCGCCATCTTCGAGGCGGCCGTACGCGCGCATCGCCGCGGGATAGACGTGCAACCGGAAATCATGGTGCCGCTGGTCTCGGACGTTACCGAACTTCGTCATCAGCGCGCGATCATCGAACGTGCGGCCGACCAGGTGATGGGCGTGATGGGCGAGCGCGTTCCGTATCTCATCGGCACGATGATCGAGTTGCCGCGCGCGGCGCTCACGGCTGACGAAATCGCCACCGAGGCGGACTTCTTTTCGTTTGGCACCAACGATCTCACGCAGACCACGTTCGGTCTGAGCCGCGATGATGCGGGTCGTTTCCTGCCGTACTACATCGAGAAGGGTATTTTGGCCGAAGATCCGTTTCAGGTGCTCGACCGAAAGGGCGTTGGCAAGCTGATGTCCTGGGCGGTGCGCGACGGTCGTGCTACACGGGCCGATCTCAAGGTGGGCATCTGTGGCGAGCATGGCGGCGAACCACAGAGCGTCGCCTTCTGTCATCAGGCGGGCTTCGATTATGTCTCCTGCTCGCCGTATCGCGTACCCGTCGCTCGGTTGGCGGCGGCGCACGCCGCCCTCGCCTGACCAGGTTGTCGCACGGCCGCAATGAAACGGTCGGCGGCAACGGGTCCGTCCCTACGTTTCGCTTCGGCCAGCAGAGGGGCGTAGTCGCGACGTGCGAGCAAACAAAAGCGCCCCACCGCGATTGCGGTGAGGCGCCCAAGTGGAGGTGAGGGGAATCGAACCCCTGTCCGAGACTGAATCGACCCCAGCGTCTACGTGCGTATTCTGTTGATTGAGGTCTCCGTCCGCTGGCCAACAGAAAGCCCACGTCCAGACAAGCCTGCTAAAGTTTCGCCCAACGCCCGCAGGCGTGACATCGGACTAGCCCAGATTTTCGATACTCACATGCCGCCCCGGGCGGGCTGCCGTGTGAGCACTGCCGGTAACCCGAAGGTTAGGCGGCGAGCGCGAGGTTGTTGTTCGCGATTGGAATTTTCCCGAGTGTTTTACCAGGTGCTCGAGGACCTGGGCACGCAACCAGAGCTTCACCAACCCCGTCGAAGCCAGTCACCCCCGGCTAACGGTCCAACACCACTCTGTACACTAGGGGAGCACGGGCGGTTCCCGCAACTCCCAACCCGTGCCCGGAACAGCCGAGATCAGGCGATCTCGCAGGTGAGATCCGAGACATCCGGGTCAATGGCCGCGAGGCGCTGCGCCCGGTAGTCCTCGTAGTGCAGTAGGTAATTCGAGAAGATTTCCTCGACTTCGCTGAAGTCACGCACCTGGTGCAACAGCTTCCGCAAGTCGGCCGAATTGGGGAGGCCCTTGACGTACCAACCCAAGTGCTTCCGGAACTCGAGGGCCGCACCGATGGCGTCGACCTCGTAGCCCTGCACCAGCCGGGCGTGATCCAACGCGATCGCGAAGCGCTCGTGCACGCCCGGCGTTTCTGGCATCGGTAGGCCGTCGAACAGCGCGCGGGCCTGCTTGAACACCCACGGCTGACCGTACGAGCCACGTCCAAGCATGATGCCATCGGCCCGGGTATGGTCGAGCATGCGCTTCGCGTCGGCCGCCGTTTTGATGTCGCCGTTGCCGAGCACCGGAATGTCGAGCGCCTCAGCGACCTTGGCGATTTCATCCCAATTGGCCTGCCCCGTGTACATCTGCGTCCGCGTTCGCGCATGCAACGCGAGGACCCGGGCACCGGCGTCCTGACAGCGCAAGGCGATTCCCACCGGGTCGCGCATCTCCTCGCTCCATCCACTGCGGATCTTGCACGTAACCGGTAGCGAGGTGGCCCTCGACACGGCCCTGATGATCTCCTGCACCAAATCGAGGTCGCGGAGACAGCCAGACCCACCGTTTCGGCGCACGACCTTCTTTACAGGACACCCGAAATTGATGTCGACGAAGTCCGGCATGAAGAGGTCCGTGACCACGGCGGCCGCATCGGCCATGGCGGCGGGATCAGCCCCGAAAATCTGAACGCCGATCGGGTGCTCGTCAGGCGAGAACCGCAGTTTACTGATCGTCGCTTCGTTCTCTCGCCGGATCCCCTCGGCGGACAAAAACTCGGTGACCACCACGTCCGCACCGTGCGCATGGCACAGCCGTCGGAACGGAGACTCCGACACGCCAGCCATCGGGGCGAGATAGAGTGGCACCGAATGGGGCACACGGAACGGAAACAACTTACGGGACATACGGTTGAAGTTAGTGCGGCCGCACTGGTCGAGCAACGCGGAGGTTTGACAGCGGCGTCCCCATGGTTAGGATACATGGCTATGGAACTGCGCGAGTTCTTCTCCGAAGACGCTGTCCAGCTCGAACTTCAGGGTACGAGCAAGGACGAAATTCTCAAGGAACTCATTGGGCTGCTCAAGCTCGATGACAAATCCGAGGGCATGCTGTTCAAGATGCTCAAGCGGCGCGAAAATCTCGGCTCCACCGGCATCGGCCGTGGAATCGCGATCCCGCATTGCCGCAGCCTTGTCGTGAACCGTCTTCGGGTGGCCTTTGGTCGCAAGACGGACGGTGTCGACTTCAAGGCCATCGACGACAAGCCCGTCAACTTCTTCTTCCTCATCGTCGCGCCGCCGCTCGAGGTCTCGAACCAGTACCTGCCGGTACTGGGCAGGATCGCGCAGTTCAGCAAGGAGAGCGACGTACCGGGCCGCCTGCTGGAGATCAATTCTCCGGCGGAGTTCATGGCGCTGCTCGAAGAAAAGCGCGTCTGACCCTCGTGGTCTGACCGTCGTCGTCGATCCGCACTCAGTGATCGACGACGACTCGGCGAATATCCAGGCGAAGACGGTTCACGACGCGAAGACTCTGTAGAATTGCGGCAGCGGCCAGTCCGGCCACGAGCCCCATCCAGAGTCCGCGTTCGCGCAGCGGTGTGCGGAAACCCAGGTACAT
>JBBARJ010000272.1:0-4836 GCA_040399825.1 Gemmatimonas sp.
GCTCTGCATGAGGTTCCGGATGTCGGCACGGATCTGCTCGGCGAGATCCCGCTTATTCTTGCCCGTCTTGACGTTGGTCGCGCGCGTGATGCGCGTGACGTAGCGGCTCTCGAAAACGGCCGGCATCGGCTTGATGCTCTTGAGGAAATCGGCGATCGGCTCGATGTCCCCCTTGTCGAGCACACCGGCATTGATGGCGGACTCGTAGGCCGAATCGGGGATGGGATCCCAGGCACCGAAGACGATGTCGTCGAGCTTGGCCAGCGAGACAAAGTCCTTGATGAGCGGGCTGCGTCCATCGGTGCGCTTGCCGAGGCGAATCGTCGCCATCTGAGAAAGCGAACCGATCGGCACCGAGAGGCCGCGGCGCACGCGCTCAACACCGGCGATGAACGTGGTGGCCACAGCGCCGAGACCCGGCGTGAAGATGGCGAGCTTCCCCGTTGCCGGGGCTGGGGCCGCGGCATTACCGCGAATCGAGTCGGACACTGCGTTTATTCTCCAGGGGAAGTGGTCGTACGATACACGAAACTGATGCGCTGGAAGACGGTGATCCACGCGGTGACAGCCATCAAACTGACGATGCCGGCGAGAATCCAGCCATTGAGCGCCAAGCCAAAAAACGCCTGTGGTGCGGAGAGCAGCGTGATGCGCTCGGGGCGCTGCAGCATGCCCACTTTCGCATCGACGCCGAGCCCCTCAGCTCTGGCGCGCGTGTATGACGTGAGGAAGGTAGCGATGAGGGCCGCCAGCGTGACCAGAACCATGGGCTTGCTGGCGTGCACCGGGTGGGTCGCGTAGAACACCAGCAGGCCGCCAAAGAGGAAGCCGTCAGCTACGCGGTCAAGCGTGGAGTCGTAGAAGGCACCGAAGACGGTACTCTGCCCCGTCCGGCGGGCGACGGTTCCGTCGAGCACGTCAAACAGCGCGGTGAGCCCGAGGAACCAGCCGCCGGCGCTGATGTGTCCAGACGCGAAGATTACCCCCGCCGTGCACGTGCAAATCGTACCGATGGTGGTGATCGTGTTGGGGCGCACGCGCCGCGCAACGAGCCAGTCCGCCACGGGGGCGATGACTCGCATGTATCCGCGCTGGACGGCGCTCCACAGTGATTGCATCTCGGTCGCGCTGAAGTAACGAAAAGGTATCTAGTCGTCGAAAGCTAGAACTCCCCTTGCATCAACGGTAGAGATAAAAGCGTCTGGCGTCCTTTTCGAACCCAATTACCGCCGGCAACTGTCGATCCATCACCGCATCCGGGTCTGCTCCGCCCAGCAGCGCCTCCCGGGCGCGAGCGGACCCCATCCGCTGGTCGAAGCCAGCGGCGGTGACCCGGAGCGAGTCCTTGTGCACTCGCGAGAGCGCCCAGAGGATCGCCGCGCCGACGCGGGCAGGCTGAACACGCTCGCGATCCGTCACCTCGATCCGGACGCCCGGGATCGACTGCCCGGCAAACTTGCCGTCGCCCGGCTTATTGGGCGTGAACCGCTCCGTCTTGAACTTGACGCCGGTCAGGGAGAGGTCCTCGAGCATCCGGGTGACTGAGTCCGCGCGGAGCCACGAGGCGCCGAACCGCTGGAAGGGTTCGTCCGTGCCTCGCCCAACGGAAACGTTGCTCGCCTCGAAAGGAACGAGCGCGGGGTAGAGCAGCGCGCTCGTGATGTTCGGCATGTTGGGCGACGGGCGGACCCACGGCAGCGAGGTCTCATCGAACCACATGCTACGGCGCCAGTTCCTCATGGGCACGACCGTGAGGCGGGTCCCGAGCTTGAATTGGGCCTGAAAGAGCCTCGCCATTTCGCCCATGGTGAGTCCATGGCGGAGCGGCATCGGGTACAGCGCGAAACCGTTCGTCCGATTGCCGGCCGCGGGCATCTCTCCGTTGGCCAATGCCGAGTCGAGCAGCGCGCCTTCGGCCCGCGCTCCCGTGATCGGGTTCGGCCGATCGAGGACGAGCACCGGAATCCCGCGCTTCGCGCCCGCCTGCATCGAGTAGAGCATGACGCCGACATAGGTCCAGGTGCGGGTCCCGATGTCCTGAAGATCGACCACGAGTACATCGACATCGGTGAGGAGGCTGTCCGCGGGCGCAACAGTGCGGCTTTGGTACAGCGAGTAGATGGTCAGGCCCGTCTTCAGGTCTTTTTCGTCGCTGAGGTTTGGTCGATCCGCGGTTCCGGTGGCCCCATGTTCCGGAGCGAACAGGCGGACGAGCTTCACACCGGCCTGCAGGGCACGAGGGTCCGTGGCGAGCAGGTCGATGGAGCGCCGCCCTTTCTCGTCGACCCCTGTCTGATTGGTGACCAAGGCGACACGCTTGCCGGCGATCAGCTTGATGCTATCGTCAAGCAGCACGGTAATGCCGGGGCGAACCTTGCGATTCCGACTCCCGATCGGCATTCCATCGAAACCCTCGTCGGGCATCGGCGCATTGTCCGGTCGGCCGCTGCGCGCGCATCCGGCCACGAGCGTCCCGACACACACGAGAGAAAGCAGTACCAGCGTCTTGATGGACTTCACGCGTAACCTCCAGAAGATCCTGCTGCGCTCCGATCGCACAGCATCCCGCCCTAACGCGAACACATGACCCGACCGGCCCCCTACGACCCTGCTCTGCACTCCGGCCCATCCGGCTGCGGCGCCGACTGCACGAACGCACCGAATCGCCTCTTTCTCAAGCGGCGTGCGCCGTTGATCTTCGCGCTGGTCGCGGCGGCGGGCGTGCTGAGCGGGTGCGCCAAGCACGACCTCGGGTCGCGCGACTTGCCGCCGGTGCCCGGGATCACGCGCGCGCAGACGCTGCGTCTCGGTGACAGCGTCCGTGCGGTGCTCACGCGGGCACTCGCCGACAGCGCGTTCCCCGGGGCCTATGCGGCGGTCGGCACCGCCGACGGCGTTGTCGCCGAGTACGGGGTGGGTCGACTGGATGTCGCCGACGGTGCCCGTCCGTCAGCGACTACCATCTGGGATCTGGCGTCGCTGACCAAGGTGATCGGCACGACGAGTGCGATGCTGCAGCTCGTGGGGTCGGGGCGGGTGGCGCTCGATTCACCCGTGGTGCGCTACCTGCCGGCGTGGAAAGCGCCGGGCGCCGAACGGATCACGGTCCGTCATCTTCTGTCGCACTCGTCGGGCATGCCCGCGTGGCGCGCCCTCTACAAAGAGGCGTCCACGTCGGAGGAGGCGGAGCAGCAGTTGTTCGCGACGTCACCGGATACGCTTCCCGGCGTGCGGTACGTCTACAGTGATCTGGGTTTTATCCTGCTGGGTAAGTTGGTGGAACGGGTGAGCGGCGAACGCTTGGCGCAGTACGACGCCACCCATGTGTTCTCTCCCCTTGGGATGACCGACACGCGCTATCTCCCGCCGGCCGCCTTGCTCCCGCGCATCGCGCCGACCGAGCAGGACCCGTGGCGCCAGAAGAAGGTGCGTGGTGAGGTGCACGACGAGAATGCTGTCCGCCTTGGCGGTGTGTCCGGTCACGCCGGGCTGTTCTCCACCGGTCAGGATCTGGCGCGCTTCGCGCGCATGTACCTCAGGTACGGAACGCTGGATGGCGTGCGGGTATTCGACTCGGTCGCGGTCGCCAGCTTTACGCGGATGCAGGACTCGACCATCTCGCGCCGGGCGCTTGGCTGGGAGACGCCGACCGGGGGCAACTCGGCCGGGAGTCGTCTGTCGCCGGTCGCCTTCGGTCACACGGGGTTCACGGGCACCTCGTTATGGATGGACCCGGCGCAGGGCATGTTCGTGCTGCTGCTGACCAACCGGGTCAATCCGACCCGCGAGAACCGCAAGATCGGCGGGGTACGGACGGCGCTGGCGGACGCGGCGGTGGGTGCGTTGCGCGGTGACACGGGTCGCTGACCGTGCTTTTGCGTGGGGCTTTCTTGAACGGGAGCGATTCACTCGCTATTTTTCTCACAGCTAGACGCGACGCTGTCCCGGTTGCCGATCGCGGGTGCGATCGGGTGCGGGCGGCGCGCTCCATCAGGCCGGGGTGTCAGCCGGCCGCTTCGGAGGACAGCAATGAGCACGATGCAGCAGCCGGATGTCATGGTGGTTCTCACGTCCACGGCCGCGACGGAAGTCCGCAAGTTCATGGAAGCGGAAGGCGTTACGCCCGAACAGGGTGGCCTTCGCGTGTCCGTGATGCCGGGCGGGTGCAGCGGCTTCAAGTACGGGCTGGTAATCGAGGACAAGAACGCGGAAGACGACACGATCTTCGAGCTCGAGGGCATCAAGCTTTTCGTCGATCCGTTTTCGGCGCAGTATCTCAGCGGCACGACGATCGACTACGTCACGTCGATGCAGGGATCTGGCTTCACGTTCAAGAATCCGAACTCAACCGGCGGTTGCGGTTGCGGCAGTTCGTTCTCGGCCTGAACCGACGACCCGACACCAACTTCCATGACCATGGCCTCCGGTTCTCCGGTGGCCACTGAAGGTTGGCAGGCCCGCACGCTCGCGTCGAGCGGCGGGCCTGTGCGCGTCAGTGGCCCCATTTTCGTGCACCCCGACATCGACGGCACGGTGCGCGAGCGTATTCCGACGATCATCATCGATGAGCACGAAGCGATGGCGCGGCTGGTGGCGGGGCGCATCGCGACGCTCATGCGCGAGCGCGCCGCGGCAGGCCGGTCGATCGTGCTGGGGCTGGCGACGGGATCCACCCCGATCGGTGTGTACCGGGAATTGATCCGCTTGCACCGCGAGGACGGGCTGAGCTTCCGCCACGTGATCTCGTTCAATCTGGACGAGTACTATCCGATGGCGCCGGGCAGCATTCACTCGTATCACCGATTCATGTGGGAGAATCTGTTCTCTCACGTCGAC
>JBBARJ010000273.1:0-4814 GCA_040399825.1 Gemmatimonas sp.
GACGCCGACGATGTGCCGGCGCTGATGCGCTGGAGCAAGCGCGAAGGCGTGGCGCTGATGCCACGCGGATCAGGCAGCGGCATGGCGGCCGGCGCCGTGGGCCCTGGCGTGATCGTGGACCTGAGCCGCTTGCAGCAACTCGGCTCGGTTGACGTGGATGCGCGGCGTATCCGTGTCGGTGCCGGTGTGACGCGCGGCGAGATCGACGCGGCCGCGCGGCGCGAGGGGCTGCGCTTTCCGGTGGACCCCTCGAGCGGCGCGTTCTGCACCATTGGCGGAATGGTGGGCGCCAACGCGGCGGGTGCCCGGACGCTCAAGTTCGGCGCAACGCGGCCGTGGGTCGTGGGCGTGCGGTGCGTGTTCGACGACGGCACCGACGTGTGGGTGCGGCGTGATGCGCCGTGGCCGATCGGCGTACCCGCCGTGCGACGGCTATCCGACGCGATGGCGCAGATCCGTGCCCAACTCGGTAGCCAGATCCCGGTCGACGCGTTGTCCCACGTCGGTGTGCGGAAGGAGTCGTCGGGTTATGCGATCGCCGAGGCGCTGCGCGCCGACGGACATCTGGTGGATCTGCTGGTGGGCAGCGAGGGCACACTCGCCCTCTTTACTGAAGTGGAGCTTGCGCTGATTCCGGCCGCAGGGGCGACCGCCACCATCCTGGCGATCTTCGATTCGCTGGAGGCGGCCACGGCGTGCGCGGTCGAGGCCCGGCTCGATGGCGCGACGGCCTGTGAGCTGTTGGATCGCACCTTCCTCGACGTGGCGGCGACTGATGGCCCGACGGGCATTCCATCGCACGCCGACGCGGTGTTGCTGATGGAGGTGGAAGGCGACTCGGCGGTCATAGCACGGTACGCCATGACGCAGCTGGCGGCACGCGCGACCCGTCATGGCGCGAGCGACGTCCACACCGCCGTCGAGGCGGACGACGAGCACCGGCTGTGGGCGCTTCGCCATGCGGCGAGTCCGATCCTCTCGCGACTGGCGCCACGGCTACGCTCCATGCAGTTCATCGAAGACAGCTGCGTGCCTCCCGACCGATTTCCCGACTACGTGCGGGGCGTGCGCCGCGCGCTCGATCACTTCGACATGCCGGGCGTGATCTTCGGACACGCGGGCGACGCACACGCCCATGTGAATCCACTCGTGGATGTCACGCGCGGTGGATGGCGCGATCGCGTCCACGGGATTCTTGATCACGTCTGCGAGCTCACGGCCGTGCTGGGCGGCACCTTGGCGGGCGAGCATGGCGATGGGCGATTGCGGGCGCCGCTGATGGATCGCGTGTGGGGGCTCGAAGCGCGGGGAGCCTTCGCGCATGTGAAGGCCGCGGCGGATCCGTCGGGCGTGCTGAACCCAGGCTGCAAGATCGCCCGCGACGGCGACCACGCGATCACGGCGCTGCGGCATGATCCCGACGCGGTGCCGCTGCCCGCCGCCGCACGGGCGGCGCTCGACGAGATCGAGCGGACGCGAAGCTGGAACCGATTCCGTCTGGACGCGATCGACGGCTGACCCTCCCGCTAAACGGCGCTCAATAGCGATACATGTCGCCAAAATGGCGCATTGCCGGCGCTATACAAGCGCGATCAATCACGCAGTTCGGTGCGGATCACGGCGAGTATCGACAGCAGCGATTCGCGCTGATCCGGGGCCAGCGTCTCCATGGTGGCGCGATCGGTGGCATTAATCAGCGGGTCGAGCGTGGCCAGCAACGCCTTGCCCTGCGCCGTGATCGTGCACCGCACCTGGCGGCGGTCCGATCGAGCGCGATCGCGGAGGACCAGCGACGCGTTCTCGAGCTTGTCGAGCAGACGGGTCACGGTGGACCCTTCGTCGATCATGCGGTCCCGAATGGCCAGCGTCGGCAGGCCATCGTCCCCGGCGCCACGCAGGATGCGAAGCACGTTGTACTGGGCGAGGCTCAACCCGTGGGGCTCTACGACCCGGGCAAATCGGCGGCTCACGACCGAGGCCGTCCGCATCAGGGCGATCGACGCTTCCTGAAGCTGGGAGCGGAATGGCTGCGACTGCTGCAGCTCGTCCTGCAGCATACGACCAGCGGTGCGTTCGGACATCGGGAAAGCTGAGGGGAGCCAGACGGCCGGAGGTGGGTGCGCCGCCGATGATATTGGCGATATTACGTCATTACCGCACTGATGCCAGCGTTCCATTCACCCGATTTCTCCGCCATGCCGCTCTCTGACGCCGCGATTCTCCGCGAGCCCAAGATCACCGTGCTTGCCCGTCCCCAGTTTGTCGAGGCCAGCCATCTGCCGGTGCAATGGATCGGTGAGTCTACGGACGGCGAGCGGCTCGCCGAGTTTGCGGGCCGCCTCTGCTACATGAGTCAGCGCAATCCGGCGGGTCGGACCACGCGGGACTACCTCGAGAACATCAAGAAGCAGGGGCACGGCAGCGTGCTCGAACATGCGAGCTACTCGATTCTCTTCGAGGGCGTGAGTCGCTCACTCACGCACGAGCTGGTACGTCATCGTGCGGGCTTTGCGTACTCCCAGCTGTCGCAGCGCTACGTCGATGAAAGCGATGCCCAGTTCGTGATGCCGCCGGCCATGATCGGGGACGAACCACTCGAGCAGGCATGGCGCGCGCAGGTCACGAGTGCCGTGGAGAGCTACATCTCGCTGGTCGACTCCCTGATGACGCGATACGCCTGGGTGGATGACAAAGTCCACCGCCGCAAGATGGCGCGCGAAGCCGCGCGCGGGGTGCTGCCCAATAGCACGGAAACGAAGATCGTGGTGACGGCGAACGCGCGTGCATGGCGCACGATGCTGGAGCTGCGCTCGAGCGAAGGGGCCGAGCTGGAGATCCGTCGGTTAGCCGTGATGGCGTTGCGCGTGCTGCAGCAGGAAGCCCCGGCCTTCTTCAGCGACTTCGAGATTTACGAAGGGGCGGATCGTCGCGAGGCGGCACGGATCAGCTATCACAAGGTGTAGCGCTGGTGCGCTGCGAAATACAGACGGGCCGCGATCACGTGAAGTGTTCGCGGCCCGTCGTCCTGCGTAGACAAAGACAGTGTGAAATCAGTCTCCCTCAACGTCGAAAGTGAACGCGTCAGCCTGACGGATGGAATCGAGCCAGCTTTCGACACCGGCATCGTCTTCCAGCGACTGTCCGGCTCCACCCGACGCGACGGTCTCGGTGGACGCAAACGAAAAGCTCAGCGCCCGCCCGGTGCCTTCAGGCCAGTCCGGCATCGCCAAGCCAGCGGCGACGCGCCGGAGCGTCGACCCACACGAGCCGAGCAACTCAGAGGCACGCGCCTCGAGTGTCAGCAACGGGATATCAAGATCCTGCGTGACCAACCGACCCGTCGTTCCATCCCGCCACGCCGAATCACCGACCGCACCGCGGTCCGGCCAGACGCCCAGATGGCGCACGACTCCGGTGTGTGCGTCCAGTCGCTCACTCTCGACGGTGGCCGCGAGGGCCAGCGCCAGAGACTGCGCGTCGGCGACGCCGTACAGCGTGACGACTTCACGCCGCGAGCGGGTACCGAACGGCAGCACGGGAATCGAATTCACGTGCGCGACTACCGGCGAATCGGTCGGACGCGTCTCGAGTCGTACGAGGACGTCCATGTTGCTACCTCCTGAGCGAAAAAGCGTCAGAGCTGACAAGACGATCGGCCCGGCACGTGCGCCGTCCACGTGAATGACCAGCCACCTTGCAATGAGCAACACCAGCTCCAAAGTGCGTCAGTCGTATGCGTCGCCGATGGCCACCCAGACGGCGCCCAGCAGCGCGACCGCGACTGCCGCTCCAATGGCAACCACGCCGGCGGGCGTTCCCGTCACCGCGTAACCAATTCGTAACGTGGACGGAAGCACCCAGAGGGCCAGCGACGCATACCCCGCGGCGGCAAGCAGGGCGGCGACCAGACGTGGAACACCGCGTAACGGCAGCACCAGCAGGGCGAGGAGCACGCCCCAGCCCGTGGCGATGATCAGGTGATGCAGATAGCCAAGCGCGACGGACGTCAGTGGTGCAGCCGACGAGGCCACACCGACGCGCTCGAGCAGCCCGCGCCCGGCGAGCCGGAACACACGGCCCGCCTCGCCCTCGCGCCACCCGAGAGCGAGGAGCGCGCCACCGGTCGCGATGGCGGTGAGCGTGCCGGCCGCGAGCGCGGCATCGATGAGTTGCGTGAAGCGGCCGTGCGCGTTGCCGTGGTCCATAGGCCAAGAAAGATATAGAGCGGCGCCGTTAACGATGCCGCGAACCTTCCGTCATCATGGAAGACTTCATTCGAGGGTTCACGCGTGCCGATTGTCCGCTCGTCGTTCCATCCGCTGCTCGGGTTGCCCCTGTTGACCCTGGGATGCGCATCCACGGTGCCGTTGCGGCCCGCGGCTCCCGTATCGCCCGCCGCCGTGGCATCGACCGAGGCACGGGGCTCCCGCGAGCAGACCGCCGACCAGCAAGTGCACCACGTCCTCAACCGTCTCGCCTTTGGCCCCCGTCCGGGCGACGTCGAGGCCGTACGGGCCATGGGCGTGGATGCCTGGATCGACCGCCAGCTCGCTCCCGAGCAGATTCGGGACGCGGTCGCGGAGCAGTTCGTGGCGCGCTTCACGTCGTTGGGCAAAACGGGCGAGCAGTTGTTGGCCGATGCGCCGCCGGCGGCGGCGGTGGCCGCCCAGCTGCAGCGTCGCGGCGGCACCGTGAGTGCCGCCGATTCCGCCGCCCTCCGAGCGCAGGGACGTCAGTCGTACGCGTTTCTGGGGGAACTTGCCTCGAGTCGGGTGGCGCGCGCGGTGATCAGCGAGCGGCAGCTGCACGAAGTG
>JBBARJ010000274.1:0-4797 GCA_040399825.1 Gemmatimonas sp.
GTTCATTGGGTGTTGGGCATAAAGGGTGTCAGGGTTCCGCCATCTGGTCGAAGAATTCTTTGTTGTTCTGTGCGCGTTCCATGCGTTTGATCAGGAACTGCAGCGCCTCATCGGAGGGCATATCGGCCAGGAACGCACGCAGCAAATAGATGCGCTGCTGTTCGAAGGGCGTGAGCAACAGCTCCTCACGACGCGTGCCCGACTTGTTGATGTCGATGGCGGGGAAGATGCGCTGGTTGGCCAGCTTGCGATCGAGCACGAGCTCCATGTTGCCGGTGCCCTTGAACTCCTCGAAGATCAGCTCGTCCATGCGCGAGTTGGTCTCGATGAGCGCGGTGGCCACGATCGTGAGCGAGCCGCCTTCCTTCAGATTGCGCGCCGCGCCGAAGAACGCCTTGGGCTTCTGCATGGCCGAGGCTTCCATGCCACCCGACATGATCTTGCCGCCGGAGGGCGCCACCGCGTTGTGCGCGCGGGCCAGTCGCGTGATCGAGTCGAGCAGGATGACCACGTCCTTGCCCGTCTCCACCAGGCGCTTGGCCTTTTCGATGACCATGTCGGCCACCTGCACGTGCCGTTCGGCTGTTTCGTCGAACGTGGAGCAAATGACCTCGGCCTTGGGACAGCTGGCCTGCATGTCGGTCACTTCTTCCGGGCGCTCGTCGATGAGCAGCACGATGAGCGTGATCTCGGGATGATTCTCGATGATCGCGTTCGCGAGCTGCTGCATGAGGATCGTCTTGCCACCCTTAGGCGGGGCCACGATGAGGGCGCGCTGGCCCTTCCCGAGCGGGGCGATGATGTCGCAGATCCGGGTGGCGACTTCGCCGTTGCTCCGCTCGAGGCGGATGCGTTCGTCGGGGTACTTCGCGGTCAGGTTGTCGAAGGCGCTACGCAATTTCGACTGGTCAGGGTCACCACCGTTGATGCGCTCCACCTTGAGGAGCGCGAGATAACGTTCCCACTCTTTCGGCGGGCGGACTTCCCCCATCACCGTGTCACCGGTGCGAAGGTCGAAACGCTTCACCTGCGAAGGGGAGACGTAGATATCGTCCGGGCCGTGCAGATAATTGAAGTCCTGCGACCGGAGAAAACCGTAACCTTCCGGGAGCACTTCAAGGACGCCTTCACCATACAGCGTCGTTTCGGCATCGAGCAGGGCCTGCTCGATCCGGAAGATCAGCTCCTGCTTGCGAAGGCCGCTGGTACTGGTGACGTGCAACGACGCGGCCAGCGCCAGGAGTTTAGGAACAGACTTCCGCTTCAGCTCGGCTACGTGCACTAGGCATGGGAAACGAGAGTGACCGCAGGCCGAACGGACGCGCATGGCAGGACTCGAACCTGCGACCTTCTGCTCCGGAGGCAGACGCTCTATCCAACTGAGCTACACGCGCAACGCCGGATCGTGGCATTCCCGAAGGAACACCGTTCGTCGGCTAGATGGACAAGTTAATCCGCTGGGGACGACTGGGGCAAGGAAGCATTGGCGTCTAGGCGTTGGTCGATTTCTCGCCGGAATGCCCCTGACGCGTTGCGGAACGCCGGGTGGTCGTGCGGAATCGACCGGATCGGGTGTCGAGGGCGTCGCGTTCGAACGATGCCGCGCGCGTCATTTCGCCATCGCGCGACGACGATTTGACATCCATACTGTGGACGACTCACCCAACGGCAACCTTTGGCCGACGGGATGACACCAATTGCGTGCCATCGCCCGGCGCCGCTGACCCGCGTGCGCGGGCCCCGCCACTCTCGACTCCAATGCTCTCTCTCAGCCTCGCTCGGTCCGTTATTCGTGTGACCTTCGGCCTACAGGCTGTGGCGCCACTGCTGCTCGCGCTGACGCTCGTCGCCTGCAACAACGGCGATGCCGCCGCTTCCACCGATTCTGTCAGCGCTACGTCCACGGCGGCGCAGGAAGCGGCCGAGGAAGCCGGGCGTCCGGCCTTGGCGCTGCCGGTAATGGCGGCGGAGGCGCGCGACGGCGACCTGGTGCTGCGGGTCACGACCACGGGACAGATTCGCTCCGATGCGGCGGTGAAGCTGCGCGCCGAAGTGGCGGGCACGGTGGCGCAGCTGGTGGTACGCCCCGGCCAGGCCGTCACGAGGGGGCAGGTGCTCGCCCGTCTCGATGGGTATCCGTTCGACCTCTCGGTGCGCGATGCACAGGCCAGCACCGATGAAGCCGAGCAGCGCTTTCTGGAAAGCTTCGTGCCGGAGTCGGTGGTGACCGGTCGCGGCCCCACGCCGGAGCAGCGCAAGGCACTCATGAACAAGGCCGGCTTGGTGGGCGCACGATTGCGCCTCGAGCGTGCCCGGTACGAACAGGATCGCGCCACGATCCGGAGCCCGGTGAACGGTACGGTCGACGCGATCGAGATTTCGGCCGGCGAGAAGGTCAGTGCGGGGCAGGCACTTCTCACGGTGGTGGATACCCGCAATCTGCGCATCGAGGCGCAGGTACTCGAACACGACTTGCCGTTGGTGCGCGTGGGGGGCGAGGCCAGCATCAGTAGCGCCGGAGCACCGGGCAGATTGCTGCTCGGTCGTGTGGATGCGCTGTTACCGCTGGTGGATTCGGTCACGCGCGCCGGCCGTGCCATTGTGCGCGTGCAGGGCGATGGCACACTGCGCCCCGGCATGTATGCCGACGTACAACTCGAGGCCACGCGACTGCCGGGACGCCGTATGGTGCCGTCGCGCGCCGTCATCGAGCGCGATGGACGACCGCTGGTGTTCGTGGTGAAAGATGGACGTGCGCAGTGGACCTACATCGTGCCCGGCCGCACGAATGGCGTGGATACCGAAGTGCTCCCCGATAGCACCACCGGACAGATCCCGGTGAATCCCGGCGATCAGATCATTACCGAAGGCCACCTCACGCTCACGCACGATGCGCCGGTGCGCGTGACGGCGCCGCGCGAAGGTGCGCCGCGCGAGACGGGCGATACCGCACGTCTCGATCGCGCGCCCAAACTCAAGCGATAGGGAGGGCGGCGCGTGAGTCTCGCCGCCTATGCGGTGCGTCGCCCGGTCGCGACGCTCTCCGCCATTCTGGCCGTGGTGCTACTGGGCTCGGTTTCCCTGAGCCGGTTGCCGGTATCGCTGCTCCCCGACGTGTCGCTGCCGGTGCTCACCATTCGCACGGTGTATACCGGTGCCGCAGCACCCGAAGTGTCGCGCTTTGTGGCCGAGCCGATTGAGGAAGCGATTGGGGCCATGCCAGGGCTGACCGAGCTGCGCAGTGTGAGCCGCAACAACGAGGTGACCACCACCGCGCGCTTCGAGTGGGGCACCGACATGCGCGCCACGGTGCTGTCGGTGCGTGAACGACTCGACGCGGCGCGGAGTCAGTTGCCCGAGCGCGCCGATCGCCCCACGCTGCTCACCAGCGATCCAGGCGAACGGCCCATCGCGGTGCTGGCGATTCGTCAATCGCAGTCGCAAGCGGCAAAGGACTCGCGGGCGCAGGGTGGTGGCGACCTACGCAGCTTGGCGCGCACGGCCACCGAGGTGCATGCGCGACGGCTCGAGCAAATAGAAGGCGTGTCGAGCGTGGCCGTGGTGGGCGCACCCGACGACGAAATCCGCGTGGAGCTCGACCCCGAGAAGCTGCGCGCGCTCGATCTCACGCCCGAAGACGTGGCGGCCGCGATTCGCGCCGAGAATGCCACCGGTGCCGGCGGCACCATTCGCAAAGGACAGTTTCGCTTCTCGGTGCGAGCGCTCACGGAATTTCGCAACCCAGCCGAGATCCTCGATACGCCCGTGGGGAGCGTGGGGGCGGGTATCACGCTGCGCGATGTGGGCACCGTATCGCTGGGGCTGGCCGATCCGCAAACGCTCACGCGTCTCGATGGCGTGTCGGCCATCGGCATGGTGGTATACAAAGACGCCGGCTCGAACACCGTAGCCGTCACGCGTCGCATGACCGACGCCATCACCCAGCTGGAAAAGGAATTTTCGGGCGTCTCGATGACCGTGGTGGCGGCGCAGGCCGACTTCGTGGTGGATGCCCTGTCGAATTTGGGGCAGGAGATCGTGGCCGGCGGGCTGCTGTCGTTGCTGGTGATCTTCGTGTTCCTGCGCGACTGGCGGTTGTCGTTGGCCATCGGAGTCACGGTGCCGTTGTCGGTATTGATGGCGTTGGTGGCGCTGCAGGCGCTCGATGTGTCCATCAATGTGCTGAGTTTGGGTGGCCTGGCGTTGGGCACTGGCCTGCTGGTGGATACGGCCATTGTGGTGGCCGAGTCGGTGGGAAGGCGGCGAGAAGAAGGAATGTCGTTGTTGGAGGCGGCGGTCACGGGCACCGACGAAGTGGCGGCGCCGCTGTTCGCCGGCACACTTACAACGGTGCTGGTGTTCGGCCCCATCATCTTCGTGCGCGGCCTCGCGGCGGCGTTGTTCCGCGACCTGAGCTTGAGCGTGGTCACCACGGTGGCGGCGTCGCTAGTGTTGGCGCTCACGCTCATGCCGGTGATGATCGTGGGGCGCCGCAAGCTCGCAAACTCGGCGCCGGCGCCAGTCGTGCCGCCGAAGGCACCGACGGCGATCGCGCGCACCCTCGATGCGTGGGTACGCACGCTTACCGCGTGGTACGAGGGTGGAATGCGGTGGTCGCTGGCGCATCCGCGATCGGTGTTCGGTATGGCCGGCGCGTTGTTGGCGGTGACGGCGGTACTCATATACACGCTGCCCAAGGAAATTCTGCCGCGCGTTGACGAAGGCGTGCTGGTGGCGGCGGTCCAACTGCCCGAGGGCACCAGCATTCAGACCACCGCCGCGCAGGTGGCGCGCGTG
>JBBARJ010000275.1:0-4769 GCA_040399825.1 Gemmatimonas sp.
GCGCCTGCTCGGCGACCGCCAGCGTGGCATCACGCAACGCGTCGTTCACCGGCAGGGTGAGAAAGCCGAGTTCCGCCTCCATGGCGTGCACGCGGGCGTGCGCCGTGGCAAACGCACCAGACGCATCCGCGAGCTGCTCCGCCGTGATGCCGGCGCCATGCGGCAGCGCCGCTCCCATCATGTTCGTGAAATCGAGCGACAACGACATGGCAACACACTCCCGACAACGCGTAAGGTCGAAGACGAACCGACGAAGGTTATGACAGACTCACGACCAACCCGTCGTACGCCGGCGCGATTCCGGCGGGCAACTCGGCGGCGAGGTCGGCGTGCGCATTCTCGTGCGTGAGATGCGTGAGGTACGTGCGCTCGGCCCCGATCTCCTGCGCCACGGCGACGGCTTCGGCAATCGACAGGTGCGTGGGATGCGGGTCGCGCAACAGCGCATTGAGCACCAAGACGCGAACACCAACCAGCGCGGCGCGCGCCGTTTCCGGTAATCGCTTCGCGTCGGTGATGTAGGCGATATCGCCCACGCGGTACCCGACGACCGACGCGTGACCATGCGGCACGGCAATCGGCAGCACCTCGGCGTCCTTCACCGTGAACGACACGCCGGCCTGAATCGGCATCAGCGTGCCCTCGGGGCGGGTGGTGCCGGGCAACGGACGGAACGCGTCGTCCATGATGTACGGAAAGCGACTGCGCAGCGTCGCCAGCGTCGCGGCTTCGCCGTACAACGGCAGCGACGTGGCGCGTCGGATGGTGAAGGCGCGCAAATCGTCGATGCCGTGGATGTGATCGGCATGTTCGTGCGTGTACAACACCGCGTCGATATCGCCGATTCCGGCCGCCACGAGCTGCAACCGCAGTTCGGGCGGGGTATCGATGAGTAAGCGGGTGCCACTCGCGGTCTCGATCACCGCACCGCACCGTGTGCGCTTGTCACGCGGATCGGTGGATCGGCACACGGCACAGCCGCAGCCGATCTGCGGCACGCCGAAGCTCGTGCCGGTACCGAGGAAGGTAAGGCGCGGGGCTGCGGTCACGTTGGTCGTCACGGCGGTGAGCAGCGACCGCATCCGGGCGAGGCTCCGGTACGCCGGGTCACACCGTTTCGACCTTGAGCAGGTTGGTGGTTCCCGGCACGTCGAACGGCACGCCGGCGGTGACGAGCACCCGGTCGCCCTTGGTCACGAGGCTCATGTCGAGCGCCTCGCGCAGGGCCATCGCCACCATGTGATCATAGCCACGCGCCGTGGGAACGAGACGCGGGACGACGCCCCACACCAGCGACAGCTGGCGGCAGACGCGCGGTTCATCGGTCAGCGCGAGAATGGGCACACTCGGCCGGTGCGACGACACGATGCGTGCGGTAAAGCCACTCTTCGTGAACACGACCACGAGCGGCGACTCGAGCATGCGCACGGCAGCAACCGTGGCCGCCGCGATGGCCTCTTCGGTGTTCACGCCGCTGGTGGTGCGGCGGTCGGCGCGATTGGAGATCCCGGGGCGCGGATGCGTCTCGATTTCGGTGATGATGCGGCGCATCGCTTCGACCGCGAGGCGCGGATAATGCCCCGCTGCCGTTTCCGCAGACAGCATCACGGCGTCGGTGCCGTCCAAGATGGCATTGGCGACGTCGCTGGCTTCGGCGCGTGTGGGGCGCGGGTTGTCGATCATCGACTCGAGCATCTGCGTGGCCGTGATGACGGGGCGGCCCATGCGGTTGGCGAGCGCGATGATGTCCTTCTGCGCGTTCGGCACCTGCTCATACGGCAGTTCCACGCCGAGATCGCCGCGCGCCACCATGACGGCATCGGTGGCCCGCATAATCTCTTCGATGTTCTGCAGCGCGATGTCCTTTTCGATTTTCGCGCAGATCAGCATCGACTTGGGGATCAGCTCACGCAATTCTTCGATGTCCTGCGCCTTGCGCACGAAGCTGAGGGCGACGGCATCGAGTTCGTGCTCGACGGCAAAGGCGAGATCGGCGCGGTCCTTCTCGGTGAGCGACGGGGCCGACACCGCGATCCCGGGGAGGTTCATCCCCTTGTTGCTGGAGAGGAGTCCCCCGTGTACGACGGTGGCGGTGACACGCGGCGCCTCGACCTTGGTCACGACCAGTTCGAACAGCCCGTCATTGATCAGCACGCGGTTGCCCGGCGAGACGTCGTGGCACAGATCGGCGTAGGTGATCGGAATCTCGTTACCCGAGGCGATCTCCTCGGGCACCAGCACGACCGAGGTGCCGGGCTCCAGCTCGCGCTTTTCGGGAAGCACCCCGATGCGAATGCGCGGGCCTTGCAAGTCGCCCAGGATCGCCACCGGGCGACCGAGCTGCTCGGCCACCTGGCGCACGATCGCGATGGTCCGGGCGTGCTGCTCGTGAGTGCCGTGCGAGAAGTTGATGCGCGCGACATCGAGACCGGCCTCGATCAACCCGCGTATGCCCTCGGCCGAGCTGCTGGCCGGACCGAGCGTGCCCACGATCTTCGTGCGCGGCACATGCACGCGACGAAACGCCGATGGGGCGGCCCCTTCGGTGGTCGTGGCCGCGGCGCGCTCGGGTCCCGTACGCGGGATGGTCAGGACGGCATCAGAGGTTGGCAACAGCGGGAGCTCCGGTGGAAGACGCAAGGCTCGCAAGCGCCGCGCGCTTCCGATTCAGGCCGGACAACAGCGTGACGAAGGAATGCTCGAACGACGCCAGCCCTTCGGCCAGTAAGGTGTCGGTCACCGCCTGGAGCGAGACGCCCTGCGATTCGAGCGCCGAGAGCACGCGATCGGCGTCGGCCACGTTTTCGGTGACCGAAGGGCGCACGTCGCCGTGATCGCGGAAGGCTTCGAGGGTGGCCGGCGGGAGCGTGTTGACGGTGTTGGTGCCGATCAACTCTTCGACGTAGATCACGTCGCGATAGGCCGGGTTCTTCGTGCTCGTGCTGGCCCACAGCGGACGCTGCACCTGCGCGCCCTGCGCCGAGAGCGCCGCCCAACGGGCACTGGAGAAGCTGGCGGTGAAGAGTCGGTACGCGAGCTTCGCGTTGGCGATCGCCGCGCGACCCTGCAGCGCGTTGAGCGTCTCGGCGGCGGCCGGATTCGCGGCCGCCATCGCGGCGAGCTGCTTGTCGATTGCGGAATCGACGCGACTAATAAAGAAGCTGGCCACCGACGCGATGCGCGCGACGGACTTGCCGGCGGCGGCGCGATCTTCGAGCCCAGCGATGAAGGCTTCGATCACGCGGGCGTGCGCATCGATCGAGAAGAGCAGCGTGACGTTGACGTTGATGCCGTCGGCGATCAGCTGCCGGATGGCGTCGGCGCCCTCGGGGGTACCCGGCACCTTGATCATCAGATTGGGACGATCGACGATCTGCCAGAGGCGTCGGGCCTCGGCCACCGTGCCGGCCGTATCGCGCGCGAGGTCGGGCGACACTTCGAGTGAGACGTAGCCGTCGATCGTGTCGGTGCTTTCGTAGACGGTGCGGAACGCATCGCAAGCGTCACGGACGTCAGTGGTGGCGACCATTTCGAACGCCTCTCGATCGGACCGGGAGCCATCGAGCGTGGCCAGCTGCGCGTCGTACGCGGCGCCTTCGGCGAGGGCCTTCTCGAAGATCGTCGGGTTGGACGTCTGCCCAGTGAGCGCGTCCTCGCGGATACGTCGCGACAGATCGCCATTGGAGAGCATGGCCCGATCGATATAGTCGAGCCAGAGCGACTGTCCGGCCGCGTGCAGAGCGTGGAGACGAGTAGACATGGTATTGGATAGGGCGCGAACATAGCGTGACCGCACAATCATTCATGCTAATGTGCTACACCGCTCCCGGGCGAGGCCGCGCGGAGGCGGATGTTGGATCGTCGCGGTTTCGCGACGCGGCTGGCATTTTCCTATTTTTGGAATGTGCCCGTTGATGAAACGTAGCTCACGTCTGGTCGTATTCGTCCAGAGTGCCTGACCATCCTTCGCCTGAGCCTGTGCGCCCTTCCCCGTTTCGACGTCCGCTTCCGCACGTTCTGGCGACCGCCCTGCTGTTGGGGGCCTGCCGGGGTCTCGTAGTGCCCGCGACGCCCAGCCCGGTACCGAACCGGTCCGTGGCGTCCCCCACGGTCCTTCCGCCGATGCCAACCGCCTGCGGCCCGGCCGCCGGGGCGGCGTCGACCTCGCTGGCGTCGTCGCCGGTCACGGATCCATTGGTGACCTTCGACAGCGCGTGGAGTATCATCGGGCGCACGCATTGGGACACGACGTATAACGGGGTGAACTGGTCCGCCCTTCGGGCCGAACTGCGCCCCAAGGCCGCCGCGGCCACCACGACCGGCGAGTTGCGGGCGGTGCTGTCGGACATGGTGGCGCGCCTGAAGCAGTCGCACTTCTCGATTATCCCGCGCGAGATCGCCGATGCGACCGGGGGCGGCTCGGGGAGCACGTCCGGGGGAGCCGCGGCGCCTGCCCGGAGCGGGTCGATCGGCGCCGAGGTGCGTTATCTCGACGGCTCGATCGTGATCGCGCGGATCGATCGCGAGGGGCCAGCCGCCCAAGCCGGCGTACGCACCGGATGGCAGGTCCAATCAGTGAATGGGTGCCCGATGTCCGCACGGCTGGCTCGGATGCCCAAGGATCCCGACGCGCGCCGCGAGGCGCTGACGGCGTACGCGATCGCCACCCAGGCCCTCGCCGGTGCCGTGGGCGACACGGCCACGGTGGTGTTCGCCGACGAGCGCGGCACCGACCGGACGGTGCGACTCGTGCGCGCGCCGGAGCCCGG
>JBBARJ010000276.1:0-4712 GCA_040399825.1 Gemmatimonas sp.
ATCAGCGCCATAGGACAAAGGTACCTGAGCAGCAGGACCACGGTCCAGCGGCGGTACCCGGCTACCGGTCGGCCTCGCCGGATCGGACGCAGCCGGACGCAACGGGACGCGTTACATTCGGGCGGTGCATTCTGAATACCTTCCCTACGCGCTCGAAACGCTCCGCTTCCCCTTCCCTGCTCTCGCGTCGCTGGCCGGACGTCTGCCACTGGGGGGTGGACGAGAAGTGGCCTTGGCCGCGCTCATGACCGCCCGCCTCGCGCACAGCGTGGCAACCGGCGATGCTCTGCCTCTCGGCGAGCGGGTCACCCGCGCGGCGGCGGCCAAGGTCTGGCTGGCCTCACTCGCGCTCCCGGCGACCACCCGCGTGCCATTCGCGCGCTGCGTGGAGTCGACCACGGGCACCGCGCTGCAGGTGGCCGGCGCCCTCCGCAGCCTCGTCGCGGCCGCCGGCATGCACCTCGATGGTCCATCCGTGCAGGAGATGGAGACGCTCGCGCGGAAGCTCGCCAGCTGATGACGCACCCCACCGACATCTCGCCCCTCACCCGGGTCGTGGCGCGTCTCGACCAGGCCATCCCTGGTGAGGTCGACTCGGGACTCGTCCCCACCCGCTTCCCCTCGATCGACCGCGCCATCGGCGGTGGCTTCCACCGCGGCGACCTGATCGTCGTCGGCGGTGACGACAGCGCCGGCTGCTCGGCGCTGGGCCTCGCGATCGCCCTGCGCATCTCCCCCCGGGCGCTGTTCTTGACCGGTGAAATGCAGCCCGAACGCGCCTACGAACGCGCGCTCGCGATGGGTGCAAAGGTGCCGCTGGAATCGTTGCGCCTTGGTGTGGTGACCGAGGAAGAACGCGCTCGGCTCGCGACCGCCGCGGTGACGCTCCGCGACCGCGCACCCGTGATTGAAACGCTCACCACGGGAACGCTGTCCGCCATCGATCGCGCGGTAGAGGCGACGCCCGACGCGTCACTGGTGGTGGTCGACCCGTTGGAGTGCCTGCTGGATCGCGACTCGGGACGTGACGAAGCACTGGGCTTCGCGGTGCTCGCGCTGAAACGGCTTGCCATGAAGCGCCATGTTGCTGTGCTGCTCATGACCCACCTTCCGCAGCTGGCCCGCGAGCGACAGGATCGCCGTCCGCGCCTCACCGATTTCGGAGTGTGCGGCGCGATCGGGACCCACGCCGATCTGGTGTTCGGGCTGTATCGCGAGGAGCTGTACGAGGCCGATCTTGGGGTGTCCGGAGCGGCCGAGTTGCTGTTACTGAAGAATCGGCAGGGGTCGAAGGGCTACGTCGATCTGTACTTCGACAGCCGGTTCAGCCGGTTCGAGGATGTGCTGGAGGAGTAGCGCGTCGCTGCCCATGGATCACGGCCGTCATCACGGCCGCGGGCTTTTTTACATCCCGCCCCCTCTCAGCATTATTTTCCCGACATCGGTTTGACGACACCCATCCGCATTCACGGGGCAGGGCGATGGCAGGACATAGCAAATGGAAGACGATCAAGCGCGCGAAGGCGGCCACCGACAACAAGCGCGGCGCGCTGTTCACGCGGCTGATCCGCGAAATCACCATGGCCGCCAAGCTTGGCGGCGGTGATCCTGGCGGTAATCCGCGCCTGCGCACGGCCATCGACAACGCGAAGGCGGTGTCGATGCCCAAGGACAACATCGACCGCGCCATCAAGAAGGGCACGGGCGAGCTGGAAGGCGTGGACTATGTCGAAGTGCTGTACGAAGCCTACGGTCCAGGCGGCGTCGCGATCATGATTCAGGCCGTCACCGACAACCCCACACGCACCGTGGCCGATGTGCGGCACAAACTGTCGCGCAACCATGGCAACATGGGCTCCAGCAACTCCGTGGCGTACCTCTTCGAACGGAAGGGGCAGATGTCCGTCTCCGCCGAGGGCGTGCACGAAGACACGCTGATCGAAGCCGCGCTCGAGGCCGGCGCTGACGATGTGGTGCGTGACGATACGGAGTTCACGATCACGACCGATCCGGGCGCGCTGCACGCGACGAAGGAAGGGCTCGAGTCGAAGAAGTACAAGGTGGCCGACGCCGAACTGGCGTGGGTGCCCAAGAGCACCGTGAAGGTGGAAGGCGCCGCGGTCGATCAGCTCATGAAGTTGCTCGAAGCGCTCGAAGAGCTCGACGATGTGCAGAAGGTCGATGCGAACTTCGAGATGGACGACGACGCGATGGCCGACGCGTGAGCCCGTCGCTGGTGCTCGGGATCGATCCGGGCACCGCCGTCACGGGGTACGGTGTGGTCGCCTTTGACGGCCGCATCGCCACCCTCGTGGAGTGCGGCGTCATCCGCACCACTGCGAAGGACCCGCTTCCCCAGCGCCTGTTGGAAATTCACGAAGGCGTCGAGGAAGTGCTGGCGCGGCACCGTCCCGACACAATGTCGGTCGAGGACGTGTTCTATGCGAAGAACGTGCGCACAACGATCGTGCTCGGTCACGCGCGCGGCGTGATTCTCCTCGCGGCGCAGAAAGCGGCGCTCACGATCTGCGAGTACCCACCGGCCGAGATCAAGAAAGCGATCACCGGCACCGGCGCCGCCACGAAGGAGCAGGTGCAGTTTATGGTGGCGCGCCTGCTGCGCCTCAAGAGTGCACCGCAGCCCGCCGACGCGGCTGACGGCGTGGCCGCCGCGCTCTGCGCCTGCCTCATGTCATCGCGACCGAAGCTCCCCGAGCTGCCGGCAATGCGCATTCCTCTCTCCAAGCTCGTGAAATGATCGCACTGGTATCCGGCACGCTCGTTCATCGCGAACTCGATCGCGTGGAAATCCTGACGGCGGGTGGCGTGGGCTACGAGTGCCTCATACCGCTCTCGGTCTTCGAATCGTTGCCGCAGGAAGGCGCGACGGTCACACTGCACACGCATCTCGCCGTGCGCGAAGACGCGTGGCACTTGTACGGATTCTCCGATCGCTACGACCGCGCGGTGTTTCAGCGGCTGCTCGTAGCCAAAGGCGTCGGACCGGCGCTCGCGCTCGGGATCCTGTCGTCGCTCACGCCGGAGCGCGTGGTGCGTGCGCTGCGCGAGAAGGACATCACGACGCTCATGCGCGTCCCGCGCGTAGGTCGGAAGAAGGCCGAGCAGATCATCCTCGATCTGGCCGACAAGATGGACACCGTGGGTTCAGCGCCGACCTCGGCCGGTGTCGCGGCGAGCCCGGTCGCCGACGACGCCATCCGTGCGCTCATCGCGCTCGGCTACAACCAGCTGGAAGCCGATCGCGCGGTGCGCGGGGTAATGGATGGCGGGGCTGGTGGGGATGTGGGGGCGGTGGTGCGGGCGGCGCTGGGGCGGCTGACCGCGAAGTAAGGGTTAGGGAGTAGGGGGTAGGGAGTTCTCCGTACCCCGTACCCCATACCCCGTACTTCCTACTTCGCCGTTATCGACGGTACGTCGATGCATCCCGCTGCGGCTTCCCACAGCTCGGCACCGTAATTACCTGCCCGGGGCGTCCACCGGGGATTGGATCGACCAGCACGCGCGAGCTCTTCTCGGCATCTTCGCTGGCGAGGTACACGAACATCGCGGTGAGCGTCGCGTTGTGCTTCAGATCATCGACAATGATTTTGTCGAACGCGTCGCGGTTCGTGTGCCATGTGCTGTTGCTGTAGTCCCAGTTCAGCGCGCCGAGTCCGACCGCGGGGGCGCCCCAGCAGCGGAACGAGGCATCGTCGGAGCCGGCGCCGATTCCCGACGGACCCGAGAGACGGATGTACTGCGTGAGCTGCGACGGCATCTGGCCCATGTACTGCGCCAGGCGCGGACCGTTCTCCGGGTGCAGCCCCGGCCCCGTGCTGACCACGCGGCCCGTGCCGTTGTCCTGATTGAAGGCGAACTGTAACCCCTTCACGACTTCGGGGTGATCCGCGGTGAACGAGCCGGACCCGTTCAATCCCTGCTCTTCGCCGCTCCAATGCCCCACCAGAATCGTGCGCGACGGCTTCGGATACACCGTCTTCAGAATGCGCAGCGCTTCCATCATCGTGATCGAACCCGTAGCGTTGTCGGTCGCGCCCGAGTGTCCTTCCCAGCTGTCGAAGTGCGCCGACAGCACGACGTACTCGTCGGGCTTCGTGGCGCCCTTGATCTCGGCGATCACATTGAACACCGGCTTGTCGCCAAGCGCTTCGGATTCCGCCATCAGGCGCACCTTCGGGCCCTGCTTGTTCTGCGCGAGACGGAACAGCATGCCGTAGTCTTCGCATCCCACATCGAACGTGGGCAGCGCGGCGTTACGCGGCGAGCCGAAAATCTTATTCACGCCCGGATACTGCGAATAGTTCGATTCGAACACCGCCACGGCGCCGGCCGCCTTCACGTCGTTATAGAACGTCGGCACGCGCTGCGTCACGCCCTGATACGTGGCCGACAGATCGCGCTGGAGCGAATCAAGCGACGACTGCGTGCTCGGCATCGCGAATTCCGCCATCTGCGACGCCGGACGGCAGGTGAGACGCGGCGCCGACGCCAGGACGATCTTGCCCTTCACACTCGGCAGCCACGCCGCGAACTCTTCGGGCGACTGATACGGCTTCACGACAACCACGTCGCCCTCGGCCCACTTGCCCGCCGTATTACCGCTCCACGACAGCATGTTGATCTCGAGTGCCTTCACGCGCGGCGCCGTGAGCTGCGCGAATGCCGCCCCCCGCTTCCACGAGTTCCACGTG
>JBBARJ010000277.1:0-4691 GCA_040399825.1 Gemmatimonas sp.
GGCGATGACGGCCACCACGCGTTTCGTAATGCCGCCTTCCAGAGGTGCGGTGTTTCCAGAGAGTTCCCCCGAGGCGCCCCGAGCCCGGCGACTACGGTGTCGTGTCGTACGGTGGCCAGACCACCGAGCATTGGCACCGGCGCGAGGCCGAGATGCGTCCAACGATCGGCGTTCGGGTCAAAGGCGTAGATGTCGCTCAGGTTCTCGACGCCAGAGGGGCGCGAACGACCCCCGACCGTAATGATCCGTCCGTCGTGCACGAACGTGGCCGCCTCCGTGTGCGACACGGCCTTGGGCATCTCGCCGAGTGCGTGCCACGCGTCTCGCGCCGGATCGTAGCGATGCACAACCGCCAGCTCGAGCGGCACGGGATCATGGCCGCTGCTCCCCCCGATGGCGTAGAGCGCGCCGTCGAGTACAACGGCGGATAAGTGCCCGCGCGGGATCGGCAAACTCGCACGCTTCTCCCACGCCGTCGCCCCTGGCCGCAGCAGCCAGTGATCGGGCGAATCGGTATTGCGGTCGGCGAGCCACCCGCCAACGAAGTGCAGCGTGTCGCCGCGCGACACCAACGCCCCGCCCCCGCGCGGCCCGGGAAGCGCGGGTCCTTTGGTCCACTGGTCGGTCGCCGTGGCATACCGCCACACGCGTGCCGTGGCGGGCCCCGGATGATCACCCTCAAAACCACCGGCAATCCAAATGGTATCACGCACCAGCACACCGGTGGTATGCGTCAGGGCGACCGGCATGTCGGCTTTGCGTTGCCAGACGCCCGTGACCAGGTCGAGCATCTCGACCCGCGATGTTGCTGCCGGCTTTGCGGTGTAGAACCCACCGAACACGAACAGCTGACGGTCAGCCTGCACACGAATCATTTCGTAACGCGGCAGGTCAGTGCGGCTGAAAAGCGTCCACCCTGGTACGACCGGATCACGCGGCCTGGTCAGCAGCCGTTCCAGTGTTTCAATGGGCCATTTGCGGCCCACCACGAATCCCGCGCCGGCAACGATGATCGCGCCACCCGCGAGCAGACCGAGCGCGGCCAGACGGCGCGGCTGCCGTAACCCAAGTATTCGCATCGACACGCGGCGATTCCGGAAGAAGATTCTCAGCGGGGGGCAGGCACGGCGAACGCACGCAGCGCGGCGCCAGGACCGCTTCCGGTGGCCACCACAACGTACGTGCGGCCGTTGGTCGCCCGGAACACCATCGGATTACTGTACCCGATCTGTCCAAGGGGAAACGTCCACAACACGGCGCCCGACTCCGCGTCGATCGCGAAGAGATCGGCGCCGCCCCCCGTGATGAACACGAGACCACTGGCCGTCGCAACGCCGCCCGGTGCACCGGCCACGCCGAGCGGCGGTAGCGCCAGCGCGCGCAGCGCAGGGTGGCGTCTGATCGCCGGCGTATCGCCCAACACGATGCTCCAGCGATGTTCGCCCGTCGTGAGATCCACCGCCGTGAGCGTGCCGTATGGCGGTTTGCTGATGGGCAGCGAGAGCGGCCACGCCTTGCGCGGCCACCACCAGCGTGGATCCGGCAATGACATCGTGAGCGGCCTCTCCGGATTGACCTCTGCGGTATCCGTGACGTAGCGCCGCGCATCGCCCGTGGGGACCACGCGAGCCAGCACCGGCAGATTCGTCGCCTTGATGAAGGCCAACTGGCGGACGGGATCGATCGCGGTGCTGCCCCACCCCGCCCCACCGATCCACCCGGGCATCTGCACCGTCCCTTGCATGGATGGCGGCGCGAAGATCGGCCCCGACCGCACCGCCGCGAGCACGCGAGCGCCCTGCGCGCGTATGGCTGGAGTGAAGTCGACGACATCATCGAGCGCGAAGCCCTGCCGCGCGAACGGGCGCGGCCACGCGGGAAACGGCTGCGTGGCTGCCGCCCGCTCGCCGGGGACATCGCTCGCCGGTACCGGCTGCTCCACCATCGGCCAGACGGGCTCACCGGTATACCGATCGAAGACGTACAGGAATCCCGTCTTCCCGGCCAGGACGACCGCATCAATGCGGCGACCCTGCACGGTAATGGCTACTAAGGCGGGCGGCGACGCCGGGTCGTAATCCCAGATGTCGTGATGCACCAATTGCCGCGCCCATCGCTGCACACCGGTGGCCGCATCAAGGCAGACCAGCGATTGGGTATACAGGTTGTCGCCGAGCCGATTGCCGCCGTAGTAGTCGTTGCTGGCGGCACTCACGGGCAGGTACACGAGCCCCGCCGCGGAGTCGACCGAAAATGGCGCCCAGACGTTCCCGTGTCCGGTGCGCGACGCCGACCCGTTCTCCCACGACTCACGCGCCGCACCAGCCTGTTGCGGGATCGGCTCCCATCGCCAAAGGCGTGCCCCGGTGCTCGCGTCGAACGCCTGCACGTCGCCGGGCGGATCCTGTTCGTGAATGATGCGATCGCCGATCGCGCTCCCCACGATGACCACGTTGCGCCAGATCACCGGTGGCGAGGTGTTCCCGATGTGTAGCCGATTCACTGGCCACCGCAGCCCCTTGGCCAGATCGACGGCGCCCTGATCGCCGAAGGTGCGCACCGGTGCTCCGGTGGCGGCATCGAGCGCGTACAGCGACCAGCGTGACGCCATCATGATGCGCCGAGCCCCGTTGCCAACCCAGGAGGCGACGCCACGATGCACAAAGCCCGCGCGATCGTCCGAAATGAGTCCCCAGCGCGTGGCCTTCGGATCGAACGCCCACAGCTGGCGTCCGGTACGACCGTCCAGCGCGACCACGCGGTTGTACGGCGTGCTCAGGAAGAGGGTGTCGCCGAAGGCGAGCGGGGTGGCCTCGAACTTCCCGGGTTGTACGCGCTCGCCGGTGTCCTCGGCGTCGTGTTCAACCTCGCCGGTCTCCCAACGCCACGCGGGTTCGAGTGTGGCCACGTTGCCGGGGGAGATGTCGGCGACCGGCGAATAGCGTCGCGAACCCGCATCACCCGCGTACGCGGGCCATCCCACCGGCGCTGCGGCGGGCATGCCAGCCCGCCGCAGATCCAGCGTCTCAGTATCCCGACAGGCAACACCCGGCGCGAGCGCGAGCGACAGCCAGACACAGCGGAGGGTTAGCATCTTGGCCACGCGCTAACGCCCGATGACACCCGCCTGCGTCTCACTGGAGAGCAGCGTATCAAAGTACTCAATGGTTTTCGCCAACCCCTCACGCATGGGGACCGACGGCGACCAACCGAGCAGGGCGTTGGCCTTGGAAATATCCGGACGACGCTGCCGGGGATCGTCAATGGGGAGCGGACGCGTCACAACCTTCGATGTTGAGCCGACAAGCGTGATGATGAGCTCGGCCAGCTCACGCATCGTGCATTCCTCGGGGTTGCCCAGATTCATCGGACCGGTGATGTCGTCAGCGCTTTGCATCATGCGCTGCATCCCATCAATGAGATCACTCACGAAGCAGAACGACCGCGTCTGCGAACCGTCGCCGAACACCGTGATATCGTCGCCTCGCAGCGCCTGCACGATGAAATTGGAGACGACGCGCCCGTCGTTGGGATGCATCCGCGGACCGTATGTATTGAAGATGCGCACCACCTTGATACGCAGCTGGTGCTGTCGATGGTAGTCGAAGAACAGAGTCTCGGCGCAGCGCTTCCCTTCGTCGTAACAGGAGCGTGGCCCGATCGGATTGACGTTGCCCCAGTACTCCTCGGTCTGCGGATGGACGGCGGGATCGCCGTACACCTCCGAGGTCGACGCCTGCAATACTTTCGCGCCAAGCCGCTTGGCGAGTCCAAGCATGTTGATCGCGCCGTGCACGCTCGTCTTCGTGGTCTGCACCGGGTCATGCTGGTAATGCACGGGCGACGCCGGACAGGCGAGGTTGTAGATCTCGTCGGATTCGACGTAGAGCGGCCACGCCACATCGTGCCGGAGCAACTCGAACCGGGGATGCTCGAGCAAATGCGCGATGCCTCGGCGGGTACTCGAAAAAAAGTTGTCAACGCAGAGCACTTCATGCCCCTGCGCCAGCAGCAATTCACACAAGTGTGACCCGAGAAAACCGGCGCCGCCGGTGACCACAATTCGCTTCGATACGATTGACAAGGCAGGAATCCGGAGTGGTGCGTTCAGAAGGCACGCCGGTTCTCGACGGACCAGACGAGACCAGAGGTCGTGCACAGCAAGATGGCGTTAATCGATAGACGACTGAAAGTCGCGTCGGTCATTGCGCGGTCCCTACCGCCCCCGCGTGCACCCGAACCACGGCCACCCGCAGCCGGGCCCGCAGCGGCGCCGATCGCGGAAGTCGTTGAATGGGATGAAGTTATGGTCATATGCGCGACAATCACCGTGTGGGCTCGAACCTTGATTCCGCCAAGTGAGGAAGCAACTGGCGTGCCGGACTCGACCATAAACGCACACTCAGGCCAGCATCATTGAAGTCGACGTCGCGATGCATGGCGTCGTCTGCAGGGGTCGCCGTCGATACGACGGCGCGCGATACGCGACGCCAGCACCCTCGTGCCGTCGGAATTGTCGATAACGACTCGCAACCGCTGCGCGCGCTCTGCCCCGCCGATCGAGGCATTCGACGACATCCAAAACGGTCTCCGAAGCGGTACCGCAACGCCACCCACGTAAACCAGCGCCACACCGCCGCGCATGATCATCGAGCCTGCGGTACCGCTTCTCATTCGCCGTCTCGTTCCTT
>JBBARJ010000278.1:0-4686 GCA_040399825.1 Gemmatimonas sp.
ACGAGCCGGAAACGAGTACCGCGCTTGGCTTCGGCTTCCGCTGCGGCTTCCTGGGGCTGCTGCACATGGAAATCGTGCAGGAGCGGCTGGAGCGCGAGTACAATCTCGATCTCGTGACCACCGTCCCCAGCGTGGAGTATCAGGTTACGAAAACCGATGGCACCGAGCTGCTGGTCGAAAACCCGGCGCTCATGCCGCCGGCGGTCGTGATCACGCGCGTGAAGGAACCGTACGTCCGCGCGCGCATCATGTGCCCGTCGGATTACATCGGCCCGATCATGACGCTCGGCATGGAGCGTCGTGGCATCTACAAGAACACGCGCTTCCTCGACACCGTGCGCGTGGAGCTCGACTGGGAATTCCCGCTCGGCGAAATCATTCTCGACTTCTTCGACAAGATGAAGACGGTGAGCCGCGGCTACGCCTCACTGGACTACGAGATCCTGGAGTATCGCGAGAGCGATCTCGTGCGCCTCGACATGCTCATCAACGGCGACGCGATCGATGCGTTCTCGGTGATCGTGCACAAGGACAAGGCGTACGAGTGGGGCCGCAAGGTGGCCGAGAAGCTCAAGGAGCTGATTCCGCGCCAGATGTTCGAGGTGGTCATTCAAGCCACGATCGGCATGAAGGTCATCGCGCGTGAGACCGTGAAGCCGCTGCGAAAGGACGTGACGGCCAAGTGCTACGGCGGCGACATCTCGCGAAAGCGGAAGCTGCTGGAGAAGCAGAAGGAAGGAAAGAAGCGCATGAAGCAGGTGGGAAGCGTGGAGATTCCGCAGGAAGCGTTCCTTGCGGTTTTGCAGGTCGATTGATGACGGCGAAGTAGGGGGTAGGGAGTAGGGGGTAGGGAGTCGACGACCCCTTACCCCTTACTCCGTACTCCTTACTCCGTACTTTGCCGTATGGTCTCCGCCGTCCTTCAAACGTCCTTTCTCGGCGACATGATCCTCACGACCCCGCTCATCGAGCGGTTGGCGCGTGAGGGCGAGGTGCACGTGGTGGCGACGCCGGCCAATGCGGCGGTGCTGGAGAATCATCCGGCGGTCGCGTCGGTGATCGTGTACGACAAACGGAGGGCCGACGCGGGATTGGCCGGGCTGCGTCGGACGGCGACTCGATTGCGCGCGACCGGTGCGACCACCGCCTACATGGCGCAGGGCTCGTGGCGCACGGCGGCGCTGGCGCGAATGGCGGGTATGCCGAGCGTGGGGTTCGACACGTCAGCGGGGCGATGGTTGTATTCGCGCCGCGTGGCGTATCGGAGAGATTGGCATCACGCGCAGCGGCTGTGGGCGTTGGCGAATGATCCACGCGAGGCGGCAGTGGCGCCTGAGCGACTGCGGCCGTCGCTCTATCCTGGCGCGTCGGATCAGGCGCAGGTGACCGCCCTGTTGGCCGCGGCAGGCGTGAGCGCCGGTGAGCCCCTGATCGCCCTCGCCCCTGGCAGTGTATGGGCCACCAAGCGCTGGCCGTCGTACGACGCGTTCGCGAGCGACCTCGCGGGGCGGTGGCCTGATGCCCGCATCGCGGTGCTTGGCGCGGCGGCCGATGCCCCCCTCGCGGCGGCGATCCGCATCGCCGTGCAGGAGCGCGGCGGCGCGCCGATCATCGATGCGACCGGACAACTGTCGCTGCTCGGATCAGCCGCCCTGCTCGCCCGCTGCATGGTGCTGGCGACGAACGACTCAGCGCCGCTGCATCTGGCGTCCGCGATGAACACGCCCACGGTGGCGCTCTTCGGGCCCACGGTGCCGGCGATGGGCTTTGGGCCGCTGGCCGATCGTCAAGTCGTCCTTGGACGCGACGAACTCACGTGCCGACCGTGCAGCGCGCACGGCGGCCAAGCGTGCCCGCTCGGTCATTGGAAGTGCATGCGGGACATCACGGCCAGCGTCGTCGGAGCGGCGGTCGCGCCGATGTTCGCCCCGCCCCGCGACGCGCCTCGCCACCCGCACGAGGCACCACCCCTCCGGTAGGGCCATCTCTGGGCGGCAGCATTATCTTTGGCCCTTATGACTGCCCTTCCAGCCAACCAATTCATTGTCGGTGTCGATCTTGGCGGCACCAACATTGTCGTCTGCGCGATGTCCGCCGATGGATCGCGCCAATACGGACTCCGCTCTGAACCCACCGCGGCCCATGAGGGCGCCGATGGGGTGATCGGGCGTATGGGCCGCATGGTGAACGAAGCCGTGGCCGACACGATGCGTGAAGCGAACGTGTCACGCGACGCGTTTCTTGGCGTGGGCGTGGGCGCTCCCGGTCCGCTCGATCGCGAGAAGGGGATCGTGCTCGTGGCACCGAATCTCAACTGGCATAACATCCCGCTGCGCGATCGCATGACGGCGCTGACGGGACTTCCGGCGGCACTCGATAATGATGCGAACTGCGCGACCTATGGTGAATGGTGGGTGGGCGCGGCCAAGGGCGCCACGAACGTGATCGGCATGACGATCGGCACGGGTATCGGCGGTGGCATTATCCTCGACGGCCGGCTGTATCACGGCTCGAGCGACGTGGCCGGCGAAATCGGCCACACCACCATCAACCAGACGGGTCGTCGCTGTGGCTGTGGCAACTATGGCTGCCTCGAGGCGTATGCGTCGGGCACGGCGATCGCCGAGCGTGCCCGCGAGGCGCTGTCGTTCGATCAGCAGTCGATTCTCCCGGAATTGGTGGACGGCGACGTGTCAAAAATCACCGCGGCCACGGTGTATGCGGCGGCGGCGCAGGACGATGCCGTGGCCATCGAGATCGTGCGCGACACGGCACGTTTTCTAGGCACGGGCATCGCGAATCTGCTGAACGTGTTCAACCCCGATTGTGTCGTGATCGCTGGCGGCGTGACGCAGGCGGGTGAAGCGTTGTTCGTGCCGCTCCGTCAGGAAGTGCGTCGTCGCGCGTTCAAGCCGGCGGTCGATGCCTGCCGCATCGTGCCCGGCGCGCTGCCCGGCACCGCCGGTGTGGTGGGTGCCGTGGCCACCTTCATCGCGCAGCATACCGGTCGGCCCCCCGCGTGACGACCGCCGCCTCACCCATGGGGACGCGGAAGAAGCGCGTCGGTGTGATCGGCTCATTCGTGTGGGACGTGCTGCACGGTCGCGACAAACGCAGCGTGCCCGTTGAGGAATGGGGCGGCATCACCTACTCGCTCTCGGCCCTCGATGCGGCGCTCCCCGAGGACTGGGAGATTGTGCCGCTCGCGCGCGTGGGCGACGATCTGGTGGATCGTGCACGTGTGTTCTGCCGCACGCTGCGGCACATGGCGCCCGACGCCGAGATCATTGGGGTGCCCTATCCAAACAATCGGGTGGAGCTGCGCTATCTCGACGACGAACGTCGCACCGAGCATCTCACCGGCGGCGTACCGGCGTGGACGTGGCTGGGCCTCAAATCCGTGCTGGACGCGGCCCGGCTGGATGCGCTGTACATCAACTTTCTGAGTGGGTGGGAGCTCGATCTGGAGACCACGCAGTTAGTGCGGGCCCATTTCTCCGGACCGATCTACTGCGATTTGCACATGAAGATCATGGCCGTGCTCCCCGACGGGCTGCGCGTGGCACAGCCGCTGCCGAACGTGGCCGCGTGGTGTGAGTGCTTCGACGTGCTGCAGGTGAACGAAGACGAAATGCAGATGATGGCGCCCGACTCGATGGCGCTGGCGGCGACGGCCATGGCCGCGGGAGTGTCGTGCTTGTGCGTCACGCTGGGTAAGCGCGGCGCGGTGTATGTGGCCGCGCCGGGTTTCGAACGCCTGAGCGACCTCCCACCCGCGCGAGGTCACACATCTGCGCTGTCCACATCCCCCCGAGGCGGAAGTGGCCCGCTCGGTGCGCTGCGCACAGGGTTGGTGCCGAGTGTGCCACCACGGGTCGACGGCCCCGGTGACCCCACCGGATGCGGTGATGTCTGGGGCGCGACCCATTTCTCGCGGCTGCTTGCCGGTGATATGTTGACGGATGCGATCGCGGCGGCCAATCGGGCCGCGTCGCGCAATGTCGAGCATCGCGGAGCCACCGGGCTCGCGAATCATCTTCGCGGAGAGCTGAGTCTTTCGTGACGACTGTCATCAGCGTGCCGCCATCCCTCGATGAGCACAGTTTCGAGCAGGTCTTCGAGCAGTTGGCGTTGGTTCCCGACGGCGACAAGATCCTCATCGACGCGCGTCATGCGCGCTGGGCCTCGCCGTACGGGTTGACCGCACTGCTGTGTGTCGCGCAATCGCGTGCCGACCGGATGGGGTTCGCGGTGCCCGAGCATTCGGACACGGTGTCGTACTGGTCGCGCGCCGGATTCTTCCGTCATGCGGCCGAGTTGTACGACATGCATGGCACGGTGCCGCGGGCGCGTGACGCGCAGGAATCGGATGTGCTGCTCGAAATCACGCCCATCACGAAGAGCGACGACGTGCACGGTGTCGTGGGGCGCATTCAGCAGAAGGCCGCCGACATCCTGCACGGCCAGCTCAATCTCGATACCGCCATTACCGGCGCGTTCGGCATGACGCTCAGCGAATCGTGCCAGAACATCGTGGAGCACGCCGGCCTTGGTGGCTGGGTGGCGGTGCAAGCGTACAAGTACGCCCGTCGTCTCGGGCGTCGGGTGGTCGTGATCGCGGTGTGCGACGCCGGCGTCGGCTTCCGGAAGTCCCTGGAGAGCTCGCCGGGACATCGCCGCAGCGAT
>JBBARJ010000279.1:0-4604 GCA_040399825.1 Gemmatimonas sp.
CGTCGGTGCGCATTCTCCTGCTGAGCATGCACGACCAGAGCGAGTACGTGCGCGAAGGGATGCGCATTGGCACGCACGGCTATCTGCTCAAAGACTCAGCCGGCGAAGAGCTGCGGGCGGCGATCCACGTGGTGTACGCAGGCGGGACGTTCTTCAGCCCCGCCGTGGTGAAGCGTCTCAGTACCAGCGAGGCCGCGCCGGTGTCGGCGCCGGTGTCAGCGCCGCATCTGCAGCTCGAGCTGCTCACGCCGCGGGAGCGCGACGTGCTGGGCGGCGTGGCGCGCGGGCTCACGAACAAGGCCATTGCCGCCGAGTTGGGAATCAGCCGACGCACGGTGGAGGCACATCGCGAAAGTCTGATGCGCAAGCTCGAGATTCACAGTGTGGCCGGACTCACGCGATTCGCGTTGGAAGCGGGGCTGATGCCCGACGCCTGATCACGCCGGCGTTGGTCCGCTGCCCGTGACGATATCGAGATATTGGTGTGACCGGTGCGTGGCGCACTGATCACCAACTCGTGGCCGGCGCGAGCGACCATCTCCGTCCATGAGCCCCCTACTGGCCCGACTCGATGCGCGTGACCGCGCGCTGTTTCTCCGCCTCGTGCTGACGGCCACGTCCGCGCGGTCGCGCCGCCGCTTCTGGACGACGCTCACCCATGTGGGCGGCGCGCGGGCCAGCATTGCCCTCAGCATCGCCTCGGCGGCGTTGCCCGGGGTCACGGTCGCGATGGCGTGGCGCACCCTGCTGTTGCTAGGGGCCTCGCATGCGGTCGTGCAGATCGTGAAGCGCCTCGTCGGCCGCCCGCGACCCACGGCGTGGCGGGGCGGTGACGGGCCAGACCCCCTCGTGCTCATCCCCGATCAGTTCTCGTTCCCCAGTGGACACGCCTGTGCCGCCATGGCGGTGGCTGTCGGGCTCGCGGTCGCGATGCCGTCGCTTACCATCCCGCTGCTCGTTGTCGCGCTGCTGGTGGGGTTCTCCCGCGTGATGCTGGGCGTGCACTATCCCGGTGATGTGCTCGTGGGGCAGGCGATTGCGCTGATCGTGGCGTACCCGGTGCTGCGGTAGTCACTGCCAACGGCTTAGGAGGCAGGGCGGAGGGCATCAGGGTGGAGAACGCAGGACAGCCGCGCCGTGATCCTGCTTCCTCCTTCCTCGCATTCTCCTCCCTGCTCACTCAGTAGTTGGCCGTTTTCGAGCGAGCGGTGACCGAGATCTGAGGGCGGTGAGCTGCCGGTGGTGGCTCGCGATCGGCACCACGACGGACCAACGGTGCGCCATCTCGTCGGCGAGACAGCAGCCCCTCGATCGGCAGTCACGCGGACGCGGCACTGCGGACGCGGCATTCCGGATTGCCGGTATAGCAGGCATCTTGGTGGAAATCCCCCGCCACTGAACTGCCCTGACATACGGGAATCCCCTTGGTCCGCATCGCGAAATACCAACCGGTCGGTCGATTTGACGCCTCGACAGCCGCGCAGCACGAGGAAGAAATGCAGCGCCTGCTGGACGGGGACGCCGACTCTGTCGAACTGGATTTCTCCAACATTGAATTCCTCAGCAGTGCAGGGCTGAGGGTGTTGCTGATAACCGCCAACGCCGCCGAAGCGAAAGGCGGCACGTTGCAGTTGTGCGGTGCCAGCGCACAAATCCGCGCCGTGATTCTCACCGTGGGATTCGACGACATCGTCAACCTGCGCGATTGACGTGAAACCCAGTACTCTGACCTACGGCGTGGACGATACACCGCCGCTGCCGGCACTGGCCACGCTGGGGCTGCAGCAACTGCTGATCGGCGCGGCCGGATGGGTGATGATGGCCACGGCACTGGCGGCCTTCTCGACCTCGGCAGGCGACACGCAGAGCATCCTGCGGATGAGCATGATCGTGACCGGCCTGGGGGCAATGCTGCAGGCCAATCGACGCGGCCCCATCGGCTCTGGTTACCTCTGCCCGCCGATTGTCGCGCCGGCGTTTTTTTCGACCGCCGTTCTCGCCGGTGGTGGGTATGGCCTGCCCACCTTGTTCGGCATGACCACGGTGGCCGGCGTTCTCGAAGTGGCCGTGGCGCGGCTGCTGCCGCGCATCCGGGCGCTGTTTCCACCCGAGGTAATCGGCGTCGTCATGACCATGGTCGGCGTCGCTGTCATGCCCGCAGGCTTCCCCAGGCTGTTGGCGGACCCGGCCACCCTCAGTGCCGGTGCCGATCAGGGGCGCAATGTCGCTGTCGGGCTCATTACCCTGGCCACCATGATGGGGTGCACCGCGTGGGGGCGTGGTCTGGTCCGGTTGTTCCCGTTGCTGATCGGCATCTGCGCCGGTGTGGCCGCGGCGGTGGCGCTGGATTGCATCCCTCCCACCGCGGTGCAGTCGGTCGTGGATCAGCCGTGGGTCAGCTGGCCTCGCCGGGCCGTGCCCGGCATCGCGGTGGAATGGTCGCTGCTGCTGCCCTTCACCATCGCGTGCATCGCCACGTCACTGAAGAACGTCGGTGACCTGACGATGTGCCAGAAAATCAATGACTCGGAATGGACGCGCACGGACATGGCGTCGGTGAGCCGTGGCGCCACTTCACAGGGGATTGGCAACATCGTGGCCGGTCTGCTGGGGACGGTGAGCCACAACACCTCGTCCAGCAACATCGGCCTGGCCATTGCCAGCGGCGCGACGAGCCGCACCATCGCGTACAGCTTCGGCCTGCTGATGGTGTGTTGTGCCTTCCTGCCCAAGGTGGCCGCAACGATCACCGCACTGCCGCCTCCCATCACCGGCGCGGCGGTGGTCTACTGCTGCTGCTTCATGATGCTGGCCGGCATCCAGCTGCTGACCTCTCGGCTGCTCGATGCTCGCCGCATCCTGATGGCGGGTTGCGCCTTGGCGTTCGGACTCAGCGGCGGCCTCATGCCGCACCTGTATGTGAACGCACCGCACGTCCTCAGGCCTATTCTCAACTCCCCCGTCTCCCTCAGCGCCATCGTGGCGCTCGTCCTGAACTACGTGATGCAATTGGGAAACACCCGCCGCACCCGCCTCACGCTGGCCGCGGGCACCGACAACTACGTGGCCATCCGCGACGGATTGCTGCAGTTCGGCGCTTCGGTTGCGGCGCGGAAAGAAACCATCACCATGGCCACCGAATCGCTACATCACGTGATGGAGTCGCTGGCCACGGGCCTCACCACCGGGGATGTCACGGTGGATCTCACCTTTGACGAGTACAACCTGGACCTCGATGTCTCGCACCAGGGGCAGGCTATTGAACTGGTCAAGACCCGACCAGACCGCAACACCCTGCTGAATGACCCGACCGGGCTCGCCAAACTCACGGGCTGGCTGCTGGGCCAGCGCGCTGAGCGCCTGCGCGTGAGAACGGACGGCGACCGTTGCCACCTGCTGCTGCGGTTGGCGAATTGAAACGCGCGCGGCCATGCTGACGGCACTGGGACGATACCTGCCGGACTGGTTGGTCGAATCGCGACTGTTGGCCAGTTTGAACACGGACGAGCGACGGGAGCTCGTGGATCGACGGTTTCAAGCAAACCTGTCGATCGCGCCCTATGGTGGCCTGGCCATCATCCTCTTGTTGCCGTTCTTCATCGTCGCCGACTCCGATCGGATCGCGTCGGACCTTGCCCGCACGGGCACCGTTGGCCTGAGTGACGCGCTGATCGTGGTCAGTCACGTCGTGCTCATCATCAGCGCGCTGCTGGCCTTTGCGCTGAAGCACCCGCGTGCCGTGGCCAGCCGCCGCGTGGCCGAACGGCTGCTCACGCTGCACATGGTCGGCATCATCTCGGGACTGCTCCTGTTGGCCATCATCGCCGTCATCACGCGGGGAAAATTCCTGCGCCTGTCGACGCTGCTCGTCGCCACGAACTTCGCGTACATCGTGAAATGGCACTGGCGAGCGCTGATCAATGCCTCTGCCTTCGTCTTTGGTACGCTGGCGATCTTCCTCTCCGTGCCGGTGGTGAGCGCCTCTCGGCTGTTCAATTTCCAGGAATTCCTGACCCTCGCCGGTCTCTGCGTCATCAGCGGCGCCATTGTCCATCGCGATCGGAAAATTGCGTTTCTTCAGCAGTATCACGAGTCGTTGCGTCGTGCGAAGCTGCAGGAAGAGATCGACCTCGCGGCAAAACTGCAGCAGTCACTCCAGCCCAGCCCTTGGCCCGCCACGGATGCCTTTGCCGTACAGGGGATGATGCGCCCCGCCCAAGACATCGGCGGGGATTTCTATGACCACTTCAAGGTGGATGACGGGGCCGTCTGCCTCGTCGTCGCGGATGTCTGCGGCAAAGGCATTCATGCCGGACTCTTTGCCATGTCAGCCAAGAGCGTGCTGCATACCACCGCGCTGCAGCCAGTCCAGGGCGCGACCCCCAACGATCCGGCCATGCTGGTCGGCGCGGCCAACGCGCTGCTGCACGAGGGCAACACGGAGCTGCTGTTCGTGACGGCCGTGTATGCACGGTACCAACCGGCGACCGGCGCCTTGGCCTTCGTCAATGCCGGCCACGTGCAGCCGCTGCTCATCCCGCGCACCGGTGACGTCCGCTGGCTGGACGCCCCCAAGGGTCGGGCGCTTGGCGTTCGCGGACAAC
>JBBARJ010000280.1:0-4598 GCA_040399825.1 Gemmatimonas sp.
GCGACGGTGGAGACGGACGCCAGGACCAATGCGACACGCGCGAACAGCTTCATCACGGGCTCTCCTCGAGGATGTACAGCAGGACGATGAAGAGTATCCTGAGCGCGTCTGGTCCCGCCAGCCGCGCGCGCCGTCGGTGCTCAGTCCACGATGAACAGCGTCGCCCCACCGGTCGTGCGCGACCGATGCGGCTCGGCGTGGTCCGCTACCTGATAGCTCATGCCTGCGGTGAGCTGCACGACCCGGCCATCGGCCAGCTCGGTCTCGAGGACGCCCGCGAGGCAGAGCAGGATGTGTCCCTTCTCGCACCAGTGATCGGCGACGTAGTGCGCCGAGTAGTCCACCATGCGCACGCGGATATCGCCGAAGTGCCGCGTACGCCACGTGGCCGTGCCGGAGGTCCCGGCGTGCACCGTGGGCTCGACGCTGCTCCAGTCGGTAATACCGAAGGGGATGTCGGTGAGCTGCATGGTTCAAGGGGGTTCAGGGGGTCTTCAACGACGCTGACCCAGTGAACCCGACGGCGATTACTGCCGCACGATGGCCGAGATCCCACCCACGTAATACGGCTCCGAGAACAGGACCGACTTCTTCCGTTCGGCCGTGATCGTGATGCACGCGCCGATCATGTCCACCTTGCCGGCCATGAGCGCAGGAATCATGGCGCCGAAGTCCATGTTTACGATCTCGAGGCGTCGGCCCAGCTTCGCCGCCGTACGCGCCGCGATCTCAACGTCCAAACCGACGACTTGGCGCGACGCGTCCATGAACGAGAACGGCTCCGTCACGGCGGCCGTCCCGAAACGCAGGACCTCGCCGCTCCCCGTGGGAATGTCAGGCATCGGCTTCGGCTCGCCCTGGGCCGGCAGCCACCGGTCCACCATCTGCTGGTACTCACCGCTGGCGCGCATGGCGGCCACCACCGAATCGGCCGCCGCCTTCAGCGTGCTGTCGCCCAGCCGGAAGGCAAACCCGTAGTCGTCGGTCGTGATCTTCTCGGCCAGCACCACGAGCCCCGGGTTCTTGGCCGCGATGTTCTTGAGGATCGGCTCATCGTACGCCGCCGCGTCGGCCTTCCCGGCCTTCACCGCCAGCGCGGCATCCAGCACGGTGTTGAAGTACAAAAACTTGGCATTGGGCAGCTTCGAGGTGACGAGCTGGTCCGCGACCGTCCCGGTGGGCACGGCGAACTGCTTGCCATCGAGTTGGGCGATCGTCGTGATCTGCTCGCGCTTGCCGCAAGCCGCCAACAGGACGCCGGCCACGGCGACGGCCGCGAGGGTCGATCGACGCATGAATTCCATCGGGATCTCCAGGGGGGAAAGTGGTCGCGCTCGACGGAAAGGCGCCGCTGGCCGACTGTGCGATGGTAATTGACACCGCCCGTCTGTGAAAGCCAGCCCGCGGCGGGAGGCGTTTGTTGCGGGAGCCGTTTGTTATCGAACTGATACGAGTCGGGGGAAGGTGATCGCAGGGCACCGCCTTACGATTCTCAGTTACGCTGTCCTGACCGCCCCTCTTGTTCTCCCTGATGGAAATCGTAGCCGACATCATCGCCGGACTCGGCCTGTTCTTCATTGGCGTCAAGAACATCGGGACGCACATGAAGCAGATGACCGGCGCGCGTTTTCGCGGCTGGGTCGCGTGGGCCACCGGACATCACTTCAGTGCGGCGCTGGTTGGCACGGCGGCCGGCATCGTGTCGCAAAGCTCCAATGCCGTCACGTTCATCAGCGTGTCGCTGGTGACCAGCGGTATGATCACGCCGGAACGCGCCCTGCCGGTGTTGGCGTGGGCCAATGTCGGCACGGCCCTGCTGGTGTTTCTGGCCACGCTCGATATCCATGTCGCGGTGCTCTTTCTCCTCGGCATCGTGGGCTTCTGTTACTACTTCGGGCTCAACGAGCGTGAGCGCGGGCGTCATCTCATCGGCGCGCTGTATGGCGTAGGGATGCTGTTCTTCGGGGTGTGGCTCATCAAGCAGGGGGCCCGGCCGATGAAGGATCTGGAATCGGTGCGGGCGTTCATCCGCTTTTCCGCCCAGTCGCAGCTGCTGCCGTTCATCGCGGGGCTGTTGCTTACCCTGGTGATTCAGTCGTCGTCCACCATGTCGGCCATTGCGGTCACTATGGCCGTGGCCGGCGTGCTCACGCTCGACCAGACGCTCCTGATCGTGCTGGGCTCGAACGTCGGATCGGGGCTCAGCACCTTCCTGCTGTCGGGCAATCTCACGGGGGTTGGACGCCAGTTGGCGTTCGTCCAGTTCGCGATCAAATCGTTGGGCGTCGTGCTGCTGCTGCCGGTGCTGTTGCTGGCGCAGGCGGCCGAGGCGCGCGGCGGGGCGTCGATGCTCGCGCGGCTGGGCGGGACGACCGGCGAGCAGGTGGCGGTGGCGTTCCTGATTTTGCAGGTGGTGTCGGCGGTGTCGGCGGGGCTGCTCAGTCGTGCGCTCATGACGATCGCGGGGCGGCTCTTTCCGCCCAGCGTGGGCGATGTGCTGTCCAAGCCGCACTTCATCTACGAACAGGCGCTCGACGACCCCGAGACGGCGCTGGATCTGGTGGAGAAGGAGCAGGCCCGCCTTCTCACCTTGCTGCCGCGCCTGCTCGATCCGCTGCGCGCGGCCGAAGTGGAGGGCACGCCCTATCAGCACAAAGAGCTGCTGGAGGCCTGCACGAATGTGGTGAGCGAGTGTTCCGGGTTCATCGACCGGCTGATGAGCCGCACAGAGAGCCACGGTGCGCTGGAGCGCGTGATGAATGTGCGGGCCCGCAATGAACTGCTCGTGCACATGATGGAGGGCTGCCACGACTTCGTGGACTGGCTCGAGGACGCATTTCCCGAACCGGCGGCCCACGCGCTCCGGGCGAGTCTCGTGGAGGGGCTCTGTACGGTGTTATTCGTGCTGTCCGATGCGGTGCAGGACGGGGATCACGATTACACGATCGCCCTGGCGCTCACGTCGGACCGCGCCTCGGTCATGGAAGGGGTGCGCGCCGGCTTCATCGGGGCGGAAGGTGGACTCGGTCCTGAGAGCCAGACGCGGCTCCTGCCGGCCACCAGCGTGTTCGAGCGGGTGATCTGGCTCGCGAACCGCTATGTGCTGGCGCTGGATCGTCAGAGCGCACCGGCCGGCGGTCGGCACGCGGTTGGGGAACTCGCGACGGCGTAATCAGGCCTCGAGGCCCGGCCTGGTATCTTCCACGGCATCACCCGCCGGAATTCCCCGCCACGTCACGCCTCGTCACCACACCATGCGGCCGCTCCTCCTCTCGCTCCTCCTGCTCGGCGCCACCGCGGTCGGTGCGCAAGCACCGCAGCGCCCCACGCTCGACGAAAAGATCGGCCAGATGCTGATGATCGGCTTCCGCGGCACGGTGGCGACTTCCGATAGCAGCATCGCGCACGACATCCGTCGTTTCCACCTCGGCAGCGTCATCTTCTTCGATGTGGATGTGGAGCGCCAGAAAGCGGATCGCAACATCGCGTCGCCGGCGCAGCTCACGGCGCTGGTGGACTCGCTGCAATCGTTCGCCCGCGTGCCGCTGTTGGTGGCCATCGACCAGGAAGGCGGACGCGTGAACCGCCTCAAGACTACCTACGGCTTTCCGGCCTCGGTGTCGGCCCAGTATCTGGGCGCGCTCAACAGCCCCGACTCCACGCGCTTCTACGCCGACCGCACGGCCCGCACCCTGAAGGCCCTCGGCATCAACGTGAACTTCGCGCCCGTGGCGGATGTCAATTCGAATCCCGACAACCCCGTGATCGGGAAGCTCGAGCGCAGCTACAGTGCCGACCCCAACGTGGTGACCACGCACGCGCGCATCGTCACCGCCGCGCACCGCGCGCAGGGCATCATCACCACGTTCAAACACTTTCCGGGGCACGGCAGCGCCTGGAATGATTCGCATGTCGGCATGGCCGACGTCACCACCACGTGGGCCGCGTCGGAGCTCATTCCGTACCGCCGTGCCATCGAAGCCGGTGAGCTGGATGCGATTATGACGGCGCACATCTTCAACGCGAACTTCGACAAGGACCACCCCGGCACGCTGTCCAAGCGCGTGCTCACCGGCATGCTGCGCGAGGAGCTCGGCTTCAACGGAGTGATTTTCTCCGACGACATGCAGATGAAGGCCGTCGCGAGTTTCTATGGCCTCGAGCAAGCCATCGAGTTGGGAATCAACGCCGGCATCGACATTCTCACCTTCCCCAACAACGCGAGCGTGTACGTGCCGGACATCGCCGAGCGCGCCTTCACGACCATCAAGATGTTGGTGAGCACGGGGCGCATCAGCGAAGCGCGTATCGACGAATCGTACCGGCGCATCATGCAGCTCAAGCGCCAGTACGGCGTGACGACGACCCGGTAATGCCGGTGGCGTCGTTCAGCGGCGACACTCCAGAAACGTGATCGGCGGATGCGCCAGCAAGACATCCCACGCCTCGGGTGGCATGGTTGATCGGCCTTCGGGCGAAACGCGTGGCCCGTGCCATCGGATGTCACGCAAGCCGGCGGCCCGCATGGCCGTTTCGTGCGCGTCGGTATCCAGACAGTAATTCTCGAGCGAGAAGGAGCTGTCGGGGAGGTGAAAGGT
>JBBARJ010000281.1:0-4573 GCA_040399825.1 Gemmatimonas sp.
TACGTAGCAGAATGCGATCGCGCTCGCCGAACGTTTCGATGCGCTCGTCGGCCAGACGCCCGTTGGGGATACGCACCACGGTACGATCGACAGTGCGGATGCTCGTGGAGCGCAACCCGATGCGCTCGACCTCGCCTTCCGTCGCGCTGGCCCGTACCCAGTCGCCCACGCGGAATGCCTTGTCGGCGGCGAGCGACACGCTGCCGAACAGATGCTCCACGGTCTTTTGCGCCGCCAAGGCCACGGCAATACCACCGATCCCGAGACCGGCCAGCAGGGTGCCGACCGGATACCCGAACTGCGCCAATGCGACCAGCAACGCCACGATCGCCAACGTCACGCGCAGGAAGTTGCCCAGCAATGGCACCAACGTGCGCGCCTGGGTGCCCTCGTCGGCGGCCCAGGCGGCGTTCGCCACGCGATCCTGCGCCAGCCGGATAATGCGCAGCAGCCCCCAGAAGATCGACAGCAGCACCAGACCACGCGTGAGCGACGTAAAGAAGCCGTCCACCCGCGCGTTCAATTGCAGCAACGAGAGCAGCGGGCCGATCGCCAACGACGCCGCCCACAACCGGAACGGTCCGCGCAGATGCTCCAGCAGCGCGTCGTCCCACTGGTTCACGGTGCGTCGCGCGATGCGTCCCAACAGATTGCGTAGCACGGCGCCGAGTCCCCAGGCCAGCAACAGCACCACCGGAATCGCCAACGCCAGCCCAAGCCACTGCCAGTAGTACACGTTGAACGGACCGTCGCGCATGAGCGTTCGCGGGATTCGCTCACGCAGCCACGGCGCGCCCAGATTGTCGAACCAGTCGTCGATGCGCCCAACGGTGGCTTGCGAGAACACCCACTGCACCGGCCCGCCCGACGAGGGCGCCGAGAGCCGCACCATCCGGACTGGATCCTCGCGGCCAGTGGCCGAGGTGATGACGCCGATGCGGTCGCCGCCGATGTCACCATCGGTAGTATCACCGGCAACGGCGCCGGAAACCGCGCGCACGTCGATTGCGAGGCGTTGCTCGAGAATGGTCTTGAGACGACGCGCGAGCGCTGCGGCGCGATCACGATCCGCCGCGGGAATCGACAGGTACTCGGCGGCGCCCTCGAAGTCACTGGCCTCGGCGAGCCGCAGGAACGCCTCCAGCGCGGCCCGCGGCGAGGCCGGGGACACGACTGACGAGGCGCTGTCGGCGCTGGGCGCCCGCGAGGGGAGCCCGAGCTGGGCTCCGGCCGGCGGCGGGACAGACAGACCGGCGGCGAGGAGGACCACCGCCGCTGAAAGGAGGATGCGAACACGCATGCTCAAAGATACCCGGGTGACCAGCGAGTGCCCCGGGTGGGACTCGAACCCACGACCTATGGCTTAAAAGGCCACTGCTCTACCAACTGAGCTACCGGAGCGCCGACCCGCCACAAAACGGGCCAGCTTTTCAATTTAGCGAAATGACGCCCCGCACGAACAGGGGAGCGGCGCGCAAAAATGGCTTATCGCAGGCGGACGGTGAGGCGATGCCCCGCCCCCTCGCGCAACGTCTCCCACCCGTAGTCAAGGGTGAAGCGATCCACCGTAAACCCGGCGCCCGCCGTGACCGGTCGTTCCTCGCGCAACTGCGGACGCCGGCCACCCGCACGGCCGGTGAAGGTCACGCCTTCGATCGGCGAGTAGCTGAGCTCCACGCCGCCGCGGGGAAACAGCTCGCCATCGCGACGGACATCGAGCTCCGCGGTGCCCCCCACGTCGACCCATTTGCCGAGTCCCTTCGGGGCCGTGGCGATCCCGAGGGCGAGCTGCGCGGGGAGCGCCTCGCGACGGCCGGCCACGTCGAGCCGTGGTCCAAGATGCTGCACCGCGACTCCCACGGTGCTGTTGAGCAACGACAGGGACTTCGAGGCGCCGATGTCGAACGCGACACCACCCGCGCGATCATCCGTCACGCGCTCTTCGACGTACTTGGCAGCCACGCCCCAGCGGATCTGCTTCCACGTGAGCGAGGCCGCGAGCGATGCCGCAAGACTCGTGGTGCCACCGACGTTGTCACGCGAGAGCACATCACTGCGCGCCGGAAATGCGCCATAGCGCGGCCCTGCGTCGAGCAGCTGCACACCAACGCCGATGCCGAGCGGTCCGATGGTCGAGCTGCTGGCGAACTGTCCTGCCGTGGCGCCGCTGGCGTAGCGCTCCGCACCGAATGCCAAGCCGGTACCGGTCCCCACCAGCGCGGGATTGCCGAACACGGCATCGACATCGCGGAGGGCGACCTGCGCACCGCCCAACGACAACACGCGGGCCGACGCCGGCAGCTTGAGCACGAGCGGCGCATAGCGCTCACGTTGGTCCGGTGCCGATGATTGCGCCCGTGCACTCGTGGCGACAGGACCGGTGGCCATCGCCGCGACCAGCGCGCTGCGGCGAAGCAACATGCAGGAGCGGCTCATCGCGTCGCTCCGATCGTGGGTGCGGTGAACTCAGTGCGCATGTTGGAGAAGCCGATGTTGTCGAGAATGATCGTGCCGGCGAGGCTGCGGTCGAAGCGCCACCGCACGCGCGTAATGCGGGCGGGATCGAACCCGGGCGTGCTGCGGGCAAAATCCGCGAGCGGAATCGCATACGTCTGAAGCACGATCTCGTATACGTTCGCAAAGCGCTGCTTATCGCGGCCAGCGCGACGATACACATACGACTCCAGCGGACGGCGCACCACGCCGTACGCCGACAACGGCACCGTCGCCGAGCGTCCTCCCGCGTCGGTCACCTCGATCGAGAGATCGACCGGCACCGTATCGGGCTTCGCGTCCTTCGCCGACGGCTTCTTTGGCGCGGGCTTCTTGGCCGCCTTCTTCGACAGCGAATCGGACTTCTTCGAGGTGTCACGCGCGGCGGCGCGCGGGCCGGGCTTGGCGTCGGTCGGCGACAGCGAGAACACCAGCGACGACGCTGCGCCCACGCTCCACGCGCTGCGCAGCGAATCGCTCACCTGCATGGCGAACGACGCCGCCTGGCCGACCTTCGTGGTGTCATCGCCGGCGATGCGATTATTCCAGCCGATCGTGACGGCGCTGTGCGCCTGCGTGGACCCGCGCGAGCGGAACGGCACGGGCGATTCCTTCCAGACCGCCACCGAGTCGTTCGAGAACACGATCCCCGGCACCGAGCCGGAGGTCACGTCCACGTCTTCCTCGAAGTCGGCGGCGGTACGGAACGCGCTCTCCTGAAAGCGCGTGGTGTACATCGTTTTCGGCAGCCACTGACCGACCACGCGATGATCGCGGAACATCGGTAAGTACTCGCTCTTCCCGCGTAACGTGGCATCGAGAAACGCGGAGATGTACACCTCAGCGAACTGGCGCTGATCGGCCTGCGACATGAGGCCGCGCGTATCGAGCGACCGCGCGCTGCGCGGTCCGCCGTCGAGACTGCCCCACGTGGTGTTCCACTGCCCGTGATTGGCGCGGTACACGAACACCGCCGACTTGAACCACGGCTTGCCGTCGGTGAACCGGATGCGCTCGTACTGCGCGAGGCCGTTGAACGTGGACACGTCGCCGTCGTGCGACCCGTGCATCAGGAAGTAGTTGTAGTTCGCCACCGGCGTCGGCTTGTCGGCGGGGCGGTACTGCCCGTCCACCGGCGCGATCGCCACCAGTGACTTGATGTCAAAGTTGAAGTCGAACTTCACCGTGGCGTCGTCGGGATAGTACGCCAGGCGGTTGAACGCACCGGCCACGGTGACCGCTTCCCCACCACGCGAATGTCCCATCAGCGCGATGTTGTGCATGTCCACCTTGCCCTGCAACGGCGAGCCGGTGGAGTCGTTGAAGCGCTTCCACGACTGCAAGTGTTTGAGCAGCATCCATCCGCGCGCATCGTTCTCGCCGCGGATGTTGCCGTTCAGAAAGTTCTCATCCACCGACGCCACGATGTAGCCGCGCGACGCGAGCAGCTCCCCGAGGTACCCGTAGCCCGGATCGGAGAACTGCTTCATGTCGTGGTTGCCGTGCACCACGAGCACGAGGGGAAACGGCCCCGGCGCGTCGGGATACCACACGCGCCCATTCACCGGCAGCTTGGTGAAATCGAATCCCCAATACTTCTTGCGGAGCTGGGCCTGCTTGGGATCGGGCGCTGCGGCGAACTTGGCCCCGTTCACGACGGCTGTTTTCAGCGTGACTGAGTCACGATAGACGGCGCGCTGCTTGTCGGTGCCGCTGCCGTAATACAGCGTCTTCACCGCGAAGCGGCCCTTCTGCGACGGGTTCGGCGCATCGAGCAGTTGGCGCGACAAGACGACATCGGAATCGTCGTGCGCCAATTTCAGCGGAGCAACACAGCCCCCCACCACGAGCGCGGCAGTCAGCATTACGGCGAGCGCGTGGCGCCGCCCGTGTATCGTCGAGCTTCGCATAAGGAGCGTCAAAAAAGTGAGAGCGGACCCGGCGACGCCGCCGCGGCCTCCATCACGTATGTACGCCGTCGTGCCCGCTCAGCGCAACGAGGGCCGGTGCAACCGGAGGTAGTCGTCGACGAGCGTGTCCCACACGGCTTCCCACGTTTTCGTCGCCGCAAACGCGAGGG